>QZLA01000408.1 GCA_004796375.1 Desulfobacteraceae bacterium
ATTTTGTAATGATCAAGGACACCATGATCACGAAAATCCTGCCCCGGAAAAACGCCTTTACCCGGGGGGCTGCCGGCACCCGGGGCCGGCAGGGGGAAGCACCTCTAAAGGCCCAGGTGCTGGCAGCCAACCTGGACACCGTATTCATCGTATGCGGCCTGGACCGGGACTACAACCTGCGCCGGATCGAGCGCTACCTGACCCTGGTTTACAATGGCGGGATCACGCCGGTGATCATCCTGACTAAAACAGACCTGCATGAGGATCCGGGCATATTCATCGACCAGGTGGCTGATGTGGCCTGGGGGGTGCCGGTTCACCCCATATCCTCGGTTAACCGGTCCGGTATGGACCCATTGAGCGAATATCTGAAGCCCGGGTGCACCATTGCCATGCTCGGCTCTTCAGGTGTTGGGAAATCCACCCTGTTGAATTGTCTGGCCGGAAACCAGATCCAGGAAACCCAAGGCGTCAGTGAACGTGTCGGTAAAGGCAAGCACACCACCACAACCCGTGACCTGATCCTGATGTCGAATGGCGGGATGATTATTGACAATCCCGGCATCCGGGAAATCGCATTCTGGGACAATGATTCAGGGACCCCTTCGGCTTTCCCTGAAATAGAACATTTTGCCCGGTCATGCCGGTTTGCAGATTGCAGCCATACCCATGAACCCGGGTGCGGCGTGCTTGGGGCACTGAACAGCGGAGAGCTGACGCAGGATCGCCTGGACAGCTACCATAAAATACAAAAAGAACTCTCTTTTATGGCCCAGCGGCAGGTTAAAAGTGCGGACCGTATTGAAAAGGAGCGCTGGAAAGATATCTCTATACGGATCAAATCAATGAAACAGCGGCCCAAATAGTCAACTCCGGCATTTGACTCCCTCACGTTTTAAAATCAACCCGGTTTCACACAATGAGCCGGGTTGTTTATTTCTAAACCTCGTTAAGTCAAATGAATAAAAATAATTATACAAATCTGATATATAGTGATAAATTGGTCCTGAATGCGTTCGAATCTCAACACCGCTCCATTGGGAGGCCTTGTAAGGATGGACATATTTGTAGCCCGGCAGCCGATCTTCAATACCCGGAAAAATGTGTACGGATATGAACTGCTGTTCCGGGACGGTCTTAAAAATGCATTCCCGGATATTGACGGTGATGTGGCCACATTAAATGTCCTCTCAAACACGTTTTTTTCCTTTGAACTCAAGGAGATTCTCCAGAACAGGCCGGGCTTTATCAACTTCACCCGGGACCTGCTGCTGAAAAAAACGCCGAGGCTCTTTCCAAGAGAGCATGTCATCATTGAAGTCCTCGAAGATATTGAACCGGAGCCGGAGCTCATCGAAACCCTGAGCGAACTCAGGAAAACCGGGTACCGCATTGCCCTGGATGATTTTTTGTATGATGAGAAATTCAATCCCATGATCCGGTTGAGCCATATCATCAAACTGGATTTCAGGACAAGTTCTGAAAATGAAATCCAACAGACCATAAACAGTATCAAAGGCGACAGTCCGGTCAAATTCCTGGCAGAAAAAATCGAAACCTATGATGAGTTCCAATATGCAAAGGAGTTGGGGTTTCAACTGTTCCAGGGCTATTTTTTTTCCAAGCCCGAAGTGTTGTCCAAAAAAGATATCACCTCAAACCAGGTGGTCAAACTCAAACTGATCACCGAACTCCAGCGGCGGGATATTGACCTGGTGAGAATTGAAGACCTGATCAAAAAAGATGTGGGTATCTCTTATAAACTGCTCAAGTTTATCAACTCCGCCTATTTTAAGACCTACAACCCCATCAACACGATCAAGGATGCCATAAACTATCTCGGGATAGATGAACTCAAAAAATTTATCAGCGTGATCGCCGTGTCTGATTTGAACCGTGAAAAACCCAATGAACTGATTCGCAGATCCGTGGTACGGGCACGGATGTGTGAAAAACTCGGAACCATGGTGAGAACGGATTTTTCCAACGACGAGCTGTTCACGCTGGGTCTGTTTTCTTTTATGGATGCCCTGCTCGACCATGACATGGAAGAGGTCCTGAAGGTGATCGGGTTCTCAGAACACCTGAATGACGCCCTTCTCGGGTCAAACCGTAACTTCAATACCATGCTCAATATCATCAATTCATTTGAAAAGGGTGAATGGAATAAAAAGGTACTTCAGATGATTTCGGGGCGCACCATCGAGTCAAAGCTGCCCATGATCTATTTCGACTCCATCCGAATGGCCAACTCCTGCCATGATTCTACCTGACAGGCTGAATGGATCACAGGACCAGCCTTCTGATGAAATCTTCCAGTTGAGACAGGTTGCTGCAGGCACATAATTCATGGCAATGTTTCCGGTATTGGCGGATTTCACTATCCCCGGTATACCAGGTGTGTTGTGGCTCAGGATTCAGCCATATCATCCGCCTGACCTTCTCACGGATCTGCGAAAGGATACCTGCCTGTGGATTCTGGTAATTGGAACGGGCATCCCCCAAGATGATCACTGTGGTTTTCTTGTCCAGCTCCCGGAGTGCCTGATGTTTAAACTGTTGAAATGCCATGCCGTAGTCAGTACGCGCATGCGTATTGATGCCCGGATTGCTCATCACCCGGTCCAGAGCCCCTGAAACCTGAGGGGTCTCCAGTAAATCGGTAATTTCCACCAGGTCAGAAACAAATACAAAACTTCTGACCCGTGAAAAGCAGTCCTGCAATGAATAGAGAAAGTGAAGCATAAACTTCGAGGCTGTCCATACCGATCCCGAGATATCGCAAAGGGTCACAATTTTTGCCCGGGTCTTTTCCCGTGCCTTGTATCGGATGTCAATGGGCACCCCCTGGAACTTTGCCGAACGCCTGAGCGTTTGCTTGACATCGATACTGCCCCTGTTTTTCACGGCGTATCGCCGGGCCATCTGATCCTTCAGTTTCCTGACCAGTCTTGCGATCATCTCTTTCATATCATCCATCAGATGCGGATCCATGGTGCTCAAAGGCTGTGTGGCAAGATCGGTTTGACCGGACTGCGTATCGCCGGTTTCAACCAGCATATCGGTATAGTAATCCGGCTCCCTGGATATCAAACTCCTGGCATGCTGAGCGCGGTCAGACAGATGATCAATCAACTGCCTGCGAAGCGCTGGGTCGGTTTCAGTGCGCTTCACCTGATCAATGAACCGGTCGGTCATCTGTGAAATGGCCAGCATCAGAGACAATTTCCCGGAGAGCTGTGCCAGGTTTGATTTAATCGCCTTCTGTCTTTTCTCCTCCGCACTCTGGAGACGCTGGACATGGTCCAAAAACGCAGCGGGTTCCCCCTGGATCATCCGGGCAAAGCCGTGTTGCGCCTCTGTCATATTTTCCGGGTTAACAAATTCCTCCAGCAGCTTTTCAATTCCCTCTTTCACGATCTCACCGGATACCGCTTCCCTGTCATGATCCAAGGGGATGGGACGTTGATGAAAATACAGATGATACACCTGATCAAATTTTTTCTGTTCCCGCCGGCTTTTGGCAAAATTAGCCCTCAGAACGGTTTTAAAATCATTTTCACCCCTGATCGGAACCAGGTTCAACTGGGCGGCACAGTCCATCACCTCTATGGTGGAGACCCTAAGGTCCCATGCGCGGCAGCATTCGGCGAATTTGATCAGGGAGTTGAGCATGGGTTTAAATCATTTGGGAAAGCTGCTGCCGGACCTTGAGAAGGTCCGAACGATACTTGCAAACGGTATTTAAGGTTGCAGATGCGTCAGGAAGGGTCAGTTCATCTTTTTCAAGGGCAATCAGGGACCTGGCCCAGTCAATGGATTCTGAAATGCAAGGCTTTTTCCTAAGCTCCATGCCCCGGATCGCTGTAATGGTCCGTATGAGTTGTTCAACAAGCTTAACGGAAATACCCGGAAGTTTCATCCGGACAATCTCCATCTCGATTTCAGGTTCCGGATAATCAATATACAGGTGCAGGCAGCGCCGTTTCAATGCATCGCTCATATCCCGGTAATTATTGGACGTGAGTATCACCAGGGGGATGGTCAGTGGTTTCCGGGTTCCCAATTCCGGGATGGTCACCTGGAAATCGGACAAGAGTTCAAGCAGGAACGCTTCAAATTCAGGGTCGGATTTATCCACCTCATCGATCAGGAGGACCACAGGATCCGGAGAGGAGATCGCCTGCAGCAACGGCCGGGGTTGCACAAACCGCTCTGAAAAAAACGCATCCTCCTGGCTGGCGATCCGATCCACGGCTTCCGGGAGAGTGCGGGCATCGGAGATGACGTGATTTATCCTGTCCTTGACCATCTGGGTATAGAGCAGTTGTTTGGCATACTCCCATTCATAGAGGGCTTTGGCTTCATCCAGCCCCTCATAGCATTGAAGGCGGATGAGCTGACGATCCAGGCACATGGACAGGGCCTTGGCCAGTTGTGTTTTCCCGACACCGGCCGGACCTTCTATCAATATCGGCTTTTCAGTCGCCACTGCAAGAAAGACCACGGTGGCAATTTCCTGGGAAGCGATATAACGGACCGATTCCAGCTGTTTTTGAACATCTTTCACATCGTTAAATGGCATTTGACTTCCTGTTTCTTCAATTGTAACGATTCACGCGGCTTTCACAAGGCTTCACGTGAGCGGCTTTATCCATATCATGGTGGTCGTTTTTTATATAGGATTATTTGTCCAGAACACTCCGGATCAGTCCAGCAGTTTCACGGATATCTATGGGTTTCATGACCAGGCCGGCCAACCCGAGATGTTCTGCATCGGTTTCACTAATCAAAGAGCTGTACCCCGTGGAGATGATGACGGGAATATCCTTTCGAATACTGAACATGGCTGACGCCAGTTTAACGCCGGTCATCTTGGGCATGGTCATGTCCGTGATCACCAGGTCATAGCTGTCAGGATCCTTTGTAAACACGCGCAATGCTTCCTCGGGGTCCGTACTGATGCGAACCCGGTATCCCAGTCGTTCAATCAGCTGACCCGTAACGCTGGCAATGGCGACCTCATCATCAACAAACAAAATGGATTCGGTGCCGCCCGGTATGTCTTTGGTATTGACCGGGTCTGCGGATAACTGACCCGCCGTAACCGGTAGGAGCACATGGACCTGTGTCCCATCACCCGGCTCGCTGGAAATGGAGATGGCCCCGTCATGGTGCGTCACGATACCATGTACAATGGCCAGGCCCATACCAGACCCCTTACCGACCTCTTTGGTAGTAAAATAAGGGTCAAACACCCGGCGCCGGATCTCCCGGGGAATGCCCATTCCGGTGTCACGGACGGTCAGCCGGACATAGCGGCCGGATTCAAGGGGGAAATACCCGAGCCGTGACTCATTGTCCAGGGTAACCTGCTCAAGGCCGACAAACAGCTTGCCTCCGGTTTTCTCCATGGCATGGGCCGCATTATTACACAGGTTGATGATCACCTGCTGGATCTGTGTGGGATCGGCATTTACCGGTTCCAACAGCTCTTCAATCTTCACCTCGATATCAATGGTCGTAGGGATGGACGCCCGCAACAGCCTCATGGACTCATTGACAACCGGACCAATATCAATGGGCCGCTTCAGTGCGGCAGATTTCCTGGAAAAACTTAAAAGCTGATGCACCAGGTCTTTTGCACGCAGACCGGCAACCTTGATCTCCTCCAGGTTTGAACGGGCCTTGGACAGCTCAACAGCCTTACCTGTTGAATCATGAATGGAAATGGCCAGATCGGTATTACCGATAATGATGCCCAGAATATTGTTAAAATCATGGGCGATGCCGCCGGCAAGTGTACCCACGGCTTCCATTTTCAGGGACTGCTGCAGCTTGGCCTCAAGAATCTCCTTTTCAACTGCCGCCTGTCTTCTTTCCGAAATATCCCGCCCGATGGAGATCATGTACTTCAGGTTATTCCTGTCGTCATCAATTAGTGACACCGAGTATTCCATGGGGATTTTCTGCCCGTCTTTGCAGATCAGTTCAAGCTCGATGATACCGATCCCCTCTTGAACGACCTCCTGGATAAACTGCCTGGCCCGCTCAAGATCCTCCGGACTGTAATAGGTTTCCGGTGCAGGTAAAACGGCGATTTCCTCATCAGAATACCCAGAGATGTCATTAAATGCTTTATTCCACCGAACCGCCTGACTTGATACCGGATTAAACAGAAAAAAGGTGTCCTGCTGTGAATTGAGTGCCGTATCCGTAAACGCCATTTGCTGTTGAAGTTCCGACTCCACCTTCCTGCGTTCTTTGATCTGCTGCTGAAGCGTGGTGTTCACATGCTCCAGGTCAGCCGTCCGCTGGCGAACCTTATCCTCGAGCAGCTTGCTTTGATTTTTACTCTCCCTGGTAAAGGATTCCACTTTTGCATATGTATGATCGACGACTGCGAACAGGGGCTTCCATATGCCGGGCACATGTTGATCCAGATCTGATCGCTCCCAGCGGTTTCTCACCAGTATGAACTGCACCAGTTTTTCAGCCGGCAGGATAAAGAAAAAATGATTCAGTATGATCACGGCAATGACCAGGCCTAACAGACCCGCTAAGAGCAACAGGATAGTAACACCGAAGTGGTTGATAAACGCCTGGATGAGCGAGGGTTGCTTCTCGATATAAAACAGCGTCCAGGGTGCCCGTTGGAGCTCCCCTTTGAGTACCAGAAAATCCCCCGTCCTGAGAGGTTCACCCGGGAGGAGATCATCCAGGGACTGATGCTGCTGCCGAAGTGACCCGGGAAGTGCATCCTCAAGATTCTTGATCTGCCGGTCCTTTGAGGATGTCAAGTTTGGATGGGCCAGCAGCTGCTCCTGGTCATTCATCAGAAACATGCTCCCCTCACCGCTGCGAAATCTGCTGACAATTCGATTTAAAAAATCAACCGTGACATCCATGGCCAGGACCCCCACAAACCGATTCTCATCGTATATCGGCACGGCACAGGTCGACATCAGTCCCATGCCGACTTCATCTGTGTACACACGGGTCCAGAACAGCTCTTTTGACGAATTGTTTTCCGGCAACGCCCGGCTGTAAAATTCCTTTTCATAGGATTCAGTGGTAAACCGCCACTCCTCTGATGCCACCCATGGATAAAGGTTTATGAACCCGCTGGCTGAAATATAGTAGACCCATGCACTGGTTTTGACCGACTGACGTGCAGATCGGAACAGGGGATTCAAACGCAGGGCCATATGGATTTCACGGTAAAAATCTCTGTTGCGGCCTGAAAGATTTCCGTCTCCAGTCAGATTACCCATCATCTCCCGTGTGAAAGGGGCTTCGATCTTATCCATATGAAAATATAAGGCAGGCGCATCTGTGATCAGGTTAAAGGTGGGATGGCGTGGCATCCCCGGTTGCAGGCGTGTTTCCAAAAGGTCTGTCACTGCGGTTTCATGCATATCATTCAAATGGCTGATCATCTGCTGAAGCAGTGAATCCAGGTAGACCACCTGCTCATCGAAATGATTAATCAGGGATTGTCTGGATATGGCACTGCTCTTGTGATACTGAACGCCCAGCAGAATAAAAAAAATGACCAGTATTCCCAGCAGGGCAAGGAAAACGGTCATCGCGTTACGGGTATGAAACTCAATGATCTTTAACGGGCCTGATGGGGTATCGTTGGGAATATCATGTTCAGTGCTCAACGTCATTATCCACCTGGAATCCTGGCTTTTTAATTAGGGTTCACAAAGCAGTCATAGGGAATGCTCAAGTCAGCATACAACAAGCCCGCCCTCCGGGTAAAGTTTTTTTGTACATACATGAGCATGGCCTGAACTTTGCATACGATAGATGAGGCAAGAATCAATTTGTCACCACTTTTGAATCATCTTGACAAATATGGATTCAGCCTGTTTAGTAAAGCAAGAGGGAAACCTTCAACACGGGGGACATATGAAAAGAATCTCCATCATCGTCAGTGTTATCGTCTGTAACTTTCTCCACCAGGCATGGGCATCCCAGGACTCCTACAAAATACTGACCATCTATGGGCAGGCCAGGACCACGGTTCAAAAATACGTGGCCGCAGAAGATCTGCGCGGGGTACTCATCGCAGTGGATGACATCAATGCCCGGGGCGGGGTGCTTGGCTCACCGGTAGAGGTGATCGACGGCCGGGCCGTGTCAACCGCCGAAGCCCAGGGTATCGCAATGAAGCACGCTGAAAAAAAAGATCTGCTCGCGGTTGTTGGTGCCAACACCAGCAACATCACCCTGAGTATCGCCCCGATCCTCCAGGATAAACAGATTCCCGTGATTTCTCCCATCGCCACGAATCCCAAAGTGACCCGGGTCGGCGATTACATATTCCGGGCCTGTTTTACCGATCCCTTTCAGGGAAGGGTTATGGCACGGTATGCACTGAATGATCTGAACGCCGGAACTGCGGTGATCCTTAAAAAGGTTTCCAGTAAGTTCAGTGTCGGTGTCTCAAAATATTTTGAACAGGCGTTTGAGCCCCGCGGAAAGGTCCTCTGGCAAGGTGCTTACCTTGCGGAAGATGTGGACTTTACCACGATACTCACCAAAGTTCAGGAACTTGGTCCGGACGTGGTGTTTGTGCCGGGACACGGCAGGGATTCAGGCATGATCCTCAAACAGGCCCACGCCTTTGGTATTCAATCCACCTTCCTGGGCGCAGACGGCTGGGGGAAAGGTGCCCTGGGTGTCGGCGGCCCTAAGGCCGCTCAGGGTAATGCATTTTCCAACCACTGGCACATGAATGTGAATACCGAGCAGAGCAAGGCCTTTGTTAAAAAATATCACGATAAATTCGGCCCCGGGCTGATTGCTGCAAGCGCCGCCCTGGCTTACGATTCCGCAATGATTATCGCCAGCGCGGCAAACGCTGCCGGGGCTCTGGATCATAAAAAAATCCGCGACCGTATCGCAGCGATCAAGAACTTCACCGGTGTCACCGGAAGTTACACCTTTGATCAGAACGGGGATCCCGTGAACAAGGATGCCGTTATACTGAAATACCACGACGGTGATATCGTCTATGTAAAAACCATCAGGCCCTGATCACACAACCGCATGCTGCAAAAACAGATATACCGGATACTGGTACTGACCTTTGTCATGATATCGGTTATCTATGCATTCATCCTGTATCCGTTTGAAAAAAACCGGTATGATGCCAGGATCAGGCAGATCGAATTTTTTCTTGAAACCATCGTAAACCAGAAACTGAGCAGTATCGGGGACCAGATTTTTCTCCAGAATATGGAGGGTCTTGAGCTGAATATTAAACGGTTAAAGATGCTTGAGGAGATTACCAGGATCACTGTGTTTGACAAGCATGGCCGGTTCATGGCCTCTTCTGACCGGATCACCCAGGATGACCTGTCACCGGATGAAGTGATGCAGTTGCGTCAATCCGTTGCCTTTGTTCGAACCAGAGCAGACAATGCAAATGAAATGGCCTATTCAAAACCGGTGATTGTCATCGGAGACACGGCCGGATTTATCAGGGTTCAGTACTCTTTGTCCACGATTAAAAAGGAATCCCGCTTTACACTGATCTTCTTTTCAGCCCTGCTGATCACCCTGTTGATGTCCTTTGCCATCTTGCTGAATGCCTATCTGACCCGGCTGGTAACCCGACCGCTGGCAATCCTGTCCAATGCCATGGACCGGGTGAAATCCGGTGAGCTCGGACTGCAGGTCGAGGCGTCAGCAAACAATGAAATCGGGGACATTTCCAATGTGTTCAACAAGATGTCCCTTGAAAATGCCCAGATGTATAAAGAACTTGATCAACTGAACAAATCCCTGGGGGATAAGATATCTCAAAGAACCGAAGAACTCCATCAGAAAAACCTGTCCCTGAACCAGGCACTGATCAAGGCTGACGCCCTTGCTGCAGAAGCGGAAAAGGCCAATCAGGCTAAAAGTATTTTCCTGGCAAACATGAGCCATGAGTTGAGAACCCCTTTAAACGCCATTCTCGGATTCAGCAGGCTGATGCGTCACGCACCCAACCTGACGGATGATCAGGATAAAAATCTTGAAACCATTAATGCCAGTGGTGAGCACCTGTTGGCCCTGATCAATGAAGTCCTGGAACTGTCGAAAATCGAGGCCGGAAAAAGTGAACTGTCCGTGGAAAACTTCAGTCTGAGACAGATGCTCAAAGAGCTGGAAACGCTCTTCTCAATACCTGCCCGGGAAAAGGGGCTGGCCCTGATCATCTCTCAGGAAGATGAGGTGCCTGACTATATCCGGACAGATAAAAACAAGCTTAGGCAGATTCTGATCAACCTGGTCTCCAATGCCATCAAGTTTACTGACCAGGGGCATGTCACGGTTTGGATATCCACTGGATCTTTTCCTGATAATCAGACACGGCTTGAATTCAAGGTAGAGGATACCGGGATCGGCATTGCAAGCCATGAGCATGATGAGGTGTTCAACGCTTTCGGCCAAACCCGTGCCGGCCGCCAGCTCCAGAAAGGAACCGGGCTCGGCGTGCCTATCAGCCAAAAGCTGATAAAGCTCATGCAGGGGGATCTCAGGCTTGAAAGCCAGCCGGGACAAGGCAGTACTTTTGCTTTTTCCATCATGGCGGAACCTGTTGACAGCAGTATGGTTGAAGACACCCCGGATGACATAACAATCAAGGGCATCATCCATAAAGGGGAGACCCTTCGCATCCTGGTTGCCGAAGATGTCGAACCCAACCGACGGTTGATTGTGAGCCTCCTGTCCGGGTTTGGCTTCAGTATTGAAGTGGCCGTAAACGGCCGTGAATGCGTGGATATCTGGGAACGCTTTTCTCCCCATCTTATCTTGATGGATATCCGCATGCCCGTGATGGACGGCTATGAAGCCACCCGGAAAATACGGTCGGAACCCGGTGGTGAGAATACCGTGATCATTGCACTGTCCGCATCTGCATTGATCGAGGAGAAGGATCAGATCATCGCATCCGGATGCAATGATTTCGTTCTCAAACCGTTCCGGGATTCAGAACTATTCAAAGTGATGGGAAAACATCTTGAATTGACCTTCCTTTACGACGAACCAGCCAATAAGAACAACGCGCTGACCAATGCAAAAGATTTGACCGGCCTGATCGCTTTGCTGCCCGATACGCTGCTCAATGATTTCATACGGGCATTGGAACTCTGTGACATGGACCGTATCAACCTGGTGCTTGAGCAGGTCAAAGAACTCATGCCCGACCTGACGCCCTCCATTCAGGTATTGACCGATAACTTTGAATATGACACCCTGCTCCAAGCTGTGCGTGAAGCTCAAGCCGGAGAACGCCCGTGAACGATCCCATGGAAAGTATCGTCACTGTCGATGATGTCCCTGAAAACATCAGGTTGCTGGCCGGGATACTCGGGGCTGCCGGGTATAAGGTCAGGCCGGCCTCCAACGGCTCCAGAGCCCTGGCCACAATCATGAAGGAACCTCCCGACCTGATCCTTTTGGACATCATGATGCCCGGGATGGATGGATATGAGGTATGCCGGCAGCTCAAGCAGGACCCTTTGACAAAAGAGATCCCGGTGATTTTCCTGAGTGCACTGGATGAAGCCATGGATAAGGTAAAAGCCTTCCAGGCGGGTGGTGTGGACTACCTGACCAAACCCTTTCATGAGAAGGAGGTCCTGGCCCGGATCGATCACCAGCTCACCATCCGCAAGCAGAAAAACGAAATCACCCGTGCAAAGGAACTGCTGAATAACATACTGGATGCATCCATCGACGGAATCATGGCCTTTAGGCCGGTTACGGACCCGGCCGGCCGGATCTGTGATTTTACACTGCTTGTCGCCAATCCAACGGCCATGGCCTACTTTTCCTGCCCGCGGCCAGGCGATAATGCCCACGGCACCCAGCCGGACCGGTCCGTACCATTGTTTTCCTCCTGCTTTCCAGAACTCTTCCAAAGTGACATGTTCCATGAACTGGTGGCCGTGGTTCAACACGGACAGGTGTTGAACCGGGAGTTTTTCTATGACACTCCGGCCTGCTCTGCCTGGCTGGCTATTACTGCAGTTCGCCTGACAGACGGTTTTACGGCTACACTCAGAGATATCACCAAGGAAAAAGCCCTGGAAACCAACCTGAAACGGCAGGCCCACATTGACGGGCTCACCGGGTTGTCCAACCGCCGGTATTTTGATGAATTCTATGCGTTGGAATTCAAACGATGCCTGAGGGAAAACCAGCCTCTAACCGTGATCTTCATTGATGTGGACTATTTCAAGCTTTACAATGATACCTATGGGCATCAAAAAGGAGACGAGTGTCTGATCCGGTTGGGCCAGGCATTTAAAACGTGCATCAAACGTCCCGGAGATATCCTGGCCAGATATGGTGGAGAGGAATTTGTCGCCGTACTTTCGGGAACCGATCTGAGCGGGGGCGAACACCTGGCGGGAACCATCCAGGATCATGTCCATACCCTTGGCATTGAACATCAAAACTCCAAGATCAAGCCTTTTATCACCGTGAGCATGGGACTCTCATCAACAATTCCCACCCGGGGTATGAAAATGGAAAAACTGATCGAAACGGCCGACCGTGCACTCTACAAGGCCAAACAAAACGGCAGGAACCGGTATGAGGTGAGCCTGCTTTAGGACCTGATCAAAAAAGATCCTGGTTCTTTAAGCCGCAACCTAGCGGCGGTTCCGCTTGTAAAAATAGATCAGAACCAACAGTTTGGCCGGTGCCTCCCCGATACTCTTCCCTGAATGGGGCACACAGGAATCAAAGTACACATTATCACCCTTTTCCAGGAGGAACACATCATCCCCGTAAATGAATTCAATGGCTCCCTCCAGCACATAAATAAACTCCTCACCCTCATGGGAGTACATCTTCTGGATCTCAAAGGGTGAATAGATGATGAAGGGTTCCATGTTTTTTCCGGGCTTGCTGGCGCCGAGAACTTCATAGTCATACCCGGCCATCTGGGAGGTGGCCTTAATGACCGGATTTTCATTACTCCTCTGAATACTGATCCTGACATCACCATGGGACTTGATATCGGCTTTGAACAAACTGGTGACCTCCATGCCCATGGCTCCGGCGATCTTGTTCAATGTCGAATAAGGCGGTGCCTTTTCGGAGCGTTCCACCCGTGACAGATAACCCTTGGTCAGCCCGGTCAACTCGGCCAGTTTTTCCAGGGTCAGCTGGTTCTGCTTCCTGAATTTTTTGATATTCCTGCATATAACGACCTCATCCATGGCTGCTTAATTCCCGTAAACCAACTTTGGCAGCCAGGTCACCAGGCCGGGAAAGAGGGCAATAATAAACAGACCGATGAGCTGAAGAATCACAAATGGAATAATTCCCTTATAGAGGTCTGTGGTCCGTATCTCGGCCGGGCACACCCCTTTCAGGTAAAACAGGGAGGGCCCGAATGGCGGGGTCATGAACGACGTCTGCAGGTTTACGGCAAACATGATGCCGAACCACAGGGGATCATACCCGTAATCCACGACGATCGGGGCAATAATCGGAATGTGAATATACGTGATCTCGATAAAATCAAGAAAAAACCCCAGGATAAAAATAAATATCATCACCATGGTCACCAATTGCCAGCCCTGGAGATGAAGGCTGTCCACAAATTCCCGGAGCAGATCGTCACCCCCTAATCCCCTGAATACCAGGGCAAAACATGTTGCACCCATGATGATGATGAAGACCATACAGGTCATTCGAATCGTACCCTTGGCCACCTCATGCAACAGCTCAAAGGACAGTTTCCGGTTCAAAGCAGTCAACAGGATGGCCCCAACGGCGCCCATGGCTCCGGATTCCGTGGGTGTGGCAATCCCGGCAAAGATGGTCCCCAGGACCGCCAGGATTAAAAACAATGGCGGTACCAGGGCTATTAAGATTCGAACCGTAAACTGCCGGTCAAAAACCATACCGCTCTCATGGGCCGCCGGTACATGGCGGGTACCGAAAAATGACGCCCCCCAGATAAACAGGCAGTAGAGCCCCACCAGGATCAGCCCCGGGATCACGGCACCGATAAACATATCTCCGATGGGAACCTCCATGACCGGCCCCAGAAGGAGCAGCACCAGGCTCGGGGGAATGATCTGCCCAAGTGTCCCGGAAGCAGCCACGGTTCCCGAGGCAAATGATCTGGAATACTTATGCTTGAGCATTGTGGGCAAAGACATCAGTCCCATGGTCACCACGGTGGCCCCCACGATCCCGGTAGACGCCCCCAGAAGCGCACCCACCACCACCACGGAAATAGCGAGCCCGCCCCGGACATTCCTGAACAACTCCTCCATGGTTTCCAAAAGCTCTTTTGCAAGGCCGGACCGCTCCAGGGCAAGGCCCATGAAGATAAACAGGGGCACAGCCATGAGCATGGTGTTGGTCATGATCCCCCACATGCGGAGGGGCAGAAGATCAAAGAACATGGGGGACAGCCCGATCAGGCCGAACAGAAAAGAGGTGCCCATCATGGTGAATGTCACGGGAAACCCCGCCATCAAAGCGATGGTCAGCACCAGGAACAGCCAGGCAGCAAGATAATCCGCAATCCAGAACGGCAAATATTCAACCAGCATCGTTCAAATCCTCAACAGGATGGCCCATGATGATCAATAAACTTCTCACCGCCAGTAATAGCCCCTGGATCAGCATGAGAAAGTAACCTGCCGGCAGTGCTGCCTTGATCAGGAACCGGGCGGGAATCCCGCCCGGATCAATGGAGGTTTCACCCACTTTATAGGCGTCAATCACCCAGGGAACGGTGGTGGTCAGCACCAGGTAGCAGGATGGAATCAACAACAGCAGCACGCCGAAAAAATTAACCCAGGCCTGCTGCTTCTCATTCATCATGGAATAGAAAATATCTACCCTCACATGCCCGTCGTGAAGCAGGGTAAACCCTGCTCCCAACAGGAAAATAAAAGCAAAAACATGCCACTCCAGCTCTGCCATAAATACAAAACTGGTGTTGAACACATAACGCATCACCACATTAGAGAAAATAATGCCGATGAACAGGAAGACAGCCGTTGTCACTACCACGCTGCCGACCCATTGGTTCAGCCGGTCACATGCGTGGACGATCTTTAAAATCCTGGGTTTCATTTTTTGTCCCGGTGTTCGCTTCAGGCCATGGTGTTCCAATAGACCTTTTCACTCATTTTGCCCCAGACCGCAGTTTTTTCCTTGAAGGCCATATAGTCCTGGTGGACCTTCAGGGCAAAGGGATCTTTTTGCGCTTCTTCTTCAATAACCTCTTTTGAAATCTCTTTGAGTTTCTGTACAACATCTTTCGGGTAGACCTGGACATCCACACCATGCTCCTGTACCAGCTTATCCAGTGTCGCACCGCTCTGGGCATCAAACCGGGCCAGGGTCCGGATGTTGAGATCTGCGCAGGCCACATCCAGGATTTTCTGGATATGAACGGGAAGCTTATTATATGCTGCTTTGTTGAAGAACATTTCAAGCACCGGACCGGGCTCATGCCAGCCAGGGGTATAGTAATACTTGGAAATTTTATACAATCCTAAATCAATATCGTGAACCGGACCGACAAATTCAGCCGCATCCACCACGCCCCGTTCAAGGGATGGAAAGATCTCAGCCGCAGGAACGAAAACAGTCGTCACACCGACTTTCTGCATGACACGGCCGGCAATGGAACCGATCCGCATTTTCAATCCCTTGAAATCTTCCAGGGAGTTGATTTTCTTCCGATACCAGCCGCCCATCTGCATACCGGAGTTCCCGATGATTCTGGGAACCAGGTTGAACTGGTCATACAACTCGGTCATCAACTTCATGCCGTTTCCTTCATAGAACCACGAATTAACACTTTGCGCATTCATGCCAAAGGGAATGGAACCGAACCAGTTAAACGCTGTGGATTTACCGGCCCAGAAATAGGGGGACCCGGATCCCATCTGTACGGTTCCCTTGGATACGGCATCAAAGGCACCCGGAGGAGGAACCAGCTCACCGCCGCCGTAGAGTTTAATTTCAAGCTGGCCGTCTGTCATGACCTTTACGGTTTCACAGAACTCTTTCACCATGTCGAACATGATCTTTACTTTGGGGCTCCAGAATGTGGTGGCCTGCCATCTGATCTTTTTGGGAGATGCAATTACGGCAGGTGCCCCCACGGACAGAGCTGCTGCTGTTGTGGTTGTTGCAAGGCCTGCTTTTTTCAAAAACGTCCGTCTTTCCATAACTCCTCCTTTTGTTTTTATTTTTACCGCTTGAATGCCATCTTTTTATATTCAAGTTTACCTTGTGATATCAAGATATATTGTCTTTTCGGCCCACGATTGGAAGAATATTTTCCGCAAACGGAATCACATAACCCCGGCCATTAAGTTCCGAGATATACTGAACCGGGTCTTTTAAAATTGTGAACCCGGTGCGATGGGCCACATCCTGAGGCAGGTCCGAGGCCAGGGTAATCTTAAACCGCTGCATCAGGTCGATGACCCGGAAAGCGACGTAAGCGGGCATGGAAAAATCCGTGGTCAACCGCTTTCCAAGCGTTTCAATATCATTCCGAAAGATTTCAAGGGCGGATGCAAAGACCGGGTTTCCCACGCCCTGGGCACATCCCGCCACAAAAAGGATCTCCCCGCCTTCCCTGACAATATTGGCCGCGTTGAATAATGCCTTGGTGGACTGGTACAGCTGTCCGTCCGTCTTTTGTCCTCCTGCCGAGATCAATGCGAAATCACCCTTTTCCGGGACCTTGACGCAGCATGTCTGATTCAGGATGTCACACCCGTTTTGAAAAGTCGTGTGAAGATCCCCGGTATCCGCATAAAAAATTTCACCCTCTCCATTGGCCGCCACCGCCACATAGGTGCAGGTTTTCCCCTTTAAAAACAGGTCTGCGGCCTGCATCATATCTTCGTGTAGAGGATTCCCGTCAAGTTGGGCCTGCCTGACCATCGGGTGGGCCGAACCGTCCGGCTGCATGGCCAATGCATGATTCTGCTGGATGGAATCATATCCGGCGATCCCCGGCAGGATATACTTTCTTCCCCCGCCGAACCCGGCAGCCATGTGGTGAAGCACACCGCCGAATATAATGATATGATCGGCATCAACCGCCTCCCGGGTGATCTCAACCCGGGTACCGAGCCCGGTGTTGCCCACATGAACCAGGCGACGATCGTCCGTGTTGGCTGAGTTGAGTATCTGGACGTGCCGGGCACTGAAATCCCCGGCAAGGCTGGAAAACAGTTCGGCCGGCATATCCTGGTGGGTTCCCAGGGCAATAATGAGCTTTATCTTCGCCTTTGGAATCCCCTGATCCATCAATGCTTGGATAATGCAGGGAACAAACCGGTCTCCCCTGGCCCACAGCCGGGTGTCATCCGGTATAATCACGACAATCTGCTTGCTTTCCGGTGCATCCGGCAGTCCTTGGATAACCCCGTGCCGGATCACCTGGTCGACTTTTTCATGAGGGATGGGCGCCACATCTTTCCCGGTAATCACCCCGGAAATTTTCTCATCCGGTATCTCCAGATCCAGGCAACCCTGTCCTTTTTTCAGTTGAATCTTCATCATGCCTTTAATGCGTTATAGAGAAATGTGATCGGATGAACCACCTGCATGGTATCCTGAGGCTCCAGGTTTCCAGCCAGGTTCAGCCGGCACACCGGGCAGTCGGTCACCCAGTAATCCACCTCCATGTTCCTGACACTTGTCAGTTTTTGCGCCATCATCTCGCCGGCAACCTGAGGGTGTTCGTAAAAAAAGGTTCCCCCGCCACCGCAACACTGATCCCTGTCGGGTGATGGCCGGTAATCGGTATTGGGCAACTGTTTTAATATACTCTCAACAGCCAGGTGACCCTGGGAGTTATTCCTTGTATGGCAGGGGGCATGATAGGTCACGGTCGAGGGGTTGTCACCTGCCGTATCAAATGTCAGAAGGTCCATATGGTCATTCACAAAGGAAAAAATATGGGTGACCTTTGATGCGATCTGCGTTGCAGCGGCATGATCATCTCCCTGTTCCATCAATTTGGGATATTCATTTTCCAGCGCCTCCCCACAGGTGGAGCAATCCACGATGATGGCTTCGACGTCACCCGGGTCCAGGGCCTCTATATTTGCCCTGATATTGGACATGGCTTGATCCTGGGCCCCGTGAAATAACATGGGGACTGAACAACAGCACTGTTTCTCAGGAATGATGACCTGGTATCCCATGTGCTGCAACACCCCGATGGTGGCCTTGCCGGCATCTTCATACAGGTAGTTGGTGGCGCACCCGGTAAAATAAATCACAGACCCCACCGGGTCTCCCGCAGCCGGAACAATGACCTCCTGCTGTGTACGGAACGGTTTGGGATTGAGTGTCGGAAAGTTTTTAATGGGGATATTACCCAGTTTGAAAGACCGCGCCAATGCATCCGGTATCATTTTCTGACCGGTCTTAGCAAGGCCGGTGCCGAACTTCAGGCGGTATTCCCGCCCGAGCAAGTATATCATGCTTTTAATGGCCGGAGACTCACCATGATCCGCGACCATCTGTTTTCTCATCTCCATGAACTTGGAATAATGGTCAATCCCGGCCGGGCAGGCCGCAGCACAACTGCCACACATCAGGCATCTGGAAACGATTTCCTTTAACCCTTGGGTGGATTCAAGACTTTTGTTGTCATGGGATTTGATCAGTTGAAGCTTGGCCCTGGGAGAGACCTGTTCCTCTTTCAGGATACCGTATACCGGGCACGCACTCAGGCACAGGCCGCACTTTCCGCAGTTCTGCAGTCCCTGTTTCATTACACAAACTTCCCGGGGTTGAGAATCTGGCCGGGATCCACGGCCTGTTTGATCTTTTTCATGAATGATACGGTTTCCCGGTTCATCACCAGAGGAATGAACGCAGATTTGGCAAGCCCGATCCCATGCTCGCCGGACAGGGTCCCGCCCAGCCTGACCGCAGCCTGAAATATTTCAGTGAATGCACGTTCCACCTTTTCCCACTGTGCCTTGTCAGAACGGTCCGCCGCAATCATGGGATGCATGTTCCCGTCACCGGCGTGGGCCAGCACACCGATGGTCAAATCATACCGTTCACCAATGTCATTTATCGTCCGGATCATTTCCGGTACCTGGCTCACCGGAACGGTGACATCTTCTGAAAGAATATCGGGAGCGATTTTTGCAAACACCCCGTAGGCGGAGCGGCGGGCAGTCCACAGCCGCTCCCGTTCAATGTCGGTTGCCGCCTCTTCGATTTTGATCGCCCCGTTTTCATTCACTTTTTCAACGATCTGTTTGAGTTGCTTGTCGCAGGCTTCCGCGACCCCGTCAATTTCAATGAGCAGTGAACCGGCTGCTTTCCTGTCAAGGCCCAATCCTGCAGCATCCTCAATGGCGTTGAGTGTCATTTGATCCATCAGCTCCATGGCCGCAGGAATAATACCGGATCCGATAATGTCTGTAACCGCTTTGGCTGTACTGTCGAGATCGCCAAAGGTCACCATAAGGGTCCGCACGGCTTCGGGTTTGGGCATCACTTTTAGAATAGCTTCGGTAATGATGCCCAGCGTTCCCTCTGAACCGCAGAACAGTGAGGACAATTTATACCCGGTGACATCCTTTACATTTTTACTGCCGAACCGGATGATCTCTCCCGATGCAAGAACCACTTCAAGACCCAGGACATAATCCACAGTCACCCCATATTTCAGGCATCGGGGTCCCCCGGCATTCAAGGCGATATTCCCGCCGATGGTCGATGTATTCATGGAACCGGGATCTGGCGGATAGAAAAAACCGAACGGGGCAAGCGCCCGCTGAATATCGGCATTGACCACACCGGGCTGTACCACCACATATCGATCCCGGGTATTGACCTCGATAATCTTGTCCATTTTAGAAAAACCCATCACAATCCCCTGGCGCACCGGGACGGGAGCACCGCAGACACTGGTTCCCGCTCCCCGCCCTGTTACGGGCACACCGGCCTTTGAAGCCGCTTTTAGAATTTGGGACACATCTGCGGTGGATTTCGGGAACACCACCACATCGGGAAGCGCTTCCTCGATAAATGCATCATAGGCGTAACAGGCCAGTTGCTCAGGCTGATCCAATACCCCCTGATCTCCAACAATCTCAATGAGTTGATTTTTCAATTGGGTGCTCAGCATGGCGCCTCCCTGTTTTAAACGGGTACATGTGGATCCGTATTGGTTTGATGCCGTGACCATCCGGCAATATCCAGTGGGATTACCCCGTAATAGAATAGAAGTTTACTGATTGTCAACTTATTTTTAACTGCCCAGGCGTGCAAATATTTTAAGGATATTAATATATTATAAGTAATTTGGCCAAAAACGGACTATGCTTAATATTTCAATGCCGAAACTTTATCTCACCTTACTTTCTAAGCAGCCCGGCGGTTCGCGCCAGTCGCCTTTTATAAGCGCCTGGTGCGTTGTGGGAACCTAAACCCGATCTATTTAAAACCATCCAGCACATCCCGAATAATGTCAGGCAGGGGCTGATCAATAAGAGGCTTATTGATAAACCGGGTGATCCCGGCCCTTTCAGTATGTTCCCCGGTAATGGTTTCATTGTATCCTGAACAGAGGATCACCGGCAGGTCGTTCCGATGGGTCAGTATCTCCCTGGCCAGTGCATCTCCGGTCATTCCCGGCATGGTCAGATCGGTGAGAACCAGGTCATACCCATAAGGATCATCGGCAAAAGCGTCTGCAGCCTGACGCCCGTTTTCAAAACAGGTCACCTGGTAGCCGTAATCGTTTAAGAGTTCCCGGGTTGACTCCAGGATACTTTTTTCATCATCCACCACCATGATCCGCTCGTTTCCAGCGGCTGGCGCCCTGGCCGGCTGTTCATCCCCATTGGTCCCGCCCGGTGTGCTTTGAGTGACCGGCAGGTACACTTCGAATTTCGATCCCTTGTCCACCTCACTTTTAACGTAAACCGCACCATGATGTTCCCTGACAATGGCATAAACCATGGAGAGTCCCATGCCGGTGCCTTTCCCGATCTCTTTGGTGGTAAAGTAGGGGTCGAAGATACGTTCCAGGATGTCGTTGGGAATGCCGTATCCCGTGTCGGTGACCTCAAGCTTGATATATGGGCCTGAAACCACCTGCAGGGTAAGGGCCTGGGAATCAGTCAGCACCACATCGATCAGGGAAATCCGAAGCGTGCCGCCTGAATCGCTCATGGACTGGTATGCATTGGTGCACAGGTTCAAAATCAGCTGAAGCACCTTTGCCGGGTCTGCAAGGGCCCTGCTTTTTGATGCCAGGTCCTCTATAATATCAATGGTTGACGGTATGGACGGCCGAAGCAGTTTCATGGCCTCTTTTACCAGCGGTTTGAGAATCAGCGGCTTTTTCTCGTATTCGGTGTTTCTTGAAAAAGCCAGGATCTGCTGGACAAGCTCAGCTGCCCTGACCGCGCCCTGATGGATTCGGCCCACTTGTGTTTTCGCCTTTTCAGGATTTTCCAGGCTGCGTTCCAGCAGTGCACAGTATCCTAAGATACCGGAAAGAATATTATTAAAATCATGGGCGATCCCCCCTGCCAGGGTGCCGATCGCTTCCATCTTCTGTGCATGCTGCAGCTGGCTTTCAAGACGCCGGCGTTCCTCTTCGGCCTTTCTGATGTCGGTGAGATCGTGGACCACGGTCATAGCCCGCTTGGGTACCCCGTCCTCATAAAAAAACCTTGCGTTGGTCAACACCCAGAGTTCCCTTTGATTCTTGCCTTTGATTTTATATTCAACGGAAAGCTCACGGGGGGTGTTTGTGAACACATTCTCCACCAGATCGGTAAGGGTATCCCTGCTTTCTTCACAGATAATGTCATATGGGTTCAGCGCCAGAAACTCCTCCCTGGAATACCCGGTATATTCGCACATCACATCATTTACGCTGGTAAACCGAAGTGACTGCATATCAAATTCATAAATACCGGTGGGCGCGTACTGAACCAGCCCTTTATATTTCTCCTGGCTCTCCTGGAGCGCCTTTTCCGCATAGATTCGGTTGGTTACATCACGGGCAGCACCTTGAACGGCCACAGGCCGATCCTGCTCATCATAGATCAGTTTATTACGATATTCGAGAATGACCTTTCTTCCTGCTTTTGTGTAGGCCTTTAAATACCCGTCATCCTCTGTCTGCTCAACCACCCGCACCAGGTATTCTTCAAAGGATTGCCTGTAGGGTTCAGGAATAAGATCACCGATATTCTGACCGACCAGGTCACTTTTTTTCCACCCGTATTCGGTTTTATATTCAATATTGGTATCCAATAACCGACCCTCAAGATCGTGGATACAGATCAGGTCGGATCCATGCTCAAACAGGTTCCGGTATTTGCGTTCTGATGCAGCCAGTTCCTGTTGCTGATGTTCAAGTACGGCCTGGGAGTCCTGGAGCTGCCTGTTCTTATCTTCCAATTCACCCAACAGGGTCTTAACCTCATCATATTTGGCCTGGACCAGCTGATTGGCCTTTACAAGATCGTCAACGGAACGCCGAAGCGCGGCCCGTCTGAAGAAGAACCGCCTGGACAGCGGAATTTTATTGGAGGCCCAGGTCACGCGATAGAAACATCCTGAACACCCCTGCTCCGGCTGATCAGGCCATTTCCGCCACCCATATTTCTCTTTGGCCACCTGGCATTTCAGCTCTTCCACCTGAGCCAGGGGCAGTCCGTATATGGTAGGAATGCCCGCCAGGATTCCCCGGGTGTAGTCACAATCCAGCCGGGTTTTCTGCAGCCCGTCAATATAACGGTCCTCCAGGATCACCGAAGTATCTGAAATTTCATGGATAAATACGTTGCCGTTGAGTTTCAGGAACTTGTTGTATTTGGGTGCCTGGGAATAGATCAACTTGGGGCTGCCCAGCAGGCGTATAATACGATCCAGGATTCCCAGCGACTGGAAACGGCCCGAGGCCAATGTCATATGGTACACCGCATCCGGGTCATTGAGAAGGTCAATCATCCGGTGATACAGTTTCTGGAGAAATCCGTGGGATACCCAATGGTGGGTGTCCAACAGGTATTTCTCATCCAGTTCAAGGCCCTCCAGCAGGTTCCCCAGGCTCTGGCCATTGTTTTCCCGCACATACATGAGCACTGTCCGGGTGATCCGGCAGCTGATCTCTTTTTGGGTGGCAGAGGTTATTGTCTTTTTCATTCAGCAGTTTATAAGAAAGTAATATCAGAATCGATTGTTGTGTGATAATTTAACATGGTCTTGGCCATGTGACAATCATCACAGTTATTTTTTTTAAGAACTTGGACAGACATAACATCCGACCCGATCGTGAGCAGGACCAATTGATAACAACACCGGAAGGAATCTTTCATGGACAGATCCAGCCAATTAAGGAATTCGCAAAAGGATCAACTGATCATCGGGCTGGCGCAAATGGCACCGGTCTGGTTAGACCGGAAATTTACACGTGAAAAAATGATCTCTTTTATCGAGCAGGCGGCTGCCCGGGAATGCAAACTGGTGGTATTTGGAGAAGCCCTTCTGCCCGGCTACCCGTTCTGGATTGAACGAACAGACGGTGCCCGGTTCAACTCTGCCGTGCAAAAAGAAATGCACGCACTGTATATGGACCAGGCTGTCCAGATCGAAGCCGGCCATCTGGAAACACTGTGCAGGGTTGCCGAACAGTCAAAGCTTGCCGTCTATCTGGGATGCATTGAACGGGCATATGACCGGGGCGGGCACAGCCTTTACTGCTCACTGGTCTTTATTGATGCCGACGGTCAGATCCGCTCGGTTCACCGCAAATTGATGCCCACATATGAAGAGCGGTTGACGTGGGCAATCGGCGACGGCCACGGCCTATGTGTCCACCCCCTGCCCCCCTTTACCGTGGGCGGGCTCAATTGCTGGGAAAACTGGATGCCTCTTGCCAGGTCAGCCCTGTATGGCCTGGGAGAAGATCTCCATGTGGCGGTCTGGCCCGGTGGTGCCCACAATACCGCAGATATCACCCGGTTTATTGCCAAAGAGTCCCGTTCATACGTCCTGTCCGCCAGTGGGCTGATGAAGGACAGCGATTTTCCAAAAGCCACTCCCCACCGGGATAAGATCCTGGCCTCAACCCACGGTTTCCTCGCCAACGGCGGATCCTGCGTTGCAGGCCCTGACGGGGAATGGGTCATTGAACCGGTGTTGGAAAAAGAGGAACTGATCGTGGCTGTCCTTGACCACCACCGGGTGAGACAGGAACGCCAGAATTTCGATCCTGTCGGCCACTATTCCAGGCCGGATGTTCTGCACCTGAGTTTGAACCGGAAAAGGCAAAGCACCCTGACGGTGGTTGATTCAGGCCCATAAGACCGGATTGAAAAACGTATCCCGATACGCTTTGGGTGACAAATCCGTGTATTGTTTGAACAGGCGGCAAAATGAACTGATATCCTGGTATCCGACCGCCCATGTGATTTCATCAATCGTATCCCGGGTGGTTTCCAGTTTCTCCTTGGCTACCTCTATCCGGATTCGCTGCAGGTACTTGAGCGGCATCTCTCCTGTGGCCTTTTTAAAACGCCGCTTAAAATGCCTCGGGCTGATCCCCACCTCACGGGCAATGTGATCCACGCTGCCGATTCGGGCAAAATTGCTTTCCATCAGATGTTGGGCCTTGAGCACCTCCCGGTCTCCGTGGTTTTTGACCGGGGTGGCAATCATATAGGGCTCCTGGCTGCTTCGGTTGGGATCGATGAGCAATGCCTTGGAACATCCCGCGGCCAGCTTGCGGGAACCAAAGGTCTTGATCAGGTGCATGGCCAGATGATACACGGCTGTCGCCGCCCCGGTGCAGATAATCCCGTCATCTTCAGTGATCATATACTCATGCTCCAGGATCACCTTTGGGAACATCTTTTTGAATAATCCGGCATACTGCCAGTTGGTGGTGGCCCGCCGGCCATCAAGAATCCCCATGTGAGCAAGGATAAATGTCCCGGTGCACACTGTGGCAATGATGCTCCCTTTCCCTTTCAGTGCTTTCACCCACCTGGTGAGTGTATCCATCTCTCCTGGCAGGGGATCCAAACGGGGAATAATGGGTGAAATCACGATACAGTCGGCAGATTCAATATCAGTGACCGCACCATCCGGTGTCACCTTGATTCCGCCCCTGGCCGTAACCCGGCTGCCTGTCGTACTCACGATCCGTGTATCAAAAAGGGGGGGTGACGTTTTATCCACCACAGCCTGGTGCCAGAGTTCCGCGATGGAAAAGGCATCAATCAGGGTAGTGACGGATGAAAACAGGCACCCGTTTTCTACCCACAATATAATCTTGGCCATGGTTTGGGCTCCCTCTTTTGGTTGTTTTCATTGAACCTCCTGGCAAAAAGGCATTTTCTGCATAATATTTGTCATTTATGACACTTTCTGTTTTCACTTGCAACTTTTATTGTTACACGCAAAGCAGATCAAAGGCACCTGGCGTGAATCGAATATAAGGAGAAAAGCATGACGGATATATACACGGATTTGGCCCAACACCTGGACAAGCTGCCTGCCGGCTACCCTGCCACCGATACCGGTGTGGAACTTCGCATTTTAAAACGACTGTTCACAGAGGAGGAGGCCCGGATCACCCTGGGGTTATCCATGATGCCCGAACCTGTTGCGCCCATTGCCCGGCGTCTGGATATGGATGAGGAGAAGCTGGCACCAAAGCTCAAATCGATGTCGGAAAAGGGGTTGATATTCAGATCCGGAAAAGGCGGGGTGTTCAACTACATGGCGGCCCAGTTCGTGATCGGTATCTGGGAATACCATCTCAATGATCTGAGCCCTGAACTAATCCGGGATGTCAATGAGTACCTGCCCGTCTATATGCACAAAAGCTGGACCCAGCATGATACCAAGCAGCTCAGGGTCATTCCGGTCTCAGAAACCATTGCCGGTGATATGAACATCCTGCCCTATGAAGTGGCCGAAGAGATTATCAGGCAGCAGAGCAAGATCGTGGTATCCGATTGTATCTGTCGAAAAGAGCACCAGATGATGGACAACGGATGTGACTACCCTATGGAAGTCTGCCTGGCGTTCGGTACCGGTGCATTCTACTATGAGGAGAACGGGTTGGGACGCTCCATTGACCCAGAGGAAGCATTGACAATCCTGAACCAGGGTCGGGACGCCGGGCTGGTGCTCCAGCCCGGAAACGCCCAGAAACCGGCCAACCTTTGCATGTGCTGCGGGTGCTGCTGCCAGGTGCTTAAAAATCTTAAAACCCTCGACAACCCGGCCGCTGTCGTGCACAGCAATTATTACGCACAGGTGGATGAAGATGAGTGTACCGGGTGTTCAGAATGTGTGGAACGCTGCCACGTAGATGCCATTACCATGGAAGACACGGCCCAGGTGGCCCCCCAACGGTGTATCGGCTGCGGGGTATGCATCCCGGCGTGCCCGGCCGACGCCCTGGCGCTCCTCCAAAAAGACGCACCAGATCAATATGTACCACCGGCCAATGTGTTTGAAACCTATTTCAATATGGCCAAAGAAAGGGGCAACATTTAAAGAGCTTTCATAATGGACAACAGCATCGGAGCGGTGGTGTGCGGTGCCTGCCCGACGGCAAACCCGCGGTCTGGGTCTAAAAACAGCTGTATGCAACGGGTTAATCAAACAGTTGGTTAAAATCGGCCATGGGCATATGGTGAACCTGGTCAGCCAGGGACGACAGCTCCAGGTAACTTTGGGCCAACCCAGTTCCGGGGTGCCGGACATTGTACTGCCTGAAACGCCAGAATGCGCCTGCTGCAGCGGCATACACCATAAAGGCCTGCATCTCTGACCTCTGACGGATGTCCAGGGGTCTGCGCTGCTGGTATCCACCCAGAAGCGCCTTGACCTTCTCAAAGTCAAACCGGCCGTCTGACGCACAGCAGCCCACCGTGCACATACCGATATCAAACAGTTGATAGTAGCAACAGGCCTCTTCAAAATCTAAGATCGCAGCAAGACGCTCCCCTTCAAACAACAGGTTATCCCAATAAATATCCCCATGGATCAACCGTCTCTTTGACAGAGGATCAATCGTTTCAGCCAGGAATTCCTGTTTGAGGGCCAGCCACTGGACAAACTCATGCCGGATATCGGCCAGTTCACCAAATGCCTGCCGGCCGTAGGGAAACTGGTCCGGCAGGTCAGCCAGCGGGGGGATGGCGTGAAGATCGGCCATGGTCTGCCCCACCTGGTATACCATACCGGGGCTGAGACGGCGTCTGGTCTCACCCGCCATGTATTTTTTAAGATAGGCCGGTTTATCTTTGGCATTAATTACACTTGATCCTTTAGTGGTTTTCACAACCCTGCTGGTGGGAAACCCCTGTGACTCAAGATGAACCAGGACCTTTGCCAATCGTTCTGCTTCGACCTCATTTTTCTCGTCACATACTGCCAGGATATACTCGCCGGTTTCCGTGGTGATTTTATAGCTTGAATTGGCCTGCCCGCCTTTTAAAGGCTCATGGGAAAAGGCTTTGCCAATGGTGTATTGGGCAAGCAGAGATTCAATTTCATCATTGCTTAATATCGTATATTCCGCCATGGGTATTTCCCGCATCAAGATGGGTTATGCATGATCACAAATGATTTTCTATATCCCGGATTAAAAAGCGCTCCAGTTCGGAAATATCGCATCTTTGAAAAGATTCATCAAGACGCCGGGCCTGTTCGATGGTGTCGTGACAGGCTGCACGGGGAAGACCATTTTCCGCGTTAAGCGCTTTTTTAATCACGTCGGGAAACTTGGCCGGGTGGGCCGTGGTGAGACAAACCAATGGTTGACCCGCCCCTGAATCAATGCCTCCTTCCCTTGCTGTTTCCAGGGCAGCCGCCACAGCCACTGCACCGTGGGGGTCCAGAAGATACCCTTGATGATTCCAGAAATGACGGATGGTCTCAAGGGTGAGTTTGTCTGACACAGAACAGGACGTGTATCCCTGGCGAATTCTGGCATGCATTTGTCGGTCAAACCGGACCTCTCCCTGGGTTTCAAAATCTGTCATCCACCCGGCCAGTTTCTTGCCATCCTCACCGCCGATAAAGTATAAAAAGCGCCAGAAGTTGTAGGGAACCACAATGTCGATGGCTGAAGACAATGTGGGACAAAGATCCTCCTTTTTAAATACACCGGTGGAAAACACCTGGTGCAGGGTCTGGTTTGTGTTGTTGGCACAAATAAAACAGGAGATGGGAGCCCCCATCTCGCGAGCCAGAAAACCGGCGAACATGTTTCCAAACGCCCCGCTGGGCACACAGAAATGAACAGGATCACCTACGGTATCGCACACCTTCAGATATCCATAAACATAGTGAACACTCTGGGCCATTACCCGGCACCAGTTGATTGAGTTCACGCTGGAGAGGTTCAACGCCTCTTTTTGCCCGGGCGTTGCAAACATCTTTGCCACCACAAGGTCCAGATCATCCCCGCCGTCCGGACAGTTTCGAACGGAAACCGGATGGATATTGGGGGCAGCCAGTGTGGTCATCTGCCGCTCCTGTTCCCTGGAGATCATTCCTTCCGGATAGAGGGGCCAGCAGTCTATGCAGGATTTTCCTTTTGCCGCAAAAGCGGCTGCGGGCCCGGTATCCCCCGTTGTGGCCAGGATAATTGACAGCCGGCTGTTCCGGCGTTCCAGAAGGTAGTCCACGGTATTCATCAAAAACCCCATGGCAATATCCTTGAACGACTGGGTCGGCCCGTGAAAGAGTTCCATGCTGTAGATCGTATGGCCGCTATTCTCGTCGGATACCAGGGGGACCAGGGGCATCAGTTCCGGGTGTTCAAACGGTTCAAAGCTTTTGTCAATCAATCGTTTCAGGTCATCCCGCGGTATGACGGTATCATGGATGAACAAAGAGAGGATTTCAAACGCAAGTGCCGGATAATCCAAGCCCTTCCAGTTTTTCAGGGTTGAGACAGGGATTTTGGGAATCCTTTTGGGGACATAGAGCCCCCCGTCCGGGGCAAACCCTTCCAGAACCGCCTGATCAAAAGATACCGGAGGCGCTGTGCCCTTTGTACTGACATATTGAATCATTTCCCATCCTCCAATGCCGTACAGACTGCGGTGGCGATCTGGACATCCTGCACGGCCACACCGGTCAGGTCAGCCACAGAGAGTTCTGATCCGTCTCTTACCCGTATATCCGGTCTGTCCAGAATATCACCGAGTTCAATGATTTTATCCTGATCAAGCACCCCTTTTCGGATGGCATGCGAGATCTCCCCTCTCTCCAGGCATTGAGGAATACTGTCTGCCACCACCAGATCCGCTCCTTGGAGAATGTCGGCATCCAACTCCTGCTTATCCGGGGTGTCCGATCCCATGGCCGTGATATGGGTGCCGGGCCGGATCTCTTTGCCGGATAACAGGGGCACGGTTGATGGCGTGGTCGTGATGATCAGGTTGCATGATGCAGCAACCTCTGCTGCTGAGGCGGCCAATTCAACTTCATACCCTTTTTGCGCCATATCCGCCTGATAGGACTGGGCATGCTGCTTTGTCCGCCCCCAGACCCGGACCTGTTTACAATCCACAACACCCTTTAAATATTCCACCTGCATTCGCGCCTGAATGCCTGTCCCCAACACGCCGATGGCATGAACCGTGTCCGGAGCCATGATCTTGGCACAAATCCGGCCCGCCACAGCGGTCCTGACATTGGTCAGATGGCCCTCATCCATCAGGACCGATTTTAAAACACCGGTCTTCTGGCAGAACACCAGCATCAATCCTGAACTGGAAGACAAGCCCAGTGCGGGATTATTATAAAACCCCGAAGCGATTTTAATCACATAGGTGTCATCGTTTTTAACATATCCATATTTAATATGGGTGTCACCGGGCGGATCCTCAAAGGTCAGTTCACCCACCGGTGGCACCACCACGTTTCCTTTAGAGTATTGGATAAACCCCTGTTCAATAGTATCGGTAAAGTCCATCGGGTCAGATACCTGCCTGATCTGCTCCAATGTAAATACATGGCTCATGGCAAACTCCTGTTCTGTTTGTGATTCTCTTTTTTCCTGAAAGCGTTCAGGTCATTGTATGCAGTGGCCCGGGACACCCCAAGGATCGCCGCCACCTGTTCAATGGATTTTCTGGCAAAAAACAGCCCCTTTTTATCAAGAATACCCATTAACTCCCTTCTCATATCCGGCGTGAGATGATCCAACGGAATGTTCTTCTCCTCTAAAAAGAAACGGATCTCCAGCTTGATCTGATCCCGCCAGTCATTCTGGAACAGGACACTCGGATGCTGGTCAGCTTTTGGCGGGCGGATCAGGCTTTCCAGAAGATCCAGAGCCGGTTCATAACGGGAATTATCCAGGTTCATGCACATCAAACCAATGATCATCCCGCTGTCATCTCTGAGCACGGCTGTTACCGAACGCACCCGCTGCCCTTTCTCACCGGCTTTTTCATAGGGGCCGATCACATCACTGCTTTGGGCCAGGTCACCATCTTCCAGCTTTAAAAGCGAAATATCTCCCGGTTTCCTGCCGGAAACGGGATTGGCAATATAGAATACCGAATCGGTTGGAATATCATGGACCACCACCTCTACATCGGGCTGAAACAACGCGGCCACCGCATCGGCAATGGGCTTGTACCGGTTTAATGGGTGTAACATATCCATACAACACCATCCATAATGTCTATTTTAGACTTTTTGTCAAAAACTACCGCGCTTGAACTGACATGTCAAGGGGTTTTAAAGGGGCGTTGCAAGCCATGTGTTCTTATGGTAGACTGGCCAGGATCACATCAAAACCCGAAGGTGTGATTTGAATGAATACACGTATGTGACATTGACCATGAAAATTCAAACTGATTTTTACACCCTGACTCTATACTCAGACGTCCTTCTGGTGGAGGCATTTGCCTCGTGGGATGAAACCGTTGTTGAGGATCTGTTTACCCGGCTCAAAGAGGTCACCCGCACCTATTATCATGATAAAGAATGGGGGTTGATCACGGATGCGACACGCTGGCTGCTCAACACACCGGAAGCGGCACAAAGCATCCCCAAAACAGATAACCATGAGATCAGGCACACCCTGCGGCATCATGCCTGGGTTGCCGGGGACTCTGAAATTAAAAAGTGGCAGATCAGCCAGATGATGATGACCGATAAGCAATTTGAATCCAGGGTATTCCAATCGGTCGATGACGCCTGGGAATGGCTTAAAAGCCTGGGTTACCAGATCATACCGGTATAACGCGGATTGACTTATTCTGCCCGGGTCATCCTCACATCACGGATGGGGAACGGAATCTCAATACTTTCGGCCTTTAAGGCATTAAACACTGCCAGGTTTATGGCGTAAGACGTGGCATAGTATTTTTTTGTCTCCACCCAATATCTGAAACCGATGTCCACAGAGGAATCGCCAAATCCTTCAATGCCGATGATGGGCAGGTTCTCCTGATTGACATCATCCCTTTTAGAAAGGATCTGCCGGATGATGGCGATCGCTTTTTCAGGATCACTGTCATATGAAATACCGACCTGGCCCGGAACCATCTTGCTCTCCTGGGAGTTATGCAGGATCTCACCGATAATACTCTTGTTGGGGATGGTGATCAGTTCCCCCTCCTCATTATTGAGAACCGTACAGGCCAGCTTGATCTCCTCCACCACACCGCTGGCACCTGCCACGGATATGGTATTCCCGACGACAAAGGGGCGGGTCAGAATGATAACCAGCCCTGCCCCGTAATTAGACAGAGGGCCCTGCAGTGCAAAACTGGTACCGAATGCCGCAGCACCCAGGGCAGCGATAAACGGGGCAATGGTGATCCCGAATTTTCCAAGTGCGATGATTACGGCAAAGGTGATGATCAGAATCTTGACAAGGCCCGACAGGAACTGGGACAGGGTGATATCGATATTCCTGCGCTGCAGAAGACTGAAAATCAGTTTGGCGGACCATGTGGCGGCCGCCATGCCAAGGAGCAGGACCACGAAGGCCCCGACGACCTGAAACCCGTAATTTACGCCGAACTCAACCAGGGTATCGATAATTTTCTGGATCGCTGTGATCTCATCTTTCATCGCCTGCTCCTTTCGTTGGTACCCTATGCCCAGGTGCTTGAATGAACATCATTACGAATCCTGCGCTGCAGCGGCCTTCGCAGCGCAACACCTACGTCAGTGTGTTTTGTGGATACTGATCATAGCATGGGACCCGCCATATGTATAGGTGTAACCCGTTAGGCCATCAGTTTCCGGGCGGCTGAATCGGCAATCCGGTCCAGCTCCTGCTGCAGGGCATCATCAAGGGGCGGCACCGTATGATTTTTCAAAAGGTCCTCTACCCGTGCTTCTGCATCCTGGGCAAGGCTTTTGGGATTTTGTGACCAGGCATTGAAATTCTGGTAAGAAAAGACCGTTGGGACATGCTGTGTCTCTTTTCGCACATATTGACGGGTATGATCATCGGTCAGGTAGTGACCGCTGCCTTCGGACACCCGCTTAATGGCTTCCAGGGCAAAGGCATCCTTCTCGGCATTGAACCCCGCCAGAAGACGTTGGGTATTCCCCCAGATGTCATCACCAATAACAAGTCCCTGCTTGCTGACCCCCATGGACATGTCCACACATCCGGTGGAGGCATTTTCAAATGCACCGGCCAGTGCAAATAAAGACACGGACATACCGTTGTTGTAGACAATATCCTCAAGTCTTGCACCAGTGGTTTCAAAGGATGAGGGAGCGGCCGGCATCCGGTAAAATCGTGACATCTGGATCAATCCCAGTGAGCAGAGCATGATTTCAGGACTCATGAATATATTCGAGCCGGTGCGTTTGTCCATGGCCTGGATGAAAAAATAATACCAGGTGGGTGTACCCGGGCAGAGAAGATCAATCAATACAGCACTGCCCACAGCTTCGGTATTGGATTGAACCATGGCACCGGTAATGGTGGTCGGCGCATTGGTGCCCATCATGGGGACAATGGGTACTTTAACCGGAATGTTATACTTGCCGTACAGGAGAAGCCGCTCAATCTCATCCTCGGGAAACTGGAACTGCTCCAGCACGGTAACGATTCCGTGACAGATCGGACGGGTTTTCAATGCGTCGGCAGACCCGGCTACGGCCAGCATCATCTCAATCTGGTATTCCAGGTTGACGGCACTGCTGACCAATGTCCAGATATGCTTGCGGCCCGATTCCAGCATCGCCTTGAGCACCTGGATATCGTATACCGGCAACGGTGCGTCGCAGGGTGTCTGGGTAGCGGCAAACGAGGTATGGGGAAGTCCGTCTATGATATGGGCAATCTCCCGGCAATCCTGCATGGTCACCAGGCGGCTGTCATGGGTGGTATATTCCATCAGGTTCACCGCACCCCCTGTACACCTGCAGATCGGGGGCGCGTCACAGCTCACCGTGAAATCAAACTCCGGTTCCCTTCCGGCGCAGGTGAATTCCTTGGGGATCCGCTTCATCGAGCGTTCTACCAGGTCAGGAGAAAAATAGGCACGCTGCTTTTCGAAATCAACCCTGGCCCCGGCACTGTCGAGCATCTGAAGAGCCCTTGCATGGGCCACCTTCATCCCTGTATTTTCAAGGATATCCAATGTTGCGTTGTGTATGGTTTGAACCTGTTCTTCGCTTAACACCTGATACGTTGGTAACATCTTATTTCTCCTGAATCATCCGGATTTTAAAATACACTTGCCTATTCATATGGTATCCTGTAGAGTATTTCAAATTGGATACATTTATAGTTTACAAATTTAGTATTCAAAAACTAATAGGCGATTATCAAAATTTTGTCAATACCATTTGTCCTGCAGGTTGTCCGGCAGGATCTTGACCGGCCGCAAGCAGGGGTAGTAAAAGCCATGGTAATATGATATGACAGTTGAACGCCGTGGAACACAGAGGACCATTGCAAGAATAAATGAATCATTACAGGCAGTTGAAAGATAAAAGGTGCCGGCATGGAAAAAAACAGTGAAGACTTTATCTATCATAAGCTAAAAAATGCGATCATCAAAGGATATATCAAGCAGGGTACAAAACTGGTCGAAACCGCACTGGCAAAGCAGATGGAGGTGAGCCGGACCCCCATTCGCGGGGCCATCCGGCGCCTGACCTACGAAGGATTTGCCATTTATGAAGCCAACAAAGGCGCTTGTGTGATCAAACCCACCCTGGAAGAGATCCAGGAAACCTTTTTTGTCAGACAACAGCTGGAAAAAACAGCCGCCCGACTGGCCACAGAGAATATCAGCCCTGAACAGATCAGCAAACTGGAAACCTACTGCTCTGAAGAGATCCGCACCTTTGAAGACCGTGACCTGGATGAGTACTACCGCATTAATGATGCCATCCACCTCCTTATTGCCCATGCATCGGGCAACAAGGTGATGGCACGATACATTGAAGAGCTGCTCAACCGGACCAAGATCTACCTGATCCTGTACGATCCCTTCCAGACCATGCGGTTCAACCCCTCCATTGACGAACACCAGAACCTGCTGGATGCGCTGAAAGCCAGAGACCCTGCTGCTGCTGAAAAATCCATGGATATCCACCTGGAAAGCGCATACAAGGGCATGGATATCCAGGTACTGCCTGAGGATTACATCTCTCTATAACCCTTGAGGTTCTGTTAACGCTTCAGCACCTGCGCGCTTTTTGGCGCTACCCGCCTTACGGTGATGACCGCCGTATCTGATTACTTTATAAAGATAAAATTGATGTTGACAAACAATAAAAAATGTTTTAAACATTTTTTGAATTCATAAATTGTATACAATAATGTTTAACATTTTTAAATAAGGAGGGTGTGATGATGACAGAGCAGGCAGCCCTAGCTGCCGACAGACACCCGGTCCGCTATGGACCGCCAGGCTCGCTGGGGCTGATGGGCCTCTCCCGCGAGGATTGCGGGAAGATTCATCAGGCAAGCCTGGAGATACTCCAAAAAACCGGCATCGTGGTGACCAGCGAAAAGGCCAAGGCCATTTTTGCCGACCACGGTGCAACGGTGGACAAATCCACCAACCGGGTCTACCTGCCGCCCGGGCTGATCGAAAAAGGCCTTTCAACCATCCCGTCCACCATACGGATTCCCGGACGAACCCGGGACCGGGACTACACCATGGGCGGAGACAGCCTGGGGTTTGTCAACTTCGGCAGTACCGTATACCTCAATGATCTGCATACGGGTGAGCGGCGAAAAGCGCTCCTCGACGATGTGATGCAGGTCACACGGGTCATGGATACCCTGGACAGCCTGGAGATCCTGATCTCCATGCTCAATGCCACGGACCGCTCCCCGGTAACGGAAACCATGCACACACTTGCCGCCATGATGGCCAACTCCACCAAGCCGGTGGAGGCGATCCCGCCAACCGCTGACCTGATTCCCAAAATGGCACTGATGGGAGAGGCTGCCGTGGGTAAAGACGCCTTCAGGAAAAACCCCTTCTTCTTTACCGGGGTTTGTGTGGTCAGCCCGCTTCAACTGGTGGATGACTGCAGTGAGGTACTGATGGCGGCCGTCGAGCATGGATTTGTCACATCCGTACTGTCCATGTGTCTGGCAGGCGGAACCGCTCCGGTTCACCTGGCCGGCACCGTGGTTCAGCACAATGCAGAGGTGCTTTCCGGATTAACCCTGGGACAGTTGGTTAAACCGGGTGCCCCCATGTTCTATTCCAGTTCCACCACCACCCTGGACATGCGCTTCGGCATGGCTGCCGTGGGTGCACCAGAAGGCGCCGTACTCAATTCCGCCCTGGTCCAGATGGGAAAATACTACAATATACCCGTACGGGTATCGGGTGGTTAGGTGGATTCAAAATTGTGCGACGCACAGGCCGGGTATGAATCCCTGCTCACCTCCCTTCCCCCGGCATTGGCAGGTGCCAATCTGATTTACGGGACGGGAATGGTGGACAGCGGAATGGCCCTGGATTACGGAAAACTCGTCATGGACGACGAGATCAACCTGAGCGTCAAACACGTGGTCAAAGGCATGCAGGTGAATGAAGAAACCCTTTCTGTGGGACTGATCGAGGAGATCGGTCACGCCGGGAATTATCTGACTCACCCGTCAACGTTCAAACATTGTGCCGACGCCATGTCACCCAAACTGATGAACCGTGAGACCTACGACCGATGGACCTCCAAAGGCGCTACCAGCCTCCATGAACGCGCCTTGGAAAAGGCACGGGAGGTATTGGAGAACCATGAGCCCGAACCCCTGAGCAACCAGGCTCAAAAGGAGATCCAGGAGATCATCAGGGAAACTGAAAAAGAGTTGAACGTCATTGGATGATTCAAGGCAACCCCTTGAGTCCGAATATCAATACGGCAAGATTAGGAACGAATACGATGCGAGAAATTATCACCAGCAGGGGAGACGGCGAGCAGATCACGCTGACCCCGGATGAATTACGCAAAGATATTGTTGCCGGAACCGAAGAAGCCGCCAAAAAGGGAAAGATAGATGCCCTGTCTGCAGAGGAGATCGACCACATGGTGGATATCTTTTCCCAGCCCGGCAGGACGGTTTCGGTGGAACCGGGCAAAGAGGTGGTGGTCACGGATGACGGCGCCGGTCTCATGCCCAGTTGGGGAAGACCCAGTGCCGGCCATGCCATTCCCATATCCGATCACCAGGCCCTTCTCATGTACGAGAGGGTGTATTGCGGTGATACCGTGGGACTTGGATTTCCGGACTACTCCTACAAACCGGTTAAATCAGCAATTGGATATGCCAGGTCCCATTACAAAGCCATATCCATGCTGACCACCATCCCGTTGATCTACGGGTCCCAGCCCAACATGGGTATGTATTACCACCCTTCAGGGCCGGTCGAGTCTCCGTCAGACTACCTGTCAAAGTTTGAGTTTGACAAGGCCAAGGAGGTCCAGGAACAGGCCGCGGCCCACATGAAACGGGATATCATGGATGTGGCCGAATCCCTGTATGAAGTCGGTTGCGAAGCCATGAACCTGGATACCACGGGATCTGCCGGAGACGCCGATTTCTGGGGATGCCTCAATGTGGTGGAGGAGATGAAAGAGAAGATGCCGGATATGCCCGTGGAGATGGGGATGGCCGGTGAGATGGTCATGGGTCTCCATGGAGAGCTCACCTACAAAGGCGAGCGCCTGGCCGGCATGTTTCCCCACAAGCAGATCCAGGCCGCTGAAAAAGCCGGTGTGGACATTTTCGGAATTGCCGTGAACTCGGATACAGGCAAATCCACGCCTTACAACCTCTCCCGGACCGTCACCTTTACAAAAGCAGCATCAGAGGCAGCATCCATCCCCATCCATGCCAATTCCGGCATGGGGGTCTGCGGTATGCCCATGACATTGCTGCCACCCATCGGGTGTTCCACCCGGTGTGCCAAGGCGCTTGTGGAGATCGGAAAAGCTGACGGGTTGTAGGTTGGCACCGGCGATTCACACGGTGTAGCCATTGCCCAGATTGTGTCATCCTGCATGGGCGGTGTTCGGACCTCCGGAGATCTGGTGGCCTGGATGCAGCTGACAAAGCGGATGAAAATAGAGCAAGCTAAGGCATATGTTGCACAAAAGCTGGACATGAATGTTCGTGACCTGACCAATGAGACCGTCATGAACCGTGTCAGGGAAGCAAAGGGTTTAAGTTCAGTCATTCCGGATCATGTGGAGTATGCAGGGATTGCAGCAAAGAGCAAGATCGCCAAGTTGCTGGATATTACCATCCACTCGGTGGACCTGTATGAAAAACACATGAACGGATAAATGAAAACCGGGCCATGGGTGGAACCAGCACCCATGGCCACTGTTTATTACGGAGCGATGAACTGATGAAGTCTTCAGATTATATTCAATTGGAAGATCAATACGGCGCCAGGAACTATAAACCCCTGGATGTGGTCCTGAACCGTGGGGAAGGTGTCTGGGTCTGGGATGTTGACGGAAAAAAATACCTGGACTGTCTATCGGCCTACTCTGCTGTCAACCAGGGCCATGGGCACCCGAAAATCCTTGATGCAATGATTGAACAGGCAAAAAAGCTGACCCTGACCTCCAGGGCATTCAGGAATGAACAGCTGCCCCTGTTCTATCAGGAGCTGTGCGGCCTGACCAACTCCCACAAGGTCCTGCCTATGAACACCGGAGCGGAAGCCGTGGAAACCGCGGTTAAATGCGTCCGGAAATGGGGATATGAAGTCAAGGGTGTTGAAGCGGACTGCGCTGAGATCATTGTTTGTGAAAATAATTTCCACGGCCGGACCCTGGGAATTGTCGGATTTTCAACCGATGACAATGCCAGGAACAATTTCGGCCCTTTTCCCAAAGGATTTGTGACCATCCCCTTTGGCGATGCCGATGCGCTGGAACAGGCCATTACACCCAACACCGTGGCATTCCTGGTGGAACCGATCCAGGGTGAGGCAGGCGTCATGATCCCGCCTCAAGGATACCTGAAAAAAGTCAGGGAAATCTGTACAAAACACAACGTGGTCCTGATATTGGATGAAATCCAGACCGGACTCGGCCGGACCGGCAAACTGCTGGCCGAAGCCCACGAAGGTATTGAAGCGGACATGACCCTGATCGGCAAGGCGCTTTCCGGGGGATTTTATCCGGTTTCCGCCGTCCTGACCACCTCAGCCATCATGGAACCGATCAAACCGGGACAGCACGGGTCCACCTTCGGCGGTAATCCCCTGGCATGCAGCATCGCCAGGACCGCGCTCAAGATCCTTGTTGAGGAGGGTATGATCGAGAACGCAGCCGCCATGGGTGACTATTTTCTTTCCCAGCTCCAGACCATCGACAGCAACCATATCAAAGAGGTCCGGGGACGGGGTCTGATGATTGCCATCGAGCTGTTTGAAGGCACTGAAGGCGGTGCCAGGCGGGTTGCAGAACAATTGAAAGACAAAGGGATTCTCTGCAAGGAGACCCACACCAATATATTGAGATTTGCCCC
>QZLA01000207.1 GCA_004796375.1 Desulfobacteraceae bacterium
TGGGTCCCTTCCGAATCCCCGACCGCAAACGGTGTGATGCGGTTGATGAAATTATCCCCGACAGCGACATTGGTGGTATCACAAATCTGGGTGGTGCCGTTTAATTTGAGAAGATTCTGATAAAAATCACCATAGATCAGCGGCCGGTCGGTTTCACTGTTGTCAATATAGAGCTTGCTGGATCGGGTTTCACTATACCCCGCCCGATACCCCAGAAATACATTGCCGTCTCCCTTGGTGTTTGCATACCCGGCTTCTTCCCCGATAAACGTGTTTTCATTCCCGGTCGTGGTAGCATCACCCGCAGCATGACCCACAAAGGTGTTTGCGCGAAACACCTTTAGCGCATCTGTACCCCCGGCCTTCAGAGTACCACTGGTATTTATGTCTCCATTGACATCAAGGAGGGTCTGGGGATCTGATGTCCCGATACCCACATGACCGGAATTGTCAATATGCAGCCGCTTGTGGTCATTGGTGATGAGGCTAAGATCGTAATTATCCGTGTTCCCAAGGCTCCGGTCAGCCCCGCCTGACTCACCGCCGTCTGCAAATTCACCCGACGGGCCCTGGGGGCCTTCTGGCCCACAAGGTCCGGCAGGCCCCATCGGTCCGGGCGGTCCCTGCGGACCGGCAACCTCTTCAATTAAAGGAACCACAACCACTTTGTCTGCACACACGCCGGCACCGGAAAAGCAAACCAGAATCATCGCGATAATCGCAATCTCTTTTCTCATAGAAACCTCCCAATGGACGAAACCTGTTTGTAAAAATGCTATTTGACACACCTATTAAAAAAGAACAGCATTGTCAAGCATTTAAGAACAAAGCAGCTCATAGAAATACCCACAATTCTGCCATCGCATAGAAACTTTTACGCTGTTTTCATTCCATTGAATTTCGTCGGAAAAATTCGTCATTCCATTATTAATGCAGGTGAACAACCATCAGTGATACTTATCATTTCGGGTACCGAATTGACACAAACGGCCCAATTGTTGTACACTCGGCTTTAAATCTAAGGAAAAATTGAACCATGTACCGTTTTTTAACACTGCCTTATCTCATGTTTTTTATAGCACTTACAGCTCTCATAATCATAACACCGGATAAGGCCGCTTCACAATCAAACAAGCCGCTATCCATCCAGATTGTTACCAGTGAATATGCCCCGTTCAACTACCTTGAAAACGAAAAGCCCACAGGGCTTTGTACCGAAATCGTCCAGGGCATTCTTGATGAACTGCAAATGGATGTCCCCATCCAGACGATTCCCTGGGCAAGGGCCTATAAAATGGCCCTGAAACAGGAGAACACGTTGATCTATACCATTGCCAGAACACCCCAAAGAGAGTCACTGTTTCACTGGGCCGGAACCCTGGTTGAAAGCAAGACCTACCTGTTTTCTTTAAAAAAGCAGGCAATCCAGCTTGATTCACTTGATCAGGCCCGCCATCATCGGATCGGGGCCGCCCGGGAAGATATTCGCGCAAAATATTTAATCAGCAAAGGATTCCTGGACCTGGACCAGGTAGTCAATGCTGAGATGAATGCGGTCAAACTGATCAATAAACGGATTGATTTGTGGATTGAAGACGAAACAGCGGCTGCCCACACCGTGCGCAAACTCGGGTACTCCCCTGAAGCCATATTATCAAAAAGCCTGCATGTGGATATGGGGAACACGCCCAAAGGATATCTTGCATTCAGCCTTAATACCAGCCCGGAACTGGTCAGAGCCTTTTCAAAGGCATTGGAAAAACTCAAATCAGATGGCAGATACGACCGGATCTGGAAAAAATACGTGGACATCACACCATAAGATGAATTTAAAACAACATGCCCCCTGGATATCTCCCAGCATCCCGTATAGTTTTCAACAATAACAGAGTGTAGCTAACATGATACAAGATTTAATTTCACTCTCAGAATCATTCCGACCGTTGAAGCACTTTTTTGATTCTCATCGGGATAGTTTGAGATTTTTGGCTTTACTGTCTCCAACATGAACCCAATGAAGTGCGATTGGTACCCGTGCGGTATCAGAGTCTGTGATCCAGAAATATCCCAATGCTGACATAGCGATCGGCATCGTCTGGATAAAAATGAACGATAAGGATACTTTCCAGGCAGCCCAAAATCTATCTGAGACATTCAATGACCCCAGGGTTACCCAGTTTTATGATCCCCTTCAAAGATCAGGTAAAATCTATTCAAAGATTCTACCGATAAATGCTCAAGTAGCCTGGGATATTTACCTTTTTTATGGAGAAGACAAGACATGGGATAACCATCTGTCAGAGCCTGACTTCTGGATGCATCAAATGAGAGATACAGACTCGGATTCAGACGAGCTTCGATGTGGGGATGACCTGGTCAAAAGTCTCTACGACTCAATGAGGGTTTTGGAAAGGGGAACTCCCAAATAAAAAAGGCTTTGAAGAAACCTCCAAAACCCTTGTTATTAGCTGGTCGAGATGAGAGGATTTGAACCCTCTTTCGCCCTCGAAATCATTGCAAATCCTTTATGCCCCGCACCAATTTCGCACCTACAAACTAATTTCTCAGCCCATTTCCTTTCTCTCCGACCCTCGAACAGCGATCAAAAATATTCTCTGCTGAACCCTTAACACTGAAGAAAACAGAATGTTCCGGGTCAAGAGAAAGCTTTGAGATTTCAGCAATTAGCACCGGAGGCAGATAGTGGACATAATTCTTTTAAAATCAAGTAGTTTACTATTGCGACACCTTAAGATTCCATATTATACAAAACTCAACATCTGTTCATTTTTATCAGAAAGGATAACAGGCCATGATTAATACTTCCGGAATTATCTTATCCCTGCTTTTCTGGTTCATCCTGCTATTCATTATCTACCTAA
>QZLA01000001.1 GCA_004796375.1 Desulfobacteraceae bacterium
GTTTGAAGGCACTGAAGGCGGTGCCAGGCGGGTTGCAGAACAATTGAAAGACAAAGGGATTCTCTGCAAGGAGACCCACACCAATATATTGAGATTTGCCCCGCCACTGGTTATTACAAAAGAAGAGATCGACTGGGCACTGGAACAGATCAGGTCGGTTTTTGACCCGAAGTAATTTTCTAATGACCTCAACACATGATTGAAAAAGGAGAATACCCATGACAGATTTTAATGAAATGAAAGAAGCACTGGTTGCCTGTGATACAGTCAAGCTCACAGGCCTTGTTGATACAGCTCTCGGTCAGGGTACACCGGCCTCAGATATTTTGAATCAGGGGCTGATCGCCGGTATGGATATTGTGGGCGAAAAGATGGAAAACGGTGACATGTTTATTCCGGAAGTCCTGATGGCGGCACAGGCCATGGGCGAATGCATGACCGTCCTGAAACCCCTGTTGGGTGAAGGCGAGACCACCGGTGCCGGCAACGTGCTCATCGGCACGGTTAAAGGCGATCTGCACGATATCGGTAAGAACCTGGTGGCCATGATGATGGAAAGCGCCGGCCTGACCGTTCACAACCTTGGCGTGGATATCGATCCGGCCGAATTCGTCACCCAGATCAAGGAGAAAGGCGCCAACATTGTCTGCCTGTCCGCCCTGTTGACCACCACCATGCCGGCCATGAAACAGACCGTGGACGCCATCGTGGAAGCTGGTCTGAGAGACCAGGTTAAAATCATGGTGGGCGGCGCACCCGTGACCCAGGCATTTGCCGATGAGATCGGTGCGGACGGATTTGCGGCCGACGCAGGCTCTGCCTCCAAACTGGCCAAACAGCTTGCCGCATAAAGGAGACACCCATGTTTGAAGTGATTGGTGAACGAATCAACACCTCCAGGAAAAAAGTCCAGGAAGCCACGGCCAACAGGGATGCCGATTACATTGTCGATGATGTTAAAAAGCAGCAGGCGGCTGGTGCCGCGTTTATAGACGTCAACGCCGGTGCCCGGATCGGGCACGAAGAGGAAGACATGAAATGGCTGCTTGAAACCATCCAGCCCGTGGTTGATGTCCCGCTGGCCCTGGACTCTCCGGATCCGGCCATCCTTGAAATGGCGTTTGCCATGGTAGACAAAGCGCCAATGATCAACTCCATTAGCCTTGAAAAAGAGCGATTTGACACCATGATGCCTTTCCTTTCAGGCAAGACCTGCAAAGTGATTGCCCTGTGCATGGACGATAACGGCATGCCCTCCTCGTCTGATGATATCATTGCCCGGGCAGACACACTGGTCAAGGAACTCAACAACATCGGCATCCCGACAGACGCTATCTACGTCGATCCCCTGGTTCAGCCCATTTCCACGGATACCAATAAGGGGATAATGGTACTGGATGCCGTTCGAAGCATCAAAGCCGAATACCCTGAAGTTCATATTACCGGCGGCCTGTCCAACATCTCGTACGGCCTGCCCCAGCGCAAGATCATCAACCGCACCTTTGTGACCCTGATGATGGATGCCGGGATGGACTCAGCCATTATCGATCCCCTGGATGACAAAATCATGGCAGCCATAAAGACGGCTGATATGCTGCTGGGCAAGGATGCGTTCTGCATGAATTACCTGAAAAGTGTCCGAGCAGGAGTGATTGAAAGCTGATGTCCCGGTTTCGCCTGTCCGATATACTGCACGGCCGCCTGGATCACGGGGGTGGTGTGAGTCATTATCAAGACCTTTCTAATGATCAGATCAAGTGTCTTCTGAACCTGTCTGAACCTGAAGATCTGGATATGCTTTTTAGGGCGGCCCGTGCGGTCCGGCACGCTTATTTCGGGAACACGGTTTTTTTATACGGATTCCTCTATTTTTCCACCCACTGCAGGAATAACTGCTGTTTCTGTCAGTACCGGCGGGACAATACCGGACTCATACGCTACCGGAAATCACAAAAAGAGATCCTGCAGGCGGCGGTAGATATGAGGAACTCCGGGATTCACCTGGTTGACCTGACCATGGGAGAGGATCCCGGACTCTATTCAGCCGTTGAATCCGGCCAGAAGCCACTGACATCAATGGTGCGTCAAGTTATGGACGCCACCGGGTTGCCGGTCATGATCTCGCCCGGCGCAGTGTCGGATCAAACACTCAACGACCTGGCCGATGCCGGTGCGGACTGGTATGCCTGTTACCAGGAAACCCACAGCCCGAACCTTTACAAAACCCTTCGTCCGGGACAAAGCTATGGCCACCGGGTCAGCAGAAAACAGCATGCCCGATCATTGGGCATGCTCATCGAGGAGGGAATCCTCACCGGTGTCGGTGAAACGTCTGAGGAGATTGCAGACTCAATTCAATGGATGTGCCGCTTTGGCGTGGACCAGGCCAGGGTCATGACCTTTGTGCCCCAGGATGGCACCCCCATGGCCGACAAACCATTCCAGGGATCGCTAAAAGAACGGATCATTATTGCCGTCATGCGCCTGGTCCTCGGTGATGTCCTGATTCCGGCCTCCCTGGACGTGGACGGGCTTGACGGGCTTGAGGCGCGCATCAATGCGGGTGCCAATGTGGTGACCTCCATCGTCCCGCCGGACCAGGGGCTTGCCGGCGTGGCCAATCCATCTCTGGATATCGAAGATTCACGCCGGACCCTGGACCGGATCCTGCCGGTCATCCGTACCTGCGGCCTTGAACCGGCCACGGCACAGGAATATCAACAATGGATAATTAACAGGCAACGCAGTGTTCGTGACACCCCACGCAACCTGGAAAAGTGTGCCTGCTGATTATATTGCAGTATTTTTCTCATCCTTACCCCAGGGGGATCCGGAACTTTCTTCCGGATCCCCCGAATACACCCGTTCAATCTTACCCGTCAATCTTAATTGATATGTGACTGAGACACCAGGTCAAGAAATGCGCTAAGGGGTTTGGATTCATGGGCACCCTTACGCCGCACAAACATGATAGGAACAGATGCCAGAGACGAATCAAGGCGTTGGATGGACACCACACCTTGCTTCACGGCGCTCTCAACCGTGGAAAACGGAAGAATACTGATGCCCATCCCGGCAGATATGCATTTGACGATACCGTCGGATGACCCCAGCTCAATTTGCCTTCGAGGCGCTAAACCATTCGCCTGGAGCCATTGTTCCAGCCGTTCGCGGTAGGCACAGGGCCGGGGGAACACCAGGATACTTTTTTGCGCGGCATCCAAAAGCCGGTCATTTCCCGTAGGAGAAACAATCACCAGTTCCTCGTAAAAGGCTTCTGACCATTGAATACCTGGTGTGCGATAGCCATCCGTAACAAATGCACCTTCAACCTCATAGTCCAGAACCTTCTTATTCAGCTCTGTGCTCGTACCGGTAATCAGGGACAGCTCCACCTGGGGATACTGCATATGGTATCGAGCCAGAAGCTTGGGCAGGCGAATGGCGGCAATAGACTCAAATGCACCGATCAGCAAAGGCCCTTGAACCAGGTCATCATCCAGAAGTACCTGCTTGGCATCTTTTTCCAGATGGATGATCTGCCTGGCATAATCCAGAAGCACATGTCCGGCCGGTGTCAGGATCATCCCCCTGGATTTACGGTGAAACAGCAGGGTTTCCAGCTCCTTTTCGAGATTCTTAATCCTGGAGGTGACATTGGACTGGACACAGTGCAGGCGCTCAGCAGCCCCTGACACACTGCCGGCTTCTGCAACCGCTTGAAACATTTTGAGATGGGTGATTTCCATTTTGATATCACTTTTATTGATATTTACTATCAAATCAAATTAATTGACTTGATATTATAGAATACGTAAAGATACTGTCAACAGCTTTTTTGAGGCTCAATGAAACAATGACCCCAAATAACAGGAGTGGATGATGGACAAGTATATTGAAATGGCAAAAACCCATGACGCCGTAAATGCCCTGGTGATTTCACCCGGGGATATCGTATTTGACCGCAGGGCAATTCTTAAATGCCTTTGGGGATGTGAAGATCAGACCGAACCCAATCGCATCAAATGCGGGTCAAGGGGACTGACATTTGAAGAGGCCCAAAAAACGATTCATGAATACCACCATATCCTGTTGATCCATCACCACGATAACGTAAAACTCAGCCGTGCGGCACGGAAAATTGAACAGTCCGCCTTTCTGGACGGATATTATTTTGCCAGTGCCATGCATTGCTGTCATCTTTGCAAGGATTGCAGAATTGATGTGGGCAAACCCTGCCACACCCCATTGAAGATACGCCCCTGTGATCAGAGTTTTGGTATCGACGTGTACCAGACCGCACGGAACCTGGGTCTTCCCTGTGCTCCCCTCCAGTCCAGGTCTGAGGTTCCCAACCGATACGCCTTTGTCCTGATTGACTGATTCTATTCAAATGCGGTATGTTGACTATGAACAGGAGTATCAAATGAGCATGAAAGGAGCATGATGAAACACCTGCTGGACACACCGACCATTGAATCGATACGAGACAAAGCCTCAGACATCTTGGAGACCATTGGTGTTGAATTTGAAACGGAAAAAGCAAGACAGCTGTTGAAAAATCACGGTGCAAAATTAGAGGGAAAACGAGTAGTTATCTCGGCAGATCTTGTGGAAAAAGCGCTTGATTCTCTGCCAAAGGTTGAAGACCGGGCTGGGAACGGCCGGCAGTTGATGGCATCCTCTCCTTTTGGCAATGCCCCCATGATCCTGGATGATATGACCGGAAATGGACGCAGGGGCACCATTCAGGATGCCGTCAAAATGTACCGGCTGGCTGAAACATCAGAATTGTATACATCTGCCAACCCATCGGTGGTTGACCCTGAGGGCAATGACAGTGAGGATCCGTTTATAGGCCAGGTGGCCCTGATGCTGAAATACTCCGATCGCTGGCCCAGCCTGGGACTGCGCGCCACCCATTCCAACACTAAAAACGGTGATGTGTATTCCAGTGCAAAAGCGGCTATCCGGCTGATCCGGGAAATCAAAGAGGAGGAATTCTCCCCGGTCATGGCACAGGGAATCTGTCCCATGGCCCCCCTCTCCTATGATGAAGAGGCACTGATCAACCTGGAGGTATTGGTCGATGAACAGCAGGAGATAACCATTATTCCCTGTACATTGACATTTATGACCGGTCCGGAAAGCTTAATGGGGATTGTCATTCATGATATCGCCATCTGCCTGGCAGGTGCCGTATACGTGCAGTTGCTGAGGCCGGGCACACCACTGAAATTCAGCAACTCTTCAACCATGACCGATATGCGGACCCTGCAGCCGGCCTATGGCAGCCCGGAATACCTGAACGTACAGATCATGTTCCATGAGGTCTGCCGTCACTTTCACATGGACAGTTCCCTGGGAGGGTGCTTTTCCGATGGGACCAAAAGCGACTACCAGGGGGGATTTGAATCATGCATGACTGCACTGGCCCCCTTTTTCATGACATCGGCAAACAAGATCTGGTGCTCCCCCGGCCACATGGCGGCATTTGCCGGTGCCAGTTTCAAAAAAATGATCCTTGATGAAGAGATGATTCAAGCCTGCAATCGTCTCCTGCAGGGGCTTGACCTTGCCATTGACCCGCAACTCAAGGAAAAATTGAAAAAGGGCATGGAGGCAAAGAGCTTTTTGACCGTCGGCTCGTCAGAGATTTACCGTAAAGAGCAGCAGGTCAGCCGCATCTTTGACCGGAGCGGCATCTCCCCTCAGGGTTCAGACCCAAAGACCATACTGGAGAAGCGGGTATCCGATGAAATTGAAGCGAGACTTGCCAGGTATCGTCTTCCGGAACGAACCAAGACCCAGAAAAAGCTGTTGCAGCAATACCTGCCGACATCGTGCCGGTATTAAATCTGGCATGAAACATGGTGGCGTAGGGTGTATCAGGATCAGTTCATCGTGATCCCAAAGGGTTCAGTGGCTTATGTATCCGGACAGAGGAAAGACTCCGCCAGGCGGGTCCAGAACTCCGCGCCAATAGGCAGGATATCATCATTAAAATCATATTCCGGATGATGCAGCGGTTTACTGCCCGAAGGACTCTGCGGCGATGCCCCGGTCCCGATAAAGAAAATGGCCCCGGGACAGACCTGGAGCATATAGGTAAAATCTTCGCTGCCCATGGCGGGTTTGTTCAACTCGATCACATTATCCCTGCCGGCAAAAGCAATGGCCTGCTGCCGTATAAAGTCGGTCTGGGGTCCGTCGTTGACCGTGGCATCATAACTTTTGCGGTAATCCACTGTGACGCTCATGCCATAACTTTGGGCCTGGTGCTCACAGATCCGGGTAATCCGGTCCTCGATCACCTGCCGGGTGGTTTCGTCAAAACTGCGGATTCCCACCACCAGCTTTGCCTCTTCGGGAATAATATTGCTCACCGCCCCACCTTGGAAGGATCCCACGGTGACGACCGCCGGGTCAAATGCCTGAATGTTCCGGGATACAATGGTCTGAAGCGCCATGACAATGCTTGCTCCGGCCACAATGGGATCGGCGGTATTCTCAGGGTAGGCCCCATGCCCGCCGCGCCCGTGAACCGTAATCCATGCCTCATCCACGGCAGCCATGATCGGCCCCTCTTTCAGGGCAAACTGCCCGGCCGGCAATTGAGGGGCATTGTGCAGGGCAAACACGGCATCACAGGGAAACCGGTCAAACAGTCCCTCCTTCACCATGATTCTCGCGCCGCCCACATTCTCCTCAGCCGGCTGGAATATCAGGTGGATTGTCCCGTCAAACTGCCGCCTTTCAGCCAACGCCCGGGCCGCTCCCAAAAGCATGGCCATATGACCGTCGTGCCCGCAGGCATGCATTTTTCCAGGATGCCGGCTGGCATAGGAAAGGTTCCCCTTTTCTTCCATGGGAAGGCCGTCCATATCCGCACGGATCCCGATGGACCGGCTTGATGTGCCGTTCTGGAGCCTGCCGATGACACCGGTACGGGCCAGACCCTCATGGACCTCATACCCTAAAGCATCAAGATGTTCGGCAACCATCCGGGCCGTGCGGGTTTCCTCCAGGCCGATTTCAGGATACTGATGCAGGGTGCGGCGGATGTTTCTGATCCAGTCCAGATCCAGATTGATTTTCATGGGTTCACCTATGCCGCGTCTCTCTTTCAAGCTTATTGGAAAAAGGCTTTAGGCCTCCCGTGTCGGGATCATATTTTCAAAATAACGGAAGGTGACCACCAGGATACCGGTCAGGCACAGATAGATCAATGCCAGGAGCAGCATGGGTTCGTATACGATGTAGGTTTCCTGACGGATTTTGGAAATGACTGCGTACAGATCCACAACGGTGATGGTGGCCACCAGTGGCGTGGATTTGAGCTGCAGGACCACTTCTCCGGCAAGGGTCGGCAGGGCGCGATGCAGTGCACGGGGCAGCCAGATCCGCCGCAGGGTTGTCCACCGGCTCATCCCGTACGCACGTGCCGCCTCAAGCTCACCACTGGGAACACCGGCAAATGCGCCGCGCATGACCTCCCCTTCATAACCGGCAAAGGACATGGTCAGTGCCAGGACACCATAGGGCCAGGCCTCACGCAGATAAGGCCATAAAAGTGATTCCCGTATCCACGGGATCTGGGGAAACAGTGAACCCACGCCGTAATAGATCAACCAGAGTTGAAGCAGCAATGGGGTTCCCCGGATCAAGGTGCAGAACAACTTGCATGCCGCGGCCAGGGGTTTGGGACCGGTCACCTGGAACAACCCTAAGGGGATCGCCAGGGTAATCCCCAGGATACAGGTGAAAAAAAGGATGACCAGTGTGATCCATACGCCCGAAAGCAGATCTCCGTAGTAATTGGGCAGCCAGTCCCACCGCATGAGGGTCACAATCGCCGTTACCAGACCAGCGGCAATGATCAACAGTATGATCCGGTGCAGTTTGAGCCAATTCTTCATGGTTTACCCCACCTCCGGCATGCCCCTGTAGGCGCGCCGCTCAATCATTTTAATTCCGACATTGGACAGCAGGGTAACGATCAGGTAAAGTAATCCGGCTGTACTGAAAAACAGGAAATAGGCTTTGGTGGCACCACCGGCCTGACGGGTGGCCAGTGTCAGCTCAGTAAAGCCGACAACCGCCAGCAGTGCGGTGTCCTTGGTGGCAATCAACCAAAGGTTGGACAGCCCGGGGATGGCATGGGGCAGCATGGCCGGCAGGGTGATGCGCCTGAGCAATAGCCCGGCACTCATCCCATAGGCCCGCCCGGCTTCGATCTGCCCGGGGTTAATGGCCTTGATTGCCCCGCGCAACACTTCCGTGGAGTAGGCACCCTGGACCACGCCGATCACCATGATCCCGGCCACCAGTCCGTTAATGTCTACAGGTCTGGAGCCAAAGAGCACCAACAGCCGGTTCACAAGATCAGATCCCGCATAGAACAGGAGCACGATCAGCACCAACTCAGGAATCGCCCGGATCACTGTCGTATAGGTGTCCAGGATATCCCTCAACACAGGGCCGCCGTAGAGTTTGCCGAATGCACCACCGATGCCGATCAGCAGGCCTAAGAAATACCCGCCAAACGCAACGGTCATGGACATGGCCAGTCCTTTCAATAAAAGCCCTCCCCAACCGGGTGGTGACAGGGCCAACAGTTCCAGGGCACTCATGGTGTTAAAAATCTCCTCATCTTCGGTTCAGCCGCTTCATGGTGAACAAGGGGCTGGCTGCCAGCCCCTTGCATATTCAGATCCGGATGAGTTTATTTACCGTACACATCCACTTTAAAATATTTTTTGGTAATTGCCTGATATTTCCCATTGGCGCGGATCGCTTTGATGGCGGCATTAATTTTGGCTTTCAGTGCATCATTGCCTTTACGCATACCGACCCCGACTCCTTTTCCGAGGATTGCGGGATCATCAACAGCAGAACCTTTGAGATCGCAGCAGGACATTCCCTCTTTTGACTCAAGGAATTCCGCCATGGCCAGGGAATCCGCCTGTGTGGCGTCAATACGGCCGGAGATCAGGTCCTGGTTGATTTCATCCTGGGTCTGGTACTGTTTGATCTTGGAATCCTTGTAATGGGCAGCTGCATAAGCCGCATGGGTGGTGGCGGTCTGAACGCCGACAATTTTGCCCTTGAGATCGGCCGGTGTCGGGCCGAATTTCATGTTTTTCTGGCCAACGATATAGGCGGGTGTGTTATAGTATTTGTCAGAAAAATCGATGGTTTTCAGACGCTCTGCAGTAATGGACATGGACCCGATGATCAGGTCAACCTTTTTGGACACCAGGGCCGGGATAATGCCGTCCCATGCAGTCGGGGCCAGCTCATAATCCAGTCCGGCTTCCGTGCAGATCGCTTCAATCATTTCAATCTCCCAGCCGGTCCAGGTACCGGATGCATCAGGTACGGTGAACGGGGGATAGGGTTCTGCACCAAAAGCAACCCGGACTTTGTCGGCATGGGCCATGCCGGCGGTAAAGGTTATCACCAATACAACCAGTAACAGTTTCTTGAATAATTGGAACATCTTCATCTCCTTTGCGTTCTTCGTTATGGTATACATGGAGCCCGATCAACCGATCGAGCTTATAAACCGTCTTAAGTGTTCTGATTTTGGTGCGCTGAACAGGATCTTGGGATCTCCCTGCTCTTCAATGATGCCGTCATTGAGAAAGATAATCCGGTCTGCCACTTCCTGGGCAAACTTCATTTCATGGGTAACGATCAGCATGGTCCGGCCCTCTTTGGCCAGGTCACCGATGACAGACAGCACCTCTCCGATCAATTCGGGATCCAACGCGGATGTCGGCTCGTCAAACAGCATGACCTCCGGCTCTATGGCAAGGGCCCGGGCAATGGCTGCCCGCTGCTGCTGGCCACCGGAAAGGAATGCCGGGTAGGTGTCCCGCTTTTCATACAGCCCGACCCGATGTAAAAGCGAGTCTGCCATCTCCACAGCTTCAGCCTTGCTGCGCCCGAGCACATGGACCGGCACCTCGATGACGTTTTCGAGCAGGTTCATATGCTGCCAGAGGTTGAAGCTCTGGAAAACCATGGCCAGCCGTGTCCGTATTCGCCTGATCTGGTCCTGGTTGGCCGGTTTGAGCCCGCCCTTTCCATCGCTCTTGAGCTCAATGGCTTCACCATGAACCTTGATCGTCCCTTTAGTGGGCGTTTCCAGCATATTGATACACCTGAGCATGGTTGATTTACCGGAACCGCTGCCCCCGATGATGGCGATCACCTCTCCCTGGTGGGCCGTTACGGAGACCCCTTTAAGCACTTCAACCGAATCAAATGATTTGTGAAGATCGATGACCTCAATCGCCTTTTCCAAGCCCGCCTTGTCTGAACCTGCCATACACGCCTCGCTGTTGAAGGATGATCTGCACACGGCCCCACCCTTTGTATACATTTTTTGTTTTCTTTTATTGCACTCAGTTAGCACCCCAACTGGAGTTTGTCAATGATATTTTTGATCCGGAATCCGAAACCTTAGATGGATGATCTTTTCCTGCCCAAAGGAAGACAAATGGAAAATGTTGCACCCTTCCCGGGAACAGATTCAACATCAATGATTCCCCCATGATTTTCAGCAATGATAAAATAGGATATACTCATCCCCAACCCGGTCCCAACACCGACCGGTTTGGTGGTGAAAAACGGCTCAAACACCCGTTTTTGGATCGAAGGGTCCATACCCGGCCCATTGTCGCCGACCTTTACGCGCACCATACGGCTCTCTGGCTGATAGTTTACAGCCAGTGTCAGAAGCGGTTGGTCAGTACTGGACTCCTGCATGGCCTCGGCCGCATTTTTGAGAATATTTAAAAACACCTGCTGGATCTTGGCCCCTTCACAAGCTACCGGAGGCACGCCGGGCTCATAGTGTTTTTCAACGGCGATATTTCTGAAATCATAATGCTTCTTCAAATCAAAATCCGTACCGGCCAACTCAAGGGTTTTATCCAGCAGATCGGCCAGGTCATAGGTGGATACGCCGTTATCTTTCTTCCTGGCAAAGCTGAGCATATTATCCACAATATCCGCCATACGCCGCCCGGACTCGCGGATGGCCGTGGCCATTTTGAGAATATCCCGTCGCTCAAGGAATTGCTGGAGATCCTCCATGGCAAAGCCGGATGTAAGGGCGGCTTCCTGGTTGGCCGGCATGTGGATATCGGTGAGCCGTTTGATCATCACCTCTGCACTCTGGATCATGCCGGCCAGGGGGTTGTTGATCTCATGGGCCATCCCTGCGGCAAGCCCGCCGATGGATACCATCTTTTCGGATTGCACCACCATCTCCTGGGATCGTTTCAACTCTGTAATATCCCGGGTGACGGACAGAAACACCTCTTCGCCCTGGATGGTCAGAACCCTGGCAGACATCAAGCCGCTCCGAATTTCCCCCGCCTTGGTCATGAAAAGGGCCTCAAGGTTTTTCACGCTGCCCTGTGTTTTCAGTCCTTCGATCAAGCGTCCACGGTCGGTAAGATCCTTCCAGATTCGAATATCAAAGGGTGTTTTACCGATCACATCATCCCGTGTATATCCGCTTAGGACCGTAAACCCCTCATTGATATCAATGAACATGCCGTCAGAGAGCCGGTTGAGGCTGATACCGTCCGGTGAGGTCTGAAACGCCTGGCGAAATCGTTCCTCGCTGTCCAGCAGTGCCTGGTATGTCTCTTTAAGTTCAGTAATATCCCGGGTCATCCCCTCAACACCCTGGATGTTCCCGTCTTTGTCCGTGAAGAATCTCGCTGTGGTGGATGCCCACCAGACAGAGCCGTCCCTCCGTTTCAGCCTGGCTTCAAAATCCTTTACAAATCCGTCTTTTTTGAGCTTCTCAAGAAAGGACTGGCGCTCTTCAGGATAAAGGTAGACCTCCTGGGCCATGTCCATCCCATGAGCCTCTTGTGCCGTATACCCTGATAACCGGGCAACCGAGGGAGAGATATAGATGATTTTACCTTCAAGGTCGGTGCGGTAAAACAGGTCTGGGCTGTTCTCGACCAAAGAGCTGAATATTTCCAGGTCACGGGCACTCCGCTCAACCATTTTGTCTAGGTTCCCCCTTTAACCATTCCGTCTGAGACTGATTCTGGCCCGCACGTTCAACCCGGCCGGTGTCATCATCTTGCCTACAATAGAACCAAATTGCTTAGAAAGTCAAAAGAAAATCCGCTCAAAGCAGTTTTGTCCCCAAAGGGACCTCTTTGTCGGGAGTACAAAGAACCACATCACCACCCTCATCATGAAACCCGGTCACCAGACACTGGGACATGACAGGACCGATTTGCTTTTCAGGAAAATTCACCACAGCCACCACCAGCCGCCCCTCAAGATCCTCAGGGGAATAATGGGCTGTGATCTGGGCACTTGCTTTTTTAATTCCAATGTCTGGGCCGAAATCCACTTTCAGGATATAGGCCGGTTTTCTGGCCTCGGGAAAATGGTCAGCCGAAATCACCCGCCCCACGCGAATCTCCACCTTTAAAAAATCATCAAAACTGATGGTATCCATCTGGTTATCCTTTAATAATCGATTGATTTACCCCACCTTCCCGATGTTGAAGAATTCAACTGCATTTTTCCACAACAATTGCTCCAGGCGCCCAGGCGCCAGGCTCAGTGCCTCAATCAGGCGCAGTTCCCGGTCCCATGCAAAGGGGATGTTGGGAAAATCAGATCCGTACATGACCCGGTCACTGCGGTAGTCGGACAGATCCTTACGGCCCTCGATGGGAAGGTAATCGGTCAGGGCCATGGATGTGTCCAGCCACAGGTTGTCATGGGATTCAATCAAATCGGCGTATTGGTCCAGTTCGTCCATTCCCAGGTGCGGTACACACACCTTGAGACCTGGGAACTGCCGGATCACCTTTTCGATGATGCGATATTCGCACAACTCATGGGGATCGCAGCTGTATGAGGGGCTCTTCGGCTCCCGGCCAGCATGAATGACCAGTGGTTTTTCATAGCGGCTGCAGCACTCATAGATCTCCTCAATCCTGTTCCCGGTCAGTTCAAAACACTGCACATGGACATGGAGCTTTACACCGCCAAGCCCCAGGTCAAACCCCTGTTTCAAAATCTGGGCCGCACCCTTCTCCCCCGGAAAAACCGTGGCCATGCCTGTTAACCGCCCCTTAAACTGCTTCACCAGATCCGCCATATAGGCATTGAGATCCCCGGCAATCCCGGGTTTATGGGCATACTGCAGCCCGACGACATGATCCACCCCGCGCGCGAGCAAAAACTTCACAAGCTTTTGTGAATCCATCCGGTACCGAACGGGCCAGCCAAACTGATCAAACCAGGTCCACACCGCCTTGAACAGTTTGGGCGGGAACAGGTGGACATGGGCATCAATGACCCGGTTGAACCGTTTTGGAACTGATGTTCCCTCAGGATCATTCAGTGCCGGTAACGGGGATGTCAGCGCACCTTGTTTTTCCAATGTAGTTCTCTCCATGTTTATTCCGGAATGAACGTCGTCATCAATTGATCATCCGAAATTTCCCGAAATCCTTGAGTATATCTTTTCAGGCGCCCAGGCAATCCCGTCTCCTTTGATCATTCGTGAACACCGGGACACCTCCTTGAAACCGTTTTCAATGAGAAACTGCCTCCCGCTTTGATTCTCCTGGGGCAGAACTGCGGAATTCACTGTGGCATACTTCAACTCCATGAGCGCCAGGCCTGCCGCATCATCATCCGCAATAATGGGCCCACCTTTAAAGCCGGGGATATAAAACCCTGCCAGGATGTGATCTCGAACGGCCAGTTTGGCCCGGGGCAGATAACGGTCAAGAATGAGCTGCCGGTCCTCCCCACAGATCTGTTCATCCAAACTGAATAAACGGCCTTTCCATTGAGGCGTGAAATCGATGATGTTCAATCCGCTGCCGGAAAGCTCCGGGTCGAATGGGTTTGGCTGGCCCGTGTTTTGTGCCTGACCCGGTGGTTTACGCTCAAAGAACAGGTATTGACCGACCCTGCGGAAACCGAACTTTTTGTACACCGGTTCACCCAGCTGTGTTGCGATCAAGAGGACAGGGCCTTCAGGGGCCAGGGTCAGTCCCTGCATCAAATGATCGACGATTCTATACCCAAGCCCCTGGTTCCTGAACGGTTCACCCACGATGATATGGGCCAGCCACTTGGTTCGCCCCAGATCGATGACCGCGCCGATGCCGACAAGCACCTGGTTCACCTCCAGCTTGACAAGCTCACAGAACCATGCATCCAGATAGAACCGGATGTCCGGTTCCAGATCCCCCCACCCTTCCGGCCGCAGCGGAACAATATCGGGCAGGTCATCATGGGATGCTTTGCTGATCTTTAAATGTCCCAGACTCATGTGCTCCTTATCAAACAGACTCAAACAGGCCTTGAATGAATCAAACCATGTATTGTTAATCAATTTCAGGGATCGAATCAAGTAAACATTTCCTTTTCACACCGGTTCCAGCTGTGTCTTGTCAAACAGCGGTGATAAATGGTATGAATTCATACCGGATATCAACGGCCGGCTGCGGCTGTTAACCATCAATGGATCATTTGGAGAAAAAAATGAAAGTTCTCGTACTGTATTATTCCAAGGGCGGAAATACCCGTAAGCTTGCCCAGGGGATTCTTGAGGGGATTCAAGAGGTCGAGGGAGTTGAAGGGATCATGAAAAATACCGAAGAGGTGACCAAGGATGATTTCCTGGAAGCCGGGGGCCTCATTGTCGGTTCCCCTGTATATTTCGGCACCATGGCAGCACAGCTTAAAACTGTGCTGGATCAGTTCATCTCTGTCAGGCGCAAGATGGAGGGAAAAATCGGGGCGGCATTTACCACATCCGGAGACGCCACCGGCGGCAAGGAAACCACCATAATGTCCATCATCCAGGCCCTGTTGATTTACGGCATGGTGATCACGGGTGATCCCATGTCTGCCACCGGTCATTACGGTGTGGCATGTGTGGGCGCACCGGATGAGAAAACCCTTTCCAATGCCAACAAACTCGGACAGCGTGTGGCCCAGCTGGCACTGAAACTTGCCGATTAGATCCTGCCATCTGCCGGGCCGTGAAAGATATCATTACAGACCGGAAAAAGGACCCGTTGGGCACCATGATACTGGACCACCTCAACGGGGCCCCCAAGGCCTGTGTTGAGGTGGAATCCCATACCCTTGACATATGGGAAATGAGCGGAAGGGTCATGTGCAGACCGTTTACCCGGATGAACCGCATCGAGCAGCGGGCACTGAAACTGTGCCGGGGCAGAATCCTTGATATCGGCGCCGGCAGCGGTACCCACACCCTGTATCTCCAGCAGAGAAAACAGGATGTCACAGCCATCGACATCTCCCCGGGGTGTGTGGCTGCCATGCAGCAGCAAGGGGTGAAGCAGGTCAGGCACCAGAATCTGTTCGACATCAAGGCACAACAGTTCGATACCCTGCTCATGTTGATGAACGGATTGGGGATCTGCGGATCCATTGAAGGGCTGAACCTGTTTTTTCAATTCATCCCCGAAATTCTTGAACCCGGCGGCCAGGTCCTGGCCGACTCCACAGATCTGGCACACCTCTATGACGTGGATCATCCCGGAGATGATTACTACGGGGAGACCTGTTTCATCATGTCTTATCAGGGGATCAGGTCAGATCCCTTTGACTGGCTCTATATCGATTTTGAGACCCTGGAATACTATGCCGAATTCCATGGTCTGCCCTGCGAAAAGCTGCTGGGTGATAAAACCGGTAAATTCCTGGCAAGGATCACCCTTTCCGGGGGTGACCTTTCCGGAGGTTAAATCAAACGGTTCTATCACCCTGAAGCAGGCAGACGGAATCGTGAGTTCTAGGATCTAAGGGATCAGTCCTGGTATTTGAATGACAGCCTCAAATTGGTCCGGAACTGCGCAGGCTTGCCATCTTCAATTTTGACATCCAGTTTCTGGACTTCGGCAATCCTCAAGTCCCTGAGTGATCCTGAAGCCTTTTCTATGGCCTTGGTGGCGGCATCTTCCCAGGATGTGTTGCTGGAACCGACAAGATCGATGATTTTGTAAACACTATCAGCCATGATTCACCTCCTACAATCGTTAAAGATTTAAATGGAAATAATACGCATGAAACCGATGAGCGTGAGAAACAGATCTGAAAAATGCAGGGCAGCATTCTTGTGAGAGATAATCATTGATTATATAAAAATACCCCGGGTTGTCAAACGAATTATATGCCCAAGCACAAATTGTTCCTTGCAATTACGATATGACCCGTTATAATAAATTTTAACAGCAACCCCAAAATTTTATAATACAACCTCTCAGTATAGTGTACTCGTGATTCGGTAGCCCGGGACCACTGCCTGCAGTTTTGTGGTTGTCTGCACAGCGGATACCATAATGGTAACCAATGGATGATCCGTCTTTTCATACCATTGCTGCCGGACCTGTTTTCCGGGCATGGCACAGTGAGTGAAACAGGAGAATGAACAAAAATCGTCACAAAAAGGGGACACAATTTGGCAGCAACGCGGCAAAATTTAATGGCACGAGTATTGCTTGACACCAACACATACAATCAGAATAGACTTTGAAATCAAACCATTAGAACAATAGCCGTCTGTCCCGGAAACGACGAGCATCAAAATTGCAGTGTCATTACCCGTAACCGTAACACCGTTTGTTCCGATGGGGGGTCATATTGAAAACCATTTTAAAAACGAACACAAATAAAATATCCGGGTTTACGCTCATGGAGATGATGATTGTGATTGCCATTATCGGCATCCTTGGCGCCATCGCCCTTCCAGCGGTTCTTCACCCTGAAAACCGGATCAAAAAGGCGGCCAAAACCCTTTATAACGACATCCACACCACCCGTATGGGCGCCATCAAAAACAATGCCGACCTGGCCATCGTGTTTGAGCCCCTCAGTGACCGGTACGTGATCTGCCGGGACAGCGGGGCTGACGGGTTCTGGTTCACCACCGCGGATAACGATAAAATCGAAACCAAACGATTTGTCGGATATGATGCCGGTGTGGCGTACGGCCATGGATCGGCGACGCGAAATGCGATGTCGGGCGACGCGACATTTCCTGACGACGATGTCAGTTACGACAGCAATGTGTTACTGGTCAATTCCAACGGCATCTGCTCGGCAGGGTACGTTTACCTGGAATATGGCGGCACGGCATATACTGTCGGCACGCTGGGATCCGGCATTATCCGTATTAAACGATGGACAGGGGGGAGCTGGAAATAATGACCGGAATCAGGCAAAACAATAAAGGGTTTACCCTGATCGAGATGCTGATGGCCATGGCGATATTTTCAATTCTCATCGGTATCGCCGTATCCGCGAAAATCGCACAGCAGGGACAGCACATTACCCAGGACCAGGCCGCAGACATGCAGCAAAGCGCCAGAGCCTCCATGTACCTGCTGGCAAGATCCATCCGCATGGCCGGTTTCAGCCCCAATGAAACCGATTCAGGGGCCGGCATGATCGCTGCCGGAGACGGGAGCTCGGGCAGCCCGCTCACTTTTTCAATGGTAGCGGATGACGACGGGGTGGACAACAACAATGACGGCACCGTGGACGAGGATGATGAACTTGAGATTGTTTCCTTTGCCATGGACGGCAGCAGCAATATCACGGTGGAATACAATAACAGCGGCACGGTTGAGCCTTTGGCCGAAAATATCGAGTCACTGGGTTTTGTATATCTCGACCGGAACGGCGCGGTAACGGCTGATCTTGATGACATCCGGGCTGTAGAGGTCTCCATCAGGGCCAGCTCAGCCCAGGCAGTTACCAATGAACTGGACTATGCCCAGGCCAATAACAACACCCGGACCCTGACTGCGGTGATCAAGGCACGGAATCTCGGACTTTAAGGTGGGAGGCGTTATGAAACGAAACCGATCAAAAGGCTTTACCCTGCTCGAGCTCCTCATTGCACTGGCCATCTTTGCCATCGGTATCCTGGGCATGGTCAAAATGCAGATTGCCGCCACCAAAGGGAACTCATCCGCACGTACGGTCACCGAGGCCACCACTGTCGGCCAGGACCTGTTGGAACGGTTGATCCTGCTGCCCTACACCCATGCCGACCTGGCCGATACCGACGGTGACGGCACCGGGTTTGACGACACCCCGGCAGACGGGGTGTATGATGCAGACGGCACTGACACGGCTGCCAATTTCGGTCTGGATGACCGCAGTGATCCGGCCGTTGAACCCAATATCGACCTGGCCGCCGACCACCAGACCGTGGTCACGGTCCAGGGCGTGGATTATACATTGACCTGGAACATTGCCGAGGATGAACCCATTGACGGCACCAAGCAGATCAAGGCGTTTGTAAGCTGGGAGACCGTTTATGGCGGAGACCGGGAAATTTCATTAAGTGTGGTAAAAGTATCAATTTAGGAGATGCAGGTGAAAAAGGGGTTTAGAGTTTCAAATCAAACGTGTGCAGCAACACCGATCACCGGCCAGGAGGGTTCCGCCCTGGTGATTGTGGTCATTATTCTATCATTTGTGGCAGGTATCGGGCTGATCTCCAGCCAGACCACCATTACCGAGCTTACCCTGGCCGGTCATGACAGCCGCTATAAAACCGCATTCTTCAATACGGACTCAGGGATCTACGGCATTCCCAAAGTGGTGTCCCAGGCCGTGAATGAAAAATCAACCCCGTTTTTGAACAGCGGCTCCGATGATATCCCAGAGACCACCGATGTCCTGGAAACCGCTTCCCCTTTCCTCTACTTTGACCTGGGCACGGATGACGCAAATACCGGTACCCGGACATTTTTCAGGGAGGTCTCCGGATTTGAAGACTATGATTCGGACAGTGATATCTCTTTTTCCAATGACGGTACCCATGATACCGAAGTGGATGTGGAAAGGATTAAAGCGTTTATCATGTATGGCGGCGGGGCCGAATTTGCCAGTGGTGCCGACGGCAGCGGCACCACATACAAAGGCATCTATTTCGGCATTGATTCCCTTGGGGAGGGTCCCATGCAGGCGGAAACCAATATCGCCGCATTGTATGTTAAAGTTATCGGTGCAGCAGGAGGGTTATGATTATGAAACATTTTTTACAACTTACACTCATCGTTGTGTTCACCCTGATGATGTCTACAGGACCGGCGCACGCTGCTGAGCCGGTCATGGCCGATTACACCTCCTACCCGCTGTTCCTCACCGACACGGTGGAACCCAATATCCTGATCATGCTGGATAACTCCGGCAGCATGAACTACAACGCATACGGGCCGGGAACCGACAGCGGCAACCTGGTGGGCGATTCCTACCTGGGCGTCCCCTTCAACACCATCATCTCCACGGTCACCACCTCCAGCGACGATGCCGAAGAAAACAATACCGATGACAATGCCTATTTCAACAATGCCGACCTGGATCTGGGAAGAGATATCGGCACCACCCACCCGGACCAGATCATCGGCGTCAGGTTCCAGGATGTTAAAATCCCTGAGGGAGCCACCATTGACAATGCATACATCGTATTCACCTGCATGCAGGTCTACGGCGCGGCCCAATCCGATATCCAGGTCAATATCAACGCCCATGACACCGCCAATTCAGGTACGTTTACTGCCGATACCGCCGACCTGTCCAACCGGACCAAAACCTCTGCCACCGTATCCTGGACCATCCCGTCCTGGAACACCGTGGATGAGGAGCACAGCACCCCCAACCTGAAAACCGTTGTCCAGGAAATCGTGGACCGGGATGACTGGAAGGAGGGCAATGATATCTCCTTTATCATCAGCAACCCCAGCCCGCCAGACAGCGGCCGGATGGCCTATGCCCACGACCAGGATGCCAACAAGGCGGCACGGCTGGTGATCGAGATCTCCGATGAAACCGCCAAGCGGTATTACGGCTATTTCAACCCCGAGTATTTTTATTTCTGGGACTCCAATGATTTTGTCCTGACCTATAAAAAAGTGGCCTATGTGGGTACCCCCGGATCCGGCGGGTACTGGGAGGCCGAGGATATGAGCGGCAGCGCTGTGAACCTGACCGATGCCCTGGTTGTGAGTGAATCCCTGTGGGACGGAAACTGGATGAACTGGATGACCATGCGCCGCATTGACGTGCTCAGGAAGGTGATCATGGGCGGCCTGGCCACCTCCAGGACCGGGGGCGGAAACCAGACCAATTACGGGGAATCTCCGCCCACCTTCAAGCGGATCACCGCGGGCGGTGATGAGATCGAAACCAGCTACAATTATGTCCGGAATTTCGACTCCACCGGAACGGCAGCCGTATCCCCCTATCACGGCAACTATTATTTTGAAATGGAGGGAGGCTACATCTATGTGGGATCGGATATGGATCCTTCCGACGGGTACACGGCCAGATATGACATCCGGGTAAAGAAAAATGTAAGTGTGGAACCCCGGGATTTTTACAATTATGACAGCGGCGACAACCTGGCCGGGGTGCTCCAGCGTTACTGGAACAAGGCCCGCTGGGGCAATGAATTCTTCAATTACGGTACGGGCAACAACCTGAGCGGCGGCAGAATTGCCGCCACCATCGGTACGGGGATCACCTCTTTGATTACCGATCTTCAGAACACCCACTGCGACACCCATACCCCGCTGGCCGAGTCCTATTACCTGGCCATGCAGTATTTCAAGCAGGAGGATGTGGAAGCGGGCCTTGAATTTCCAAACAATGCCGTGCCCAATGCCAACCTCGGGGATGATCCCTATTACAACAGTGCCCTGGGGGAATATGTCTCCTGTGCCAAGAGTTTTGTGATCCTCCTGACCGACGGGGCATCCACCAAGGACAGCATGATTCCTTCCGATCTCAAGGATTATGATCCTGACAGCAATGACAATATTGCCTGCGATGAAACCACTGAAACCGGGTGTGATTATATCCAGGGAGGGACCGATTTTCTGGATGACGTGGCCCTGTACGCTCGGACCAATGACCTGCGGGACGATCTTAGCGGCGAGCAAAACCTGATTCTGTACACGGTGTATGCCCTGAGTGATGACGACAATGCCAGGAAACTGCTCAAGGATGCGGCCCGAAACGGCGGGTTTGAAGACCGCAACAGCAATAACCTGCCAGACTTGGATGCGGAGTGGGATAAGAACGGCGACGGCAACCCGGACACCTATTTTGAGGCCACGGACGGCTATGCCCTGGAGCGGGCCCTGGGGAACGCCATCACAGATATCCTCAGACGCGCTGCCTCAGGAACCTCGGTGTCCATTATCTCTTCTGCCACCGAAGGTGAAGGAAACATCATCCAGGCTTTTTTCCGCCCGGCAGTTCCAAAGGGGGAGGATGATATCAAGTGGGTCGGGTCCCTTCACTCGCTCTGGATCGATCCCAGGGGAAATATCCGTGAAGACACCAACGGCAACCACGGCCTGGACCTGGATGCCGACCGGATTCTCGAATACACGGACGTCAACGGCGAAACCAAGGTCAAACGGTTTGCCGTTTCAGCCGGTGCAGAATATCCGGATATTTCTGCAGCCACACCTGTAGACACGGTCAAACTGACCGAAATTATCCCCATATGGGAAGCCGGCTCCAACCTGGATATCATGGATCCTGACGATAGGAACATTTTTACAAGGATTGACATGGACGAGGACCAGGTGATTGATGAAGGCACCGTGGCAGGCGCAATCGATGCCGCGGATGATCCCCTCGACAACACCGGGGAACTGGTGCGGTTCGATACCGATGTTCCCGCCCTCAAACCCTACCTGGGTGTGGAAAGCAATGCGACCTGGAGCGAACTGGGCGCGGCCCATGATGACCGTTTCAACAACATCGTCAACTTCATCCGGGGCGAGAACAGCGGGTTTACCGGAGGTGCCCTGATCCGGGACCGCAACATTGACGGCCTGGCCAACCATACCTGGAAACTGGGTGACATTGTTCACTCCACCCCGATTTTTGTTACGGCCCCCCTGGAAAACTACGACCTGCTGTACGGGGATGAATCCTATTTCAACTTTTACAAGGCCAACAAAGACCGGGAGGTGATGGTATATGTCGGTGCCAATGACGGTATGATCCACGCCTTTACCTCATGGGACTATAACCGGTCCACCAAAACATTTACCCGGCCGGCCGCCGCACCCGCCACAGAATCCATTGGTGACGAGCTGTGGGCCTACATCCCCCAGAGCCTTCTTCCCCATCTCAAATGGCTCCCGTCACTGGATTACACCCATGTCTACTACAACGACCTGAGGCTGAAGGTGTTTGATGCCAAAATCCTTCCGGACGATACCCATGTGGTAGACGCGGACAGCGACCCGGACTGGGGCACATTTATCCTTGCCGGTATGAACTACGGCGGGCGGCACATCTGGGCCAAAGGGGATTATGATGATGGTGCCGGAAATATCACCAATGAAACCCGGCATTTCTTCCCCTCATACACCCTGATCGACGTGACCCAGCCCAGAAATCCCATGGTGGTGTGGGAAAAGAGCTACAGCATCCCCTCCAACCCCGGGGAAAGTGCAGACAACCATACCGATATGGGACTGGCAGTCAGCTATCCGGCCGTCATGAAGGTCAAGGAGAAGTGGTTTGCCGTGATCGGCTCCGGGCCTAAGGATTTTGAGGGGACCAGTGCGGATAACGGCCACGTGTTTGTTGTCGACCTGGCCACGGGCGCGCCGTATAAAAACGGGACCAACGACTGGCTATTCCAAGGAGCGAACACCAAAGCGTTCATGGGATCTGCCGCCGCACTGGACAAGAACATGAACTATAACGTGGATGCGGTCTACATCGGGGAAACCTATGAGTCCAACAACCCGGACTGGGAGGGGTCTTTGTACAAGATCACCATTCCCTTTGTCTGTGACGACATTGCCTGTGATTTCCCTACCACCTACGGGATTACCGAGGACGGCTCCTATGTGGATGATCCCCTGGATGCCACCAATCCGTGGCTCATGCACAAGATGTTTGCCTCTCCCGGCCCGGTGACTGCGGCACCCTCCATCAGTGTGGATCCCTTAGGCAACTCATGGGTGTATTTCGGCACCGGACGCTACTTTTCAAATGCTGATGAAGCCAATGTCGAGCAGCAGTATATGTTTGGTATCAAAGATCCCTTTTTCAACAAGGAACACGGCGGGGTGGATACCATATTCAATGATAATTATTATATGAATTATGCCTCATCCCTGACACTTTCCGATGCCGACCTTCAAAATATGGATGACTACATGGTGTTAACGGACCGAAGCGTGTTTGACGGCACGACCTATCTGCCCGGCGGCTACTATGACCTGCTTGACCTGATCTATAATGCTGACGGATGGGAGCGGCTCCTTCCCATCTCCGGGGAACGGGTGATTAATAAACCCGGCCTCATCGGCGGTGCGGTGTTGATGCCCACGTTTGTGCCGGCATCGGACATCTGCGGATTTGGCGGGACCAGTTACCTGTACGGGTTATTCTACCTGACCGGAACCTCTTATTTCAACCCGATTTTCCACGGCGGTGGCGGCATTGCCGGAGCAGCCGACGGTAAACTCGAAGTCACCATTGATGAGGAAACCAAGTACCAGACCATTGATAAAATTTCCCTGGGAGAAGGGCTGGCATCTACACCCGGTATCCACGTCGGGCGGCAGGATGAATATGACTCAGGGGATTCTGATGAACCCAATACCGCGTCCAGCTTCACCCAGACCAGTACGGGCAGGATCGTTAAAGAAGATATCGAACCGCCGCTCAGGATCAGAAGCGGCCTGAAATCCTGGCAGGAGAAATAATCATGATACGTAAAATGAACCGTTGGATTGAACATCTTATCTTTGTTTGGATTGTTTTCACCGGCCTGCTCATCCTTCCGGCACCGGGTATGGGGCAGGCGGTTCCTCCGGATAGTGATCTCTGCACTGTTTCAAAGATTGAGCGCGGTGTGGTGTATACATCCTGCAAAACGTTTTTAATGTCAGAAACCCTGACCATCACCGACTATACCGACGATACGTTCACGCTGGACCAGATCCCTCTACCCTGTGAGGCAATGATCGATTATGTCAAGGTGGGAAAAGACAGCTTTTTCATCACAGGAATCCGGGTTCACGAGGATATCAAAGCACTGCAGCCGGCAAGGTAAGGCCCAGGGAAAAGAAGGATTTGTTTGATGTGACCATGAGATATCGATTCACATACCTGATCTTGACCCTGGCCATGGTGGTGTGCTGCACTGCCATGGCCGGGGCCCAGCAGATCTACCAGTATACGGATGATTCAGGAACAGTGATTTTCACCGATGACATATCTGCAATTCCTGAGTCAAAACGTCAATCGGTCATGACAGAGCCCCCCCAGGATCAGGCCACGGACACTGTTCCGGAACCGGAGCCAACGCCGGAACCGAAGCCCGCTTCCCCCCGTGAAGCAGAATACCGCACCTTTTTTGATTATGACCTTCCTCAAAACCCGACCCGGGAACAGCTTGAACAGGTGGATATCGCACTCAATCTTGAATTGTCACAGCTGAAAATGAAGCAGGCTGAACTGATCGAGGCACGCAAATCCCTGACCACCTACGAGGAGATGCAGGAAAATTATCAGCAGGTACAGGCCCTCAACCAGCGGATCGACAAGTACCAGGAAGCATTTTATGATTTTTCCAAACTGGTCGAACAGTATAATAACGCCCAGGAAGACTGAATATAGTGGACCTGAGCAGATCCAGCCTAAACAGGAATTAATCAATCCAGATCTGCGGGGTCGCAAACCCCCAGTTCCATCATCTTGACACTGGCCAGCGCCCGCTTGGCATTCTGCCGGATCATGGGGAAATCGGCCTGTGTCTCCTTGAGCTCCTCAAGCAGGTGGCTGATCTGCCGGATCTTTTCATTGAGCAGGGCGATCTTTTTTGCATCCATATTTGATAGGGTATCCTTATTCTAATATTTTTTTCTCAGGTCTTTGAACCGCCTGGATTTCATCACCCGGGACCGTGGCAGTCCACCAAAATCATAGTATTCGATCATATACCCCAGGTTGGTCTTCAACCGCAGTTCATCCTTGAGACGATCCTGGATCTGGGCTTTAGTCACCTCGGGCATCAACTCCACTTTGAGTTTGATCCGGTCCACATCGCCCTGCTTGTCCACAATCACCTCGTACTCGTCGCCGAGCCCGGTGATCGAGTGGACCACCTCCTCGATGGCGGCAGGAGACAGAAGCACTCCCTTGACCTTGGTGATATCATCTGCCCTGCCCTGGACACCGCCTTTGATTAGACGGAAGGTTCGGCCGCAATCACAAGAGGTCTCATCCCACTCGATCACATCCTTGGAGTCAAACCGGACACAGGGTTGGGCCATGCGGTCCAGGGCCGTGACAATCATTTTTCCGCTTTTTCCGGGTGAATCAATGATCTCGCCGGTCTCAATGTCTTCAATTTCCACCAGGAACATGCCCTCGTTCACGTGCATCCCATGGGGTTGGCAATCGCACTCAAAAGACCAGGCACCGATCTCCGTGGCCCCGGAATGATCATAAACCTTGGCATTAAATGCTTTTTCCATTCTTGCCTTGGTGCTGGGAATGCCCGCACCCGGTTCACCCGCGCAGGTAATCTTTTTGATCCCCAGTTTTGACGGATCCATTCCCATTTTGGTCTTGGCCACCTCAGCCATCCTCAGGATATAGGTGGGTGTGGCCATCATGGCCGTGGCCTTTAGCTCCTCGATCTTGAGCAGCCTGGCCTGGGTATCCAGAACGCCGCCGGGTACCACCTCGCACCCGATCTTCTCTGCCGCATAGTGGCCGGCCCAGAATGCCACAAAAATATTGTATCCAAAGGGCAGAAATACCCGATCGCTGGGCCGGTACCCCTGGGCCCACAGGATATATGCCCAGCACTCCGCCCACCACTCCCAGTCCTGCCAGGTATCGGGCTGGTAAACCGGCTGCCCGGTGGTGCCGCTGGTCTGCCGGAATGCAGAGACCTCCTCCAGGGGAACACACAGCGCGTCACCATAGGGAAACGGATCCTTGCGCTGGATCTGCTGCATCATCGATTTTTCCACCTTGGGCACATGACGTACATCGGAAAGTGCCTGGATGTCATCGGGGGTGATCCCGGCAGTGTCATACAGGCTGCGGTGAAAGCGTGAATGATCATACGTCCACCGGAAAATCCGCTTGAACTTGTTGAGCTGGAGCTGCTGAAGCTTTTCAAATGAAAGGGTTTCCAGCACCGGATTCCAGTATCCTTCTGTTTTCATGATCTACCATTCCTTTGTTGGGGTTCAGCATCGGGTCACCCGGAATCATGTGATCCAAAAAGATTCCCGGGAGGTCAGCCGGGAATGCCCGATCCCATGATCCCGGGCAGTCGTTTGGCCGGATTATTGACTCTTTTTCAACGTGGTTTTCACGAAATCAACAATCTTTTTACCGTCAAACCCGGCCTTGTCCATCTTGGCAATATACTGGCCGATAACCGGCTCAACTGCTTTTTCCCAGTTTGCGGCCTCTGCAGGAGCCAGTTCAACCACCTTGTGGCCCTTGCTTTTAAAATAATCCAGCCCCACTTTGTCACTTGAATCCCAGGCCGCTGCATGCTTATCCACCCACTCCAGGTTGATCTGGGAAATGATCTTTTTGATATCGGCCGGCAATGCACCCCAGCGGTCCTTGTTCATCACCACATAAAAGGATGAGGTGTAGGCAATGGAGGTGGACATGGTCAGGTGGTCCGTCACCTCAGCCATCTTCCAGCCCTTGTTGACTTCAATGGGATACAGGGCCCCCTGGATAATCCCCTTTTGCAAACTGGGGTAGAGGTCCGGCATGGGCATGGATACCGGTGTGCCGCCAAGGGCTTTAATCACCAGCGCACTGGTACCGTGACCCCTGAATTTCATTCCCTTGAAATCCGCCATGGTAGTTACGGCTTTCCCTTTGGTGTGCAGGACGCCCGGGCCGTGGGCATGAAGATACATCACTTTCGTATCCATCAGCTCTTTGGGCTTGAACTCATTGTAAACCGCGTTAACCACCTTGGTCGCGGCAACACCGCTCTGGTAACCCAGCGGCAGGTCTACGGCCTCCATGACCGGAAACCGTCCCCGGGTGTAGGCAAACAATGCCGTTCCGATATCGGAAAGCCCAGACACCACGCCATCGTAAATCTGTTTGGATTTGGTCAGGGTCCCTGCCGGATAATACTCGACGATAACGGCACCATTGGTCCTTTTTTTGACTTCATCACACCATGATTGTGACAGTTTGCTTTGAATATGGGTGGGCGGAAAGAAATTGGAATAGGTCAGCTTAATCGATTTGGCAGCAGCCGGCCCTGAACATAAAAAGAAAATCACCCCTAATAAAATTAAGATTTGTCCCAGATGTTTCATACGGTTTTTCATTTGACCGATCTCCTAAATTTAACGGGTTTTTTTAGATAAGCGATTCCTTCAATAATCGGCTGTTTCACCTCCTTTCAGATCTTTTACGGTTACGCAAGGTTGATATGACCAGACAATGTCACCCTATAGTGAAACAGCACCCCCTGCAAGAGGGATAAAACAGGGACATAACAGGTATAAAATATACCTGTTAGCGGATAGAGTTCAGAAAGGTTCTCAGATTGGTGGAGCGATTGGTTATCCCCAGCTTCTTTCGGATCTTTTTGCGGTAGAATTCAATGGTCAGGGGCGACAGGTTCAGCATGTCTGCAATATCCTTGGTACTGACCCCATGCTTGACCAGGTTGGCCACCTGGATCTCTGAAGGGGTGAGCCCGCGGTATTCAACAGGCAGCCGGTCCAGAAAGGGGGAGACAATATCGTTGAGTGTGGACTCGATCACTTCAAGGTAGGCCGACTGTTGCCGTGAGAGGCTGGCCTGTCGGATCCGTTCGATATAGGGTACGATGAGCTCACGGATATTGGACACCATCCGCCGCTCCAGTATGGTTTGATCCTCTTCTCTCTTTTTCAGGAGCACCCTCAGTGCCGTGTTTACATCTTCAAGGCTCCTGGTTTTCTCCTCCAGCTCCTGGGTCCGCTGGGCTACCCGCTGTTCGAGGATCTCATGGGAAGCCTCCAGGCGCTGCTTTTCCTGTTGATGCCGGGAGATATCCGTGACAACGGCAAAACTGCCTTTAAAGGTGCCCTGTGCATCAAAATAGGGGGTGGGCGTCATGATGGTCGCCAGTTTTGAACCATCCTTCCGGGTCCATGTGATTTCATAGGGGTCCCGCCCTCCCTGGCGGCGCTGCCTGAGTTGACGTTCCAGGATCTGCTGGTTCTTTCTGTCCAGGAATGCCGTGACCTTCCGCCCGAGAATCTCATCCCGGGTCCGGCCCCACATCCGGCATAGTGTATCATTGGCATAGGTGGTGACCTGGTGCTCATCGATCTCGCTGAGCCCGTCCCCCATGGTCTCGACCAGCTTTCTGTACCGCTGCTCACTGGTGTACAGTGCGCTGGCCCTGTCCGGTTTCATCCTGCTCATTCACCCTGCCTATTCTATTTTCTTACCGGCATATGCCTCCACCCTGGCGATGATCCAGTCACCAATGGATCGTTTACAGGTGCTGCCCACCTCATCCTTTACCTGTTTAAGGTCCAGTTCCGCCCGGGCCATGGTCTTGTGGCCGCCGGCCGAACCATAACACTCAAAAGCCTCTTTGGCTGTATTACCGGCTCCCTTTCTAAGTCCGTCATTCCTGAACACAATGATCAGGCGGTTTTCGTGAACCCCTGATATGATCGACCAGTTCACCCCGGCAATACCCATGAAGAAATCGGCCACCACCACCAGTTCATCCGGCTTGTCCATTTTTCCCTTGTGAAAATAGGCCCGGTTATGGATGATTTTCCGATGTTTGATGGCCTGTGCCAAAAAATCCAGGTCATCCTGTGTGACCAGCGCCCGCTGCACCTTGATCACCAGATTGATATCCGCATGCTGATACAGGTACTGGAAGGCACGGATATCCTTCAGTCCCGCCTGCCGGGTAAAGTCTGCCGTATCTGTCTTGATACCGAGCATCAGGGCAGCCGCTAACTTCTGAGAGGGTTTGATCTTGGCGGCTTTGAGATACTCGGTCAACAGGGTGGCACAGGCACCGTATTCGGGTCTGATATCTACAAAACCGGCCTCGGGACAGGTTTCGATATGATGATCAATAATGGCATCAAATTTAACCCTGCTGAAGCAGTCATGGTGATCCGGTTGCGAATCCACGACCACAAACCGGTCAAAGGCGGAAAAATCCGTCTCCTGGTATGGGATGAGATCCGATTCGGTCAGTTCGATCATGGCCAAATTGTCCGGGCGGGTGATTTTGTTGAAATAGGTAATGGATACATGGGCCACCTTCCGCCAGAGCAGCCGCTTGACTGCCATGGCACTGGCAATGGAATCCGGATCTGCATTGATGATGATCAACACCCTGGCGTGGCCGTCAAACAGGCCGAGGAACTGCTTTAATTTCTCTTTATTGCTCACGTCGGCGTCTTTCAGGATCTACGGGTTGTCCTCTTCTATCCCCTCAAACCTTGCCCTGCCGCCCTCGGGGCGACCCGGCGGCTGTGGCTGGAAAAAAACAGGGTAAAGGTGATAAATGTATACCCCAGGACGGCCAGTACGGCAAAAAAACCGTAAAACACACCCAGGGGGGCCAGGATGATGGCTGTCAGCCAGTGAATCACAATCACCGTGGTCGAATGCAGGCGAATGGGAAAATCACGGTACCTGCAAATGACGGCCAGACCGCAGAGGTTCCATCCATACAGGGATGCAAACACATGCAGATGGAGGAGCCACTTGGTTTTTGAGGGATCATACCCATCGGACATCTGAAAAATGATATAGACAATTCCGGTGATGGCCGTAGCGATCAAAAAACCGATCCCGGAGGATAAAAACTGTTTCTGCTGCATGATCTCCCCGTAACGGCGGTACAGGACAAATACCGTCACCACGGCCAAGGTCAGAGCGGATGTCACAAAAATCTGGGGGATAAATTTTTCAAACAGGATAAACAAAAAAAAGATGATCACGCCCAGGTTGATGGTCCAGAAGCAGATCTCCTTGATCATCCTGTTCATGCTGCCCTCTGCCTTATTGAGCATGACAAACACGATGGAGAGACTGATCAGGGACAGCGGAAAGGAAAACCCCAGGAAAAAGGTGTTCAGCTGGATCTTCTCCATTTGTACCCATTTGAAATACTCGTTGTTCAGGATCACCAGGGCGGCCAGTACAATACCGATGGACAGGCAAAGCAAGGATGCCTGATGAAACTTTTCAGACACCGGTACCTCTTTTCTGAAGAAATCAAAGGGAAACAGCGTAAAATTCTCAACCCTCACCCGCTCTACCAGGATGAACAGGGGCAGAGACACCAACAGGGTCACTTCATACTGCTTTAAAAAGGCGGAAACCGCATATATCAGTGAGCAGATGAAAAAGGTCTGCACCAGAACGCTCATTTTTTCATCTCCCCGGGTAAAATGGAGAATGATGGTACCGCCGGTACACAGGTTGAATAAAAATATGTGAAGCCGCTCAAAACTGTAATTTTCAAGGGGGAAATAGATGTTCAGAAAACCGAAAATCAGGGCCGCAACCATGAAGATGCTGAACAGGATTTTTAAGTGCTGATTCATGTAGTTACTTTCATTTATCCGATCAATTGACTGCAGTACGCATTATAAATGGTCGCTATTTTATGGTATGATCCGCCTAAATGCAATGCAAAATCAACCCTCATCTCCATACCGGCCCAAAGCATGCCGCAGCGCATTCTCAATTCCTGTAAACCGGAATTGATATCCGGTCTCAGCAAGCGCTTGCGGGGCAACCCGGGCACTGTCCAGAAGGGTCTCTTCTCCCATCTGTCCCCATAACAGCCTGACCACGAAAGACGGCAGTGTAAACCAGGCCGGCCGGTTCAACACGCGGGCCAGCGTCGTGGTAAACACTTTGTTGGTTACGGGGTTGGGTGCGGTCAGGTTGACAGGCCCCTTGATATCCTCATTGAACAGGATGTGATGGATACTGCCCAGCGTATCTTCCATGGAAATCCAGGACATATACTGATCACCACGAGACACTTTTGTCCCAAGACCCAGTAAAAACGGGAACACCATACGTTCGACAGCCCCGCCGGCCGGAGTCAGGACAATGCCGATCCTGAGCTGTACCACCCGCATACCGGATGCATTACCCACCCTGCTGGCATCTTCCCACTCCCTGCACACGCCTGAAATAAAGCGGTCGCCACAACTGTCCGCTTCCGTCAGAAGGCGCTCCCCCCCGTGACCATAGTACCCGATGGCAGATGAAGACAGGAACACTTTAGGCGTGACAGCTCTTTGGGACATCTTTTTTATCAACAGTGCGGTCGGCCGGGTCCTGCTTTGAATAATTTTATCCTTTTGGTCATCGGTCCACCGTCCCCTGGAGATATCGAGCCCGTTAAGATTGATTACGGCATCAATCCCCAGATCCTCATCCAGGTCGAGGATGCCCTGATCAGGGTCCCAGAACACTTCATCATTTGACGGGTCCGGCTTGCGCCTTACCAGCCGGATCACCCGGTGCCCGCAGGTCATGAGGAAGGGAACCAGTGCACTGCCAATGGTCCCGCTGGCACCCGAGACAAGAATGGTCATGGGATGAAAATTGCCCGGCATCTGCTCCAGGTCATCCTTGAGCACCCGGTGCCGAAAGGTAAATATCCTGGCCATGTCCTTTCTGGATAAAGGGCCGAACATCCGGCCAAAGATACCAAACGGCAGTTGATAACGGACATGGTCTACCATCAGGGATTCGGTGTCGGACAATTTCTCAAATCCATGGGTGTGGATCCATGACTTAAAGGGCCCTTTGGTCTGCTGGTCCCTGAACAGGATATTTTTTTTATAGTCAATATGTTCGGCCTGCCAGACAAACGGGATACCGAATATTTTCAGGATAAAATGAACCTGGGTCCCCGTTTCGATACCGCCGGAATGGTTCACCAGTTTCAGGGACACCCAGGGCGGTGTCAGACGCGACACTGCACCCTTTCGCTCATGCCACCTGAAAAGCTGCTCAATATCCGTCGAGATTCTTGTCTCTTTTTTATATTCCATATGTGACATTTTCACCGTCTTATTGTATTTTGTGTTGAAGTTGCATCCCTTTAAATCAACGGGTTGATTTCAAGAACCCCATATTATAGGAAGATGCAACAAGTTAACAGCCTTTTCCTCGGGAACAAAACAGGCACATTACTTGCAACAACTTTGCCAGTAAGGTTCTTGAACACTGAAGACTGTAACAGATGAATCAAATGATGCAAATATTAACACAAGGAGGAATAAAATGGACAAATACGAATGCCCCTGCGGATATATCTACGACCCGGAAGAAGGTGATATTGAAAACAATATTTACCCCGTAGTCGAGTTCAAAGATCTGCCCGAAGACTGGGTCTGCCCGCTTTGTGATGCGGAAAAAGAGTATTTTGATCTGGTGGACTGATCAACCGTTAGGGAGACCATTATGTATAAACCATTGGAAGTAGCCAAAGATATATACTCGGTGGGATGCCGGGACTGGGACATCCGTGACTTTCACGGATATTCCACCTATGAAGGCACCACCTACAACGCATTCCTGGTACTTGGAGAAAAGAACGTCCTTGTTGATACGGTTAAAAAAGATTTTGCCGATGAAATGCTCTCCAATATCAGCCGGATTATTGACCCGACCGATATCGATATCGTGATCTCCAATCACACGGAAATGGACCATTCCGGCGGTATTCCCCGGGTCATGCACGTGATTGGGAAAGACAAGCCTGTATATTGTTCCAAGATGGGCAAAAAAAACCTTGAAAGCCATTTTAACCAGGAATTCAACTTCCAGGTCGTGGGTACCGGAGATGAGCTTTCTACGGGTGACCGCACCTTTTCATTTCTTGAAACAAAAATGCTTCACTGGCCGGACAGCATGTTCACCTACCTGAAAGATGAAGCGATTCTGTTTTCAAGCGATGCATTTGGGCAGCATTTTGCCGGCGACATGTTTTTTGATGATGAGATCGGGGATGAGATCATGCCCCATGCCCGGAAATATTATGCCAACATCCTGCTGCATTTTTCGTCCAAGGTTCAGGCCCTGATTCAGGATGTCACGAAGATGGGGCTTAAAATCGACATGATATGCCCGGACCACGGCATCATCTGGCGCAAGGATCCTGCCAAGATCATTCAGGCCTATGACAAATGGTCCAGGCAGGAACCCTCAAAAAAGGCGGTGGTCATTTTCGACTCCATGTGGAACAGCACCACCAAGATGGCCCGGGCCATCACCAGCGGGATTGAGGCCGAACAGGTGAATGTCCGGTTAATGAATACCCGCAAGTGGCATCGAAGCGACATCATGACAGAGGTCCTCGAAGCCGGCGCCATGCTCGTGGGCTCCCCAACGCTGAACAACAACATTTTCCCGGTTATTGCGGATGTCATGACCTATATCAAGGGCCTTCGCCCCCAGAACAAGATGGCGGCCGCATTCGGTTCCTACGGGTGGAGCGGCGAAGCCGTTAAAATTCTGAACAAGGAATTTGAAGCCATGAAGCTTGACATCATTGACGAGGGAATAAAAGTTCAGTATGTTCCGGATAACGATGATATCCAGCGATGCTTTGACCTGGGTGTAAAGGTCGGTCAGGAAATTAAAAAACGCTGCTAACAGATGTGGAGGAAAAATGGCTTACGATTTCACTGCAAACGATATATTTGAGATTGCAATTCAACTGGAAAAAAACGGTGCTGCCTTTTACCGTGAAGCGGCAGAGCAGACAGATCATGCGGAACACAAGGAATTTCTTCTGGAACTGGCTGCCATGGAAGATGACCATGAGCAGACGTTTGCGGCCCTTCAGAAAGACCTGTCTGAAAGCGAGACCTTTTCAAGGGTCTTCGACCCCGATGATGAAAACGCCATGTATCTGAAATCACTGGCTGACATGCGGGTGTTTAGCGAAAAGGAAACGCCCTCCGGCGATTTCAAGACCATCATGCGGTCTGCCATACAGGCTGAAAAGGACTCCATCGTGTTTTACCTGGGGATCAAAGAGATGGTACCTGAAAAATCAGGTAAAAGCAGAATCGATGATATTATCAAGGAGGAGATGGACCATATTAGGATCCTGGCAAGAAAAATGGTTGAAGCCGGATAGTTGAAGACGCTTATCCTTCTCTGCTTAAAAAACAAAACCCCCTGGCAGCCGGAACTGCCAGGGGGTTTTTGTATGGGGGATCAACCACCTATGTTTTTTAGTGTTCCCAGAGACCGTGAAGGTTGCAGAATTCTCTTGCAGTGACCTTTTCAGCATCTGTATAGAAGGTCGCTTCCGGTGCTTCGGAAGGATCCAGGAACTTTCTTTGAATCAGGGAACCGTTTTCTGAAACCAGCTCTATCCATACGATCCAGTGCTCCGGGGTCATGGGATGAGCCACGCTGCCGACCTTTACAAGATATCCGCCGTCAATTTTTTCAACTACAGGAACGTGTTTTTCCTGGGCCGCATCGACCGTGTTTGCCACCAGGCGGTCCATGGGTTTCCCGCAGCACATGACCGGGGGTTGTTCTGCATGAAGAACCTGAACGATGTTGCCACACTTTTCACATTTATAGATACCGTATTTTTCTGCCATTGTTATGTCTCCTTTGGTTTAAGGGATTAATAATTTTCCGGTTTTACTTCAAAATGCGCTTTGGCGTGGGCGCATGCCGGGCACAGTTCGGGAGGTTCTGCACCGACATGGTTGTACCCGCAGTTCCTGCAGCGCCATGCTGTACTGGCATCTCTTTTAAACACCTGGTCCGTATCGATATTTTTCATCAGGGCCAGGTAACGCTCCTCATGATACAACTCGGCCACGGCAATGGATTCAAATGTTGCGGCAATATCTTCAAATCCCTCTTCACGGGCCTTTGCAGCAAACTCGGGATACATGGAAGTATGCTCATAGTTTTCACCCTCGGCGGCGGCCTTGAGGTTATCCATGGTTGTTCCGATCACACCGGCGGGAAATGCTGCGGTAACTTCCAGTTCCTCACCGGTCTCCAGATATTTGAACAGGCGTTTGGCATGCTCTTTCTCATGGTTTGCTGTCTCTTCAAAAATGGACTGGATCTGGACATACCCTTCTGCTTTGGCTTTGGATGCATAATAGGTATATCTGTTCCGTGCCTGTGACTCTCCTGCAAATGCTTTCAGTAAATTTTTTTCAGTTTCGGTTCCTTTTAACGCCGGCATTCTTCCTCCTCTTGTGTGTTCATATGTATGACTTCTGGTTTATTTATTCTCCCCGGGGATCGGGGTGCAAACGCACTTATTTCCCGGATATGGTTTTCACCACCTCGTTAAATCCCGAGGTATCCCCGAGCATGATACACCCGATGACCCGGCCGTCCTTCTTGACCAGTTTACGGTAAAGGGTGTCGCTTTGCTCCAGATCTTTTTCCAGTTCATCATTGGGGTCAATCTCACCGGCAGATCCCAGATCAATACCGGCAACCTTCAAGCGATTGGACGGAACAATCGCCTGAAATTCCTCATGGGCGCCGGCCATGTTGGCACCGGCCACCCTTCCCTGCTCCTGGGCCTCGGGCCAGATGCAAAAATTCATTCCATCGAACTGCGCCACATCACCCGCAGCCCAGACACCATCCATACCGGTTTCCATCCGGGCATTCACAATCACGCCCCGGTCAGTTTCAAGATCCAGCTTTCCGGGCAATGCCAGGTTGGATCTCACACCGGTGGAAAAAAGTACCAGGTCGGCCGGAAGCACTTCTCCGGATTCAAGTTCTACACCGGTCACCCGGTCCTCTCCGGTCACCTGCCTGGTCTTGGCATCCAGCCGAAACTCAAAGCCCTGGGCTTCCAGCATTTTTTTCAACAGCAGTGCCCCGTTGTTATCCATCTGGCGAGGCAGCAGACGGTCAAAAAACTCGACCACAACCACTTGAAGCCCTTTTTTGATCAGTGCATGGGCCGCTTCCAGACCTAACAATCCCCCGCCGATCACCACGGCATTCCTGGCGCTGGTTGCCGCACCTTCCAGTTGCCGGGCATCCTCATAACTTCTCAAGGCAAACACATTGCCCTTGTCACTGCCCTCAACAGGCGGAATGAAAGATACGCTTCCGGATGCAATGAGCAGGGAATCATATGGATAAAGGTTCCCGTTGTTGTCCCTGGCTGATTTCGCCGGGTGATCAATCTCTACAATTTCGGTTCCGGTTTTCAGATCGATCTGCTGATCTTTGTACCACTGCGCTTTTCTGATGACCAAACCGTCAGTATCACTGAGGCCGGCAACAAAATCCGGGAGTTTGATCCGGGAATAGAATGGAAGGTTCTCCTGGCTGACCATAGTGATCTGCCCCTGGGTATCGTGTTTCCGGATCTCCTGGGCCGCTGTTGTTCCGGCTACTCCGTTTCCAATGATCAGATATTTTTTCATCACAGCACCCCTTATATATTTATGAACTCTGTTGTTACACCATCCACGTTCAGCATTCTTACACGCACCCAAGAATTAGCAATCATCATGCCTGATGCCGCACAGGCTGCAGAAAAACCCCCATTTTTTACCTGAAATTCTCCAAGCAACTCTTTTTTCACTGTTTTTTTTGAGCACATTGGCCTGCCGGTGCGCCATGACCCTGTCACCGGGCAACCACGCTGAGACATTTCAAACCAAGACAAAATTGTATCAAGACACATCTACAGACGACAAAAATAGTAGAGATACTTGGGAAAAATCATCGCCTGCTGCTTATGGTATAGAACTTGTATTACGATTTGAATTAAAAATACAACACTTTTCTTGGGAGGAGAAATGAGAAAATTCGCTTTCTTTGTATTTAACGGTGATCCCATGTGCTTTATCCATGTCCTGCTCAATGCGCTGGACATGAACGCCAAGGGGCATGAGTGCAGAGTCATCATGGAGGGCGCCAGTGTGAAGCTGATTACTGAACTCTATAGAACGGATAATCCGCTGAATACCCTGTGGTCAAGGACACTGGAACAGGGCCTTCTCGAAGGTGTGTGCAAAGCCTGTGCAAACAAGCTTGGGACCCTGGAAGAGGCAAAGCTAAGAGGGTTGACACTGTTGGATGACATGTCCGGACACCCGGCCATGTCCGGATACAGGGACCAGGATTTTGAGATTATTACCTTTTAAAACCAATTGAAAAGGAGACACCCGATGAAAATTGATGTTCAGAAAAACCTTGTGGAGTTCACTCCGGAATCAGCCGATGAAAAGACCAAGCTGGAAGCCTTGTGGCGTACGATTGTGGATTGTGTAAGGTTCAACAAAAAACTGGTTCCCGTGGGCCAGTATGTGGCGGCAACAGATACCCTGGCCCGGTTTGCCATAGAGGGGGCGGATGATGCCAAGGCATCCGGGGATGAATACCCGGTGGCCTATGCGGATACAGACTGCCGCTGTTATTGCCAGACCTGCAATAAATATGTCGAACTCAAGAAAGGGGACCGCATCCCGCCCTGCTGCGGCAAGCTCATGGAAGTCCTGGATTAGCTGATACCCACTGATAAACGGCGGCATGAGTCGTGCTGCCGCCGTTTCCCTCAGATAATTCTGGCAATCTGCCTTTCAATTTCCTCTTTGGGCAATGCCCCCACCAGGGTATCCACAACGGTTTTACCCTGGACCAGCAGCATGGTGGGTATGCTCATCACATTAAAACGGGCTGATGTTTGAGGGTTTTCATCCATATTAATTTTAACGATTTTCAGTCGTGTCCCGTATGTCACTGCGAGTTCATCGAGTACGGGTGCGATGGAACGGCAGGGTCCGCACCAGGGCGCCCAGCAGTCCACCAGTACCGGTAGCGGGGAGGAAAACACCTCTGCTTCAAAGGTCTGATCCGTGACATTCACAACCTTACCCAGTTCAATGGCCGGCAGCTTTGCTCCGCACTTACCGCAGTTGGGGCGGTCTGACGCCCTGGCAACCGGGATCCTGTTCCGTGTCATACATGAGGGACACCGGACAATCATCAGTTTTGTATCGTTTCGGGAAGTTGAACCCATGGCTCCCCCTTTTGCTTTACAACAGCTCTGCGATTTGTTTTCCGTAGGCCTGGGCCGCCTGGAGGCCCCCGTCAATCCAACTGGCTTTGAGCATAAGCGGCGCATCCACCATTTTCATCCCGTAGATATTATCCATGGTATCGAAAATACGTCCTGCTGCCTCACCGCTCCATCCATAAGCACCGAATGCACCGCCGGGCTTTCCTTCAAGGTCGGCACGCTCGGCAATAAACAGGAGCTGCTTCATGGCGGTAATCATCTCGCCATGATATGTCGCAGACCCGAACGCATAACCGTCGTACCCGTTCAAATCATCCTCGCTGGAAATTTCGTTGACCCGCTTCACCTCGGCCTCGTGTCCGGCAATCCGTATACCCTCCGCAATGAGATTGCCGATAGACAGGGTTTCGTCAGAGCGGGTGGCATAAACAATTAGAAACTTACCCATGCTGCCTCCTTTCCTGAGTTATGGTTTGAAATTCTCTATGATCCGGGGGCCAGCCATCTCAATCGTCCGTGTGCCGGTCATCAACATGGCGTGGCGCAGGACTTTTTTGATGTGGTTGAGGTGGAGCCTGACCCCGAGGGTCCCGCCCCCCACCGCTGCCCGGATCAGGTCCCGGCCCAGCATCACCGCATCCGCCCCCAATGCAAGCATTTTCAAGACATCATATCCGGTACGGACCCCTCCGTCGGCAGTGAGGGTCATCTCCTTTCCGACGGCCTGCCGGATATTATGAAGCACCTCGGCCACACCGGGCGTACCGTCCAGCACCCTGCCCCCGTGGTTGGATACCCCGATGGCACTCACACCGGCCTCTGCGCATTTCTGGGCATCATCTGCCGTCATGACCCCCTTGGCAATAAACGGCAGGGATGAAAAAGATACCAGTTCTTTGATATCACCAACACTTTTCCGAAACACCGGCTGGCCGTGGGCAGCCATATTGGTCGATCCGCAGCCGTCCAGATCCACGCCGACGGCAATGCATCCAATGGCTTCAGCCCGTTCGATCAACGATTTAATGACATCCTGGGAACGGGGTTTGAATATCTGAATTCCCCAGCCGCCACTGTCCTCGATGCTGTCCAGTCCCGGATAACTCTCCGGTGTGTAAAACCAGGTATCTCCTCTCAGTGCAATTGTCCCGGCCTCTTTTGCGCCTCTGACCACTGCCTTGCAGAACTGGGTCTCATCCATGACCTGGTTATACCCCTGAACCCCTGCCGTTGATGACGCCATCACCGGAAACTCGATATCTTTTCCAAAAATACGTGTCGTGGTGTCAGGCACAAAGTGATCACCCACCACCGAGGTTTTCAAGCGGATATCAAGCAGCGCCTGTGTGTTTGCTCTGAATGATATCCCCTGGCCCGCACCGCCGAATCCGATCGGTTTTCCGTAAGCCTCGCGTTGGCAGATTTTATCAAAATTACCGTCACAGGCGGGATACGCCGCACAAAACCCTTTCAGAAGGGTTCTGGCACGGGTCCGGGCAGCTTCAAGATCCTGGGGCAGTTCTTTTTCACGATCAAGTATCATGGCGGCATCGGCACTGCAGTTGGGGCAATACTCAGGCTTGGGGTCGGATATCTCTTCATGGCACAGGGTGCAGGTCCATTGGGTCATTCACCGGTTCTCCTCTTTGTAGAATGCTTCATTTATGTCCAGTTGACAGCGGTCTGGTCTGCTCGATACGGATTCTCCACACGTCCGGATTTTCATTTCCGTGTAAGTGATTATAGCAAAAAACAGACCATTTAAAATCCTTTTATCCGCCCGCGGTACATATTGTCAACCGGTGTCATCCATCAAACCGGGTGCGGCCGGTAAATTAAACCTTGAAATAATCCTGTAAAATGTGCATTTTCTTATGAAGGGTTTAAACCACCCTGCAAAACGGATCGTTCCATTTTCTTTTTAGGAGTGTAATATGACGGAGTGCTATATCAAATTGTACGCGCTGAGTACCTGCAGTCACTGCAAGTCCACACGGCGGCTGCTGGATGAATATGATGTAATCTATGAATATGAGGAGGTTGATCTGCTTGAAGGCGACGAACGGAAATCATGCATCAAGGACATCAAAGAGGTCAACCCCAGGTGTTCATTCCCCACACTGGTCATAAAGGACCGGGTCATAGTCGGATTCAAGGAGGATGAAATTTTACAAGCATTGGATGCAACACGATGAATACTGAACAACTATACGAGATGTTAAAAAAGACCAACGAAGCCAAGGGTATCTATTTTAATAAAGACAAGGATCTGGTGTTTGAACTGCTTGAATCCTTGATGAACAACAAGGAACGCTACGGCTATATGGCCTGCCCGTGCCGCCTGGCATCCGGAGACCGGGAGGCGGACAGAGATATTTTCTGCCCGTGTGACTACCGGCAGCCCGACCTGGAAGAATTCGGCGCCTGTTACTGCGGCCTTTATATCTCGGAGGATCTTCACCTGAAAAAAAGGGAAGCCGCATATGTTCCTGAAAGAAGACCTGTCGATAAAATCTTTTAATCCCCAACAATAATTGGGTTCAAAAGGAGAACGATATGGACGAGTGCATGCCGATCATCAATACCGGCCTGAGAGGGGTTGAGGTTGCCAGCACACGGATATGCAATGTGCTTGGCAGTGAAGGTAAATTGATCTACAGGGGGTTCCTCATTGAGGACCTGGCACAGAAAGCCTCCTTTGAAGAGGTGTGTTTCCTGCTGATGTATGAACGGCTCCCGACCCATGAGGAGCTTGACAGATTCAGCCGCAGCCTGGTTCAAAAACGGCAGATCCCGGAAAACATCTATGGCTTTTTAAAGGGTCTTGAGTCGAACGCGCATCCAATGGATGTGCTTCAGGCAGCCGTTCCCATGCTTGCCCAGTCTGACACCCTGCTGGGTGAGCGCTCCATGGAGAATGCGCTACTCAGATCAGAAAACCTTGTTTCGGGCATTGCCGTGATTACAGCAGCCTTTCATCGACTGCGGAACAACAAGCCCCTTGTTCCTCCCAGGGAGGACCTTGGCCATGCCGCCAATTTCCTGTACATGCTCACCGGAGAGGTTCCGGATGAGAGAACCGCCCACTATTTTGATGTGGCGCTGGTTCTCCATGCAGAGCATTCCTTTAACGCGTCAACATTCACCGCACGGCAGGTGGCATCCACCCGTGCGCATATGTATGCGGCCATCTCCGCCGCCATCGGTTCCCTGTCCGGCGAACTCCACGGGGGTGCCAATGTCCGTGTAATGGAGATGCTTAAAAAAATAGGAAATAAAGAGCATATCGACGGCTATATTGATGATACCCTCAAGGCGGGCGGACTGATCATGGGACTTGGCCATGCCGTGTATCAAACCGATGATCCCAGGGCCAAAATCCTTGCTCCCATGAGCCGGGAGCTGGGAGAACGAACCGGTCAGCCCCAGTGGTATGAATTGTCAAAAACCCTTGAAGTCAGAGCAAAAAAAGCGTTTAAAGAACACAAGCAAAGGGACATTTTCGTCAACGTGGATTTTTATTCCGCATCTTTGTTCTACGCCATGGGGATCCCCATTGACCTGTTCAGCCCGATATTTGCCGTTTCCAGGGTGATCGGCTGGGCTGCCCATATTATTGAAGAGCAATATGCCACGGCCGCCCCAAAACCATCCCTGTACAGACCCGGTGCAGCCTATGTCGGCGATTATTGCGGGCCTGACGAATGTACATTCACTGATCTTGAAGAACGATAACTGCTGATAAAGGACAAGATTCGATTATGAAAACCTGGCAATGTACGGTTTGTAAATATATCCACAAAGGGGACGCACCACCCGAGAAATGCCCCATCTGCGGAGTCCCGGCATCAAAATTCATAGAGATTGACCCTGCTGAGGCCGAAGCACTGGCGGCCAAAAAAAAACGCCCGCCAGCAAAAAAAGCCGCCTCCCCTGACGATCAGGCCAAAACCGAAACAGCAGCGCCTGCAGCACCAGAACCGGCACCGCCCAAAAAAGACCGCAAACCCTATGACATATTGACCGACCTGATGGTCCAGCACCATGCCCATCCGGTCTCGGTTCACTTTCCCAACGGCGTGCTTCCCGTGGCGGTGATGGTATTTGTGCTGGCCTGGCTGTTTGATTCCACCCTGCTCTCCCAGGTCGGCATGGTGAACCTGATTTTCGTATTGCTGGTGCTCCCGTTTGTCCTGTATTCCGGTGTGATCGAATGGCAGAAAAAATACATGCAGGCCATGACCGTGATCTTCAAGATCAAAATCCTTGCAGCAGCCATCACCACAGCCTCGTGCGTGATCAGTCTGGCATGGGTCCTGATTGAGCCCGATGTGCTTACCCGGCCCCATGCCTGGGCATTCATCCTGATCAATGTCGTGATGATTGCCGCTGCCGGCGTTGCCGGACATATCGGCGGGAAGCTGGTATTCAAGGATTAAGGCGGACCTGCGGAATTATTAAAGACTGAGGGTCAGGCCGACGGGACAGTGGTCTGACCCGAAAATATCATTGTCTATAAACGCATGGGATATCCGGTTGTTCTCCACCAGATCCCGGGTGACAAAAAAATAGTCGATCCGCCAGCCTGCGTTGTTCCTGCGTGCATTGAAACGGTAGGACCACCATGAGTACTTCACGGTTTCGGGATGAAGATGGCGGAACGTATCCACATAACCGTCTTGGACCATGGCATCCAGAACATCCCGCTCAATCCTCAAAAAACCGGAACGTTTACTGTTGGGCCCCGGATTCTTGAGATCGATCTCATTGTGAGCCGTATTAAAATCACCCGTGATCACCAGGCTCTTTCCATCACGCCTCAATGCGCCGGCATAGTCGAGAAACCACTCATAAAACTCGAGTTTGTACTGTAAGCGCTCATCGGAACTGGTCCCGTTAGGGAAGTAGATATTGAACAGGACCGTATCCCCGAAATCCATCCGGATAATCCGTCCCTCACCATCAAACCGGGGGGCTCCGAGTCCGATCTGGACATGGTCCGGTTTAATCCGTGTATACGATGCGACCCCGCTGTATCCCTTTTTCGTGGATGCATAGGCCCAGTGCGATTCATAGTCCATGAAATTGATCATCTCACTGGTGCGCTGGCCTTCCTGCAATTTCGTTTCCTGGAGCATCAGGATGTCCGGATCCAGGGTTTGTATACTTTTTTCAAAGTCTTTTTTAACCACGGCACGCAGGCCGTTCACATTCCATGATACCAGTTTGATCTGCTGATTCTGCGGTTTCATATTCATTTTTCGATAACCGGGTTTGTCTGTTTTTATTCCTGTCTCACAAGACATTACTGTCTCAAATATTCCTGCACCATACTTTTAACATTATTCCTCAGATGCCAGTATGATCCGAGCATCGGCCACCACGCAGCGGTCCGGCGTACAGATCACCGGGTTCAGGTCAATGGATTCAATCCGGTCCTCCATTTCCATCACCGTATGTGAGAACTGCACCAGCACCCGGGTGAGGACATCCATATCAACCCCCTGCTGTCCCCGGTGCCCTGAGATAATATCTTTGCCGATAAGGCTGTTCACCATGGAAAGGACATCCCCGGGTTTTAAGGGTGCCATTCTGATGGTGGTGTCCTTATAGACCTCTACCCCGGTTCCGCCGATACCCATCACAATAACCGGCCCGAACTGATAGTCGATCTTGGCACCGACCAGCAGTTCGACCCCGGACAGCATCTCCTCTACCAGCACCTCCTCAAAGCCGGGCAGCAACTTGAAGTGCCTGAATGCTTCCTTGAGCTGATCCTGATTGTGGATACCAACCCGTACGGCCCCATATTCGGTTTTGTGAAGGATCTGGGAAGACACGCACTTGGCCACCACACCGGATTTACATTGCTTGAGAAACTCACCGGCTCGGCTGGATGAGCTGCCCAGGTAAAACTTGGGGATATCCAAACCGGTCATTTCCATGAACGATTTTGCCATGGGCTCCAGTACCCATCCCCTGGAACGGCTTTGTTCCAATATTTCCCACCCTTGATCAGGGATGTTGTTCAATATCTCATTCATGGCGTGCACCTCTTCAATGCTTTTGCCATCATTACCGCCCCTTCCACCGACGATGCCACCGGGATGTTGTTGAGCTCAAATCCCTCAATAATGATCGCGTATTTGTCCTCATTGGGTACATAGGCAATCATGGGCTTGCCCTCATCCTGATATACCCGCGCAAGTTTGGCCCCGATATCGGCTGATACACCGGGTGAATACGGCAGCAGCAGCATGAGTATGCAATCGATCCCATCATCCCTCGACAAATGCCGGGCGGTCGTCACCAGATCCCTGTCTGTAACGCTGCCGGTCAGGTCAATGGGATTGTTAAGGGATACAATATCCCGGACCTGCTCACCCAGACGCGTCTTGATCGCCTCAACCGTTTCTGGCGAGGGTGATGGAAGGCTCAACCCATGCTGTGCACAGGCATCTGCCGAAACAGCCCCATGTCCCCCGCTCAAGGATACGATTCCCACATTTCCCTTGCTGCCCTCGGGATAACAGCTCAATGCCTCTGCAAAAGAGGTCAGCTCATACTCGTTCAGTGCTTCTGCCACACAATGCTGCGCCATCACTTCGGAGAACACCCGGTAATCACCGGCCAGTGAGGCCGTATGGCTGGAAACTGCAGATACACCCTGCTCGCTTTTACCGGCCTTGAGCACAATCACCGGTTTATTGCACTGTTCGACCAGCTGGACAAATGTCCGTCCCTCCCCTTGTTCAAACCCCTCAATGTAAAATGCAATCACTGCGGTTTGCGGGTCATTGGCAAACCATTGGAGCAGATCGGCTTCCCTGACCATGGCTTTGTTCCCGATGCTGACAGCAGAAGAGATCCCGATCCCCTGGCCGGCGAATTTGACCATCTGGTCAATCAGCACTCCGCCGCTCTGTGAGATGAATCCCACATTGCCCTTTTTTGGGTGAATGATCCGCTCTCCGGGAAGAAAAAATGTATCTACTGCATGCGGGGAAAATATTCCCAGGCAGTTGGGACCGATAAACGGAAAGTTTGCCTGCCTGGACAGCTCTACCATTCGGTCCTGGATGTCCTGGTTGCCCACTTCGGCAAACCCGCCCGATATCACAACCGCACCCTTGACGCCTTTCCGGATACACTGCTCCATGACCTCGGGAACAAAACGGGACCGTACAGCGATAACGGCCAGATCCACCGGCTCGGGAATATCCTCCACGCTCTTATAGAGAACCTCCCTTGACAGGGTGCCCCCTTTGGGATTAACCGGAAACACCTTCACCGGGTATCTCAGATGATTTTTATTGTAGATGACATTGGCCGGATGGCTGCCCTGGCTGGTGGAAACGCCAATAACCGCCATGGTCGACGGCCTGAAAAGCGAATTGTAATCCATGGCCGTTCCTTTTTAAAGCGCACCGGTTTAAAGCACATCGGTTTGTGTCTCACGATGCACCCGGACCTGGTATTCGGTTTTTGGAAAGAAACGGCTGGAAGGATCCCGGACAGGTCCTCCAGCCGCTGAAATGATCAGATTCGTTATCTAGCCTTCATGATCCGCCAGATAATCATCATACATGCTCTCAAGGAAAAGTTTGTGCTGCGCCTCTTCCTGGGCCAGCATTTTAAATACCTTTTCCACCTGGGCATCGCCGGATTGAGAAGCCAGTTCGTTGTAAAGCTTTACAGCCGCTTCCTCTTTTTTCATGGCAATTCGCAGGATATCAGACATGATCATACCGGGCTCATATTCTTTTTCAACCATGTAATCCGAAATCTTCAGGTCCGTGATTTCCTTGAGTTCATAGGAGTCTATTTTGTCCTGATTCCCTTTGATGTCTGAAATCAGATCCACGTGCTTCTGCTCTTCTTTGGCAAAATTGATAAAGGTTTCCTTGGCAGCGGAGAAGGTTTCCTTTTCACTGAGTCCTGTATAGAACTCAACGGCTTCCTTTTCCCTGTCAACGGCGAACTGTAAAATTTCATCAACCGATCCAAAATTCATGTCTACACTCCTCTTTTATATTCCTTGAAAAACCTGCCCTGGCATAAAAGCAAATTTTATACCATATAGAATCGATTTTACAAGCCTTAATTCGACCCTCAGACAGGTTATAATATGTCGCTGAGGGCCTGTTCAAGTCCGCCAAACTTAAAATCAAATCCGCTCTCCTGAAGCCGTTTTGGAACAGCCCTCTGGCTGTTTAAAAATGCCGATCCCATCTCCCCCATGATCAACTTGACGGCAAAGCCGGGCGCCGGCATAAATGCCGGTCTGTGAACAGCCTTTCCAAGAGCCCTGGCAAAATTCTTCTGGCGGGTCACACCCGGTGCCGTAAAGTTAAAGGCGCCGGTCAGGTCTTGCTGATCCACCAGGTGCAGGGCGGCCCGGTAGAGATCTTCAATATGGATCCATGGAAACCACTGGACACCTGATCCCAAAGGACCTCCGGCCATCAACTTGAACGCCGGCAGCATTTTCCCTAAGGCACCGCCGCTGCCCAGGACGACACCAAAGCGCATCATGGCAACCCGAACCTGTTTTTCTGCGGCTTGATATGCCTCCTGTTCCCAGTCCCTGCACACCGTGGCCAAAAAATCGGTACCGTTTTGAGACTCTTCAGTCAGCAGCTGATCTTTCCCGTCTCCGTAAAATCCTGCGGCGGAGGTGTTTAAAAGTACGCTTCCCGGCTCAATGGCCTCAACCACATGCCGGGTGGTCAGAATTCTTGAATCATAAATGGCTTTCTTGTATGCCTTTGTCCAGTAACTGAAAATGTTCCGGCCGGTCAGGTTGATGACCACATCCGCATGTTTCACCTCTTCCTGCCAGGCCCCGGGTTGTGTGGTATCGGCTCTGACCCAGGAAAAATCATCCAGGTCTGAAAAGCGGGAGATACCCTGCGACGTCCCTGTTCCGGTCACACGGTGTCCAGCATCCAGAAGCCTTGAGGCGATGTATTGACCGACAAATCCGGATGCGCCTGTAATAATAAACCGTTTCATATCCGACTCCTTTGTTGATAATTCTCATCACTCACGGCATAATACCCGTATGAATCACCATTGTGCTGAAACAAAAGATATGGACCATTGCCCTTTTTGTTCTCGTAATATCGAATCCAAAATCTGTGCCAGCCAAGGCACCATGGTGGCGATTCATGACACCTCACCCGTCACCCCCGGTCATATGCTCATCATTCCCAGGCGTCACTGTTCCGATTATTTCAAACTCACTGCAGAGGAAAAAAAAGACGCTGATACACTATTGCATCAGCTCCAGGCGGATATTCTCAAAAAAGACCCCGGCGTCACCGGTTTCAATATCGGGATCAATTGCGGCGAAACTGCGGGGCAAACCATTTTCCATGCCCATATCCACCTGATCCCCAGGCGGGTCGGCGACACGCCCCGCCCGCGGGGGGGCGTCCGGGGCGTAATACCGGAAAAAATGAACTATTGATAAAAACAGGTGATCATCACAGGATCTCAAGAAGCGCCTCCACATCATCCATATCAGCAGTAAAAGACGCCATGATTCTGGAGACACCTTCTGCATCAAGACCCAAGGCATCCATGGCCTGAGTATGGAACTGGTACGACAGTGCATCTGCGCCGACGGCCAGCCCAAGCATCATGCAGATACAGTCTGCCAGATATACCACGATAATATCCTTTTCCGCCTGCATGGATTCATCCTGGAGATGGTGGTTTCTGATGATCTTGACCATGCGTGGAGAAAACTTCCACATTTTGGCGATCATGGCCCCCAGTTCAGCATGATCGATACCGATCACCTGCTTTTCGGCTTCCTGAAAACTGAAGTTATTTTCCACGACCAACTGGTCAATTTTCTGTATTTTATCGGCAACCACCCCATCCAGGATGATTTTCCCCAGATCCTTGAGCAGGGCAGCCGTAAATATGGTGTTGATGTTCTCCATGGACAATTGCCGGGCCACCTGCTTTGCGATCAAGGCCGAGGAAACGGCATACTTCCACATGGCGCCCTCCTGCAGGCCGTAACCTTCCTGTTTGCCTGTCATGATGGCCGCCCCGGATTTTAACAGGACCAGCTCCACGATCTGATCCGTTCCCAGGAACATGGCGGCTTCTTCAACGGATTCAGCAGGATTCTTGAGCCCGAAAAAGGCGGAGTTGCAGGTCTTGAGCAGCATGGCGGTCACCGCCGGGTCATATTTAATGATGGCTGCGATTTCATCCATGGAGCTGCCGGGTTGATCCACAGCCTCTATGATCCGGTTAATCACTGCAGGAATCGGCTTAAGTTTTTTTATTTCCTTGATCAGTTCCTGAATCGCCGTCATATTTTCACCTCTTGAGGATTTCTTGAGGTTTTGACAAATACATCGCCAGTATCAATTTCCAGTTTGAGGCTTCGATTCACATTTCCACCCATATCCTCGATATCCAGGTCAATGTCCACCGCGACCAGGCATTTTGCCAGGGCTGTCCTGTTTTTTTTCCCGATACTGTGGGGCTCGCTCTGGTTCATGATCTCGGAACCGCCAATGGCCAGCACCTTTATCCGGTCTTTTTGGCCGCCGAGGGCTGAAAATGCCTCCAGCAGCTCCGGAATCCCGGTATCGGCGAACATCAGGGGTTGTTTTTCAGCCGCACCTTTCTCGAGAGTTGAATCAGGCAATATAAAATGGAGTATGCCGCCAACCTTGGATACCGGGTCATAGACGGCCAGGCCAATACCTGACCCCACACCACTGGCCACCAGAGTATCGTTTTTCTCTTTGCTGACCTGCATCTGGGCGATGCGAATGTTTTTTTCCAAAATGCTGTCCTCTCATTTCCGTTCTTGATCCAAAGAGCCATCGTATAGGACCGACTTCAATTTTACCGATTTAGGATACCGGTTGCGGAAAATGTGATCCGGGCTGAGCCATGAATCCTTTGAAAAACAGGCCCATACCCACATTTTTACTCTAGCCGGCAGCAAAGATCAAGTGATATGACGAATCATTACACTTTTTCTCTCTTCTTTTTTCATAGTATTTCATATAAGATTAGGTCGTTGTGACAAGCTGCTGACACCACCATAGGAAAACAGATGAATATGACCCGCACCCTGATGATCGTATGCCTGATCGCACTTCTGGCACTATCCAGCATCCAAACCCGCCAGGCTTGCGGCTTTGTTGATTTTAACCGGTTTCCGGCCACTGCGCCGAGCCAGGTGCCGGGCAGCACTGACCAGTGGATATATACCACTGGAGAAACCAACCCGTTACCCGGCTGTTTCATGACCACCCACGATTCGGCCGGATGGCGGTCTGCCTCAACCTACCCGCTGCCGAATGACTCGGTATTTGATCTGTTCTACCGATACGGCAGCACCATCAACAGCAGTCACATGGGTTTTGAAACCTATGGATTCCTTGACATTGACAACCGGCATGCCGTCATCGGGAACAGTCTGAGGTATCAGGTTACCGGGGGTAAAAATACCATCACCTGCCCGGAAGGAAGCAATGGGACTCTCCCCTGCAATGCCAGCGGGCTTGAGGTAAAAACCAAAGAGCATTACCTGAATTTTTTAAAAAACGGCCAGAACCCGGTAGCGGGAGATATTGCCGTGGGTCATCCCTACCTTTACTTTGCCAACACCAGCCCCAGCCACAACCCGGTACCGTTTCCCCAGGCCCAGGGGAAAAACCGGCTCAGCCTTTATGTATTTCTCCCCGGCGAGCTGGCCAACGGGCCTGGCGGGCAAGAGGTCCCCCCCTATATTACGCTGAATATCGGTCCGTATGACGGTACCGGCGGGCACTGGTACCACCACTTCACCTTTCAGGGGGGCGGATGGGCCCACCTGATCGTGGATGCCCACCCCCAGCACAACAATGCCTGGAGCAATGCGGCAGCCTACCCCTATCCCAGTTCCAGCCTGCGGGACAGGGGGCTTGATTATTTCAACCATATGTACCGGTGGTATATCACCCCCAAACCCTATGATGGAATTGCCGTACCGCCCTATGCCATGTGGATCGATGAAATCGAGTATCAATTCGATCCGGAACCCCAGAACAACGAAACCATATGTTCCCCTTCTGTGATGCTTCATTCAGATACACGGGTGTTTGAAATCGGATTTATGGACAAATATAAAAACAACCGGTACAGCCACGCCACCTATGAACTTCGATACGCGTTCCAAGCCATCACCAATGCCACCTGGTCCCAGGCCGTACCGGTAATGGTCCAGGCGGACAGCCGGTTTAATATCCTTGCCAGATCTGATGGCAGGTTTCAAAAGTGGTGGCCTTACTATCAGCAGGTGTGGGCGCCGTTTCGTCTCCAGGCCGAAGATGAAAAAAAACTTCGTCCCGGAACAAGAATCCATTTTGCCGTCCGGGATGTTTCACAACAGAATACCAATTCCATGGATCCCAACAGTTCACTGACCGGAACCCCGAAAAAGGGGGGCAGAGACTACAGGGATCATGGCGACACTTTTGATTATACCGGTGATCAGGCCGTGCTTCACTTGATCAAGCGCCTGGATTACATCATTCCCAAAGCTGCACCCGCACCTTGGCCCCAGTTTCAATTGCTGCTGGAATAAAAGGCCCTTCACGCACACAGTTTTGATTGTTTTTTCCCGCCAGATGCTTATATTCAGAACCAGTGACTAAAAAGTATCCTGTTTGACGCCCGTACATACGCATATGCATTCTGGTAAGGTGACCATGGAATCTCCTTTGAAAATAAAAAACATCCGGCTGTTCATACTCTTTAAGGTGCTGTTCAACTCCAGGTTTTACTACCCGGTATTCACCATCCTGTTTCTGGATTTCGGACTGAGTGTGGCCCAGTTTTCTATCCTCAATGCCGTCTGGGCAGCCACGATTGTCCTGCTCGAGGTGCCGTCCGGCGCATTGGCGGATATTCTCGGCCGAAGGCGTCTCCTGGTGGCTGCCACCACGATCATGATGTTTGAAATCGGGGTGATCGCCTTTGTACCGACCCACAACCCCACCCTGGTATTCTGGGTATTTTTGTTCAACCGGATATGCAGCGGTCTGGCCGAGGCTGCAGCCAGTGGTGCAGACGAAGCCATTGCCTATGATTCACTGGTGGCTCAAGGTGACCCGGATCAATGGGGCCGGGTCCTCGAGGTGATGATGCGGTTTCAATCCATCGGATTCATTATTGCCATGAGCACCGGCGCTGCCATGTATGACCCCAGGCTCCTTGAAAGCCTTTTCTCAATATTTGGCGCTTCCCCGGGGTTCACCCAGGAAACCACCATGCGGATTCCCCTGTATGCCACATTGGTCTTAGCAGTTCTCGCATGGCTGACCACACTTCAACTCAAAGATCCCCAGGTTCCTTCTCAAAAGGGCCAGCCGGACCGGACCGGACAAGTGGCACCTGATTCACACAAACCGCCCTCTTTGGCCCAGGCGTTCAGACTGACCTGGCATGCCGGGCTATGGATCTGCAGAACCCCGTTTGCTTTGGCTGTCATCTTGTTCGGCATGATGTTCGATGGTGTGGTCCGCATGGTCATTACCCTTTCAAGCCAGTATTACCGCATGGTACAACTGCCGGAATCAGTGTTTGGTCTCTTGGGATCAATGGTTGCCATCCTGGGACTCATCATTCCGAAAATCGCCAAATCAATCGCTGAAAACCGGTCGCCGGCATTTGGTCTCTGGTTGACGGCCGCACTGACAGCGACCGGGCTTTCAGGCATGAGTTTTTTCTGGCCCTATATCGGGCTGTTCCCTGCCCTGGTCACCTTTGGGGCCATGTACTTTACCGGTTTTTTTGTCAGTTACCACATCAACCGGATTACCTCGTCAGAACAGCGGGCCACGGTGCTGAGTTTCAAGGGCCTTGCATACAACATCTCCTATGGTCTACTGGGCGTCATGTACGCCTTGTTGCTCAAGGCCATGAAAGACGGGGTTCAGACCATAGAGATGGAAAACATGGTGTTCATGGATACCTTCTGGAGCTTTCCCGCGTTGTTCGGTATCTGGTTCCTTTGCCTGCTGGTGGTCTATTTTCTCTTTCTAAAACCCCGTCCCTCAATCTAAACCAGAAAAAATAATTTTTTCCTTGACAAATCCATTGGAATAAGTCTTATTGTCTAATTGTCGGACATTAATACTTTTAAACTTCTGCTCGAGGAATTAACATGGCGCTGAACATACAGAAAATAAAGCAAAACAGACGATTTCACGATGTGGTCGAGCAGTTGCAGCAGGCCATTGTATCTGGTGAACTCAAACCCGGAGAAAGCCTTCCACCTGAAATGAAACTCAAGGAAATGTTCTCCACAGGGCGGGGAACCATCAGGGAAGCCCTCAGGATGCTGGAGCAGAAGGGGTTGATCGATATCCGGATCGGGGCCGGCGGCGGTGCTTTTGTGCGCAGTATCGGTACCGAAAAGATCACCGAACAACTGAACATGCTGATCCAGTTTAAAAAGGTGGATATTGACCATATTTCCCAGTTCCGTGAAGGGGTGGAAGGTCTTGTTGCTGAAATTGCTGCAACAATGGCAACACCGGAGCAGGTGGACCATCTGCAAAGCATCCTTGCACAGATCAAATCCCTGTTGGAAAAGGATCACGCCTTCTGGCACAAATTCATTGAGATCGATATCCAGCTTCACATGGCCATTGCCGGTATTGCAGCCAATCCGATATACGAGGCCGTCATAGAGATGGTTCATCAGAATATTCTGGGCCCGGATGAACCCTTTTCTGAAAAAGACCAGGCTATTCTGCAGCAAAACTACGAGGACCTTGAAGGCATTGTGGATGCCATTGCGTCCCATGATCCGGTTCGGGCAAAAACCCTTGCGCGGCGCCATGTCAGCCGCTTCAAGGACAATATAAATGTGGTTTAAACCAATTTTAATGTGTGGAGGTTACCAAATGAAAGGAACGGGCATCTTACTGATGACAATCCTGGTATTGATCTGCTTTACCACCCCGATCAATGCGGCACAAAAAACACTGGTCTATGGAAAATCCCAGGCCGCCATTGCGCTGGACCCCGGTGTGGTGGATGAGGGAGGCTCCTCAATTGTCGTCTCCCAGATTTTTGACTCTCTCCTGGCCTATGAGCCCGGTGGAACAAAGGTCATTCCGGCCCTTGCTGAAAAATATGAAATTTCCGCTGACGGCAAGGAGATCACCTTCTTTCTAAGAAAAGGGGTTAAATTCCATGACGGCACAGACATGGATGCTGATGCCGTTGTTTTTTCCCTGGCCCGCCAGCAGTTTAAGGATCACCCCTATAACCAGTACGGTCCCTGGAAATACTGGGACACCTCCGGGTTTAAGGATATGTTTAAAAAGGATGGTTCCCTGAAAAAAAAGGGGATTATCAAAGATATCGTGAAAACGGATGATCACACGGTCAAGGTTCTTCTCAACAAAGCGGACGCGGCCATCATGGTCAATTTCACCCTCTATTTCACCTCTATCGTGTCTCCGACAGCCGTGAAGAAATATGGTGCGGATTTCAGGAAAAACCCCGTGGGGACCGGTGCATTCAAATTTGTGAAATGGGTCAAGGATGACCATGTCCTGCTCAAGAAAAACAAGGCGTATTGGGGAGAAAAGGCCAAGGTGGACAACCTGGTATTCAAGGTATTCCCGGATGCCACTGCCCGGAGCATGGCGCTGATCAAAGGGGAAGTGGATATTATTGAACCGCCGGATGCAGACAACCTCAAGGAACTGGAGAAAAACCCCCGGGTCAAGATCATGTCAAAAGAGGGCCTGACCATGGGCTATATCTGCATGAACGTTGAGCGCAAACCCTTTGACAACAAACTGGTCCGCCAGGCGGTTAACCATGCCATCGATAAAAACGAAATCATTCAGGCCGTTTACGGTAAGCTGGGCTCTGCCGCCACCATGCCCCTGCCGCCCAGCCTGTGGGGTTTTAATAAAAATATCGCTCCCTATACATATGATCCTGGAAAAGCAAAAGAACTTCTGGCAAAGGCCGGCCATGCTGACGGATTTGAGGTAGACCTGTTTGCGCTTCCGGTCTCCAGGCCATACAACCCCAATGGTAAAAAAGTCGGGGAGATCATGCAGGCCCAACTGAAAAAGGTGGGGATCAATGCCAAAATTGTCACTTATGATATCGGTACCTACTGGGACAAAGTGGATGCCGGCGAGTTTGATATGTGCATGACCGGCTGGAGCGGTGAGCCCGATCCCAATGACTGGCTGCACCGGTTGTTTACGGCGGGGTACCTGAACTCTGCCCGCTGGAAAAACGACGTGTATACCGACCTGGTAACACGCGCCAGATCTATCTCAAATGTGGCCCAGCGCACCGGGCTTTATGAAAAAGCACAGGAGATCATCCATGAGGAAGCCCCCATCGTGATGCTGGCCTACGGTGTTCTGACCGCACCCATGAGGGACAATGTCGAGGGTCACATCATCTATCCCTCAAGCAAACTGGTTCTGCGGCATATCTCATTAAAGTAACCCAATAGGGTTGTCGCGTACGCCGGGCAGGGGGGTATACCCCTGTCCGGCCTCACTCAAAGACCATGCAATGGTGATCCCATGATTAAATATATTACCAAACGGCTCATACTTTTAATCCCTACCCTGTTCGGTGTGGTGACCATTGTATTTTTCATGATGTCCCTTGCCCCGGGCGATCCTGCACGACTGGCCCTGGGGGCCCATGCCACTCCGGAAGCGGTGGAGGCCATGCGCCATGAACTCGGCCTGGACCGCCCCTTGCACATCCAATACCTGAACTACCTCAAGCAGGTTGCGGTATTTGATTTCGGTAAAAGCATCAAGACCGGTGAACCGGTTTTGTATGAACTGCTCAGCCGCTTTCCGGCAACCATTGAGTTGTCCGTGGTGTCCATTATCATCTCGACCATTTTAGGAATACTGGCCGGAATCATTTCCGCGACCCGTCAGAACTCCATGATCGATTTCGGGGCCATGTTTGCCGCCCTGGTCGGGGTGTCCATGCCGGTATTCTGGCTGGCATTGATCCTGATCATGGTCTTTTCCGTGGGGCTCAACCTGTTTCCCACAGGAGGACGGATCAACATCCGGCTGTTCATGGACCCGTTGACCCAGTTTTACCTGCTGGATGCAATCGTCTACATTTTCAGGGAAGGCGATTTCTCCTATTTCTTATCTGCCCTGAAGCATATCATCCTGCCGGCCGTGGCCCTGGCCACCATTCCGCTGGCAGTCATCGCCAGGGTTACCCGATCATCCATGCTGGAGGTGGTCCGGCAGGACTACATAAGGACCGCGCGGGCAAAGGGTCTGTCTGAACGAACCGTCATCTATAAACATGCCCTGAGAAACGCTCTGCTGCCCGTGATCACCATTATCGGCATCGAGTTCGGGTACAACCTGGCCGGTGCCGTACTTACTGAAGAGATCTTTTCCTGGCCGGGAATCGGACGTTGGCTTTACAGTGCGGTCACTGCCCGGGATATCCCGGCGGTCCAGGGCGGTGTCATTTTAATTGCCGTGGTGTTCGTGCTGGTAAACCTGGCCGTGGATATTTTTTATGCCTATATCAACCCCAAAATCAGGTATTAACTCATCAGATAGGATAGATACATGCCGTTTAACCCTGAAAACACCTTGTGGTATGATCACTGGCTCCAGTTAAAGCAAAACCGGTCCGCCCTGCTTGGGCTGGCCATCATCGGCGCATTTGTCGTGGTGGCATTTCTGGCTCCGGTTCTGGCTACCCATGACCCACTGGTCCAGAATGTCAGCCTGCGCCTGTCAAAGCCGTTTGAAAACGGTTACCTCCTGGGCTCTGACGACTTTGGTCGTGACATTTTTTCACGAATCCTTTACGGCGCCAGGATTTCCCTTGTGATCGGCGCCATTGCCATTGGCATCTCCCTGACCGTGGGAACGGCACTGGGTCTGATTTCAGGATTCTACGGCGGTACACTGGACGTGCTGATCATGGGGCTGGTGGATGTCATGCTCGCCTTTCCCTACATATTACTGGCCATTGTCATCGTATCCATCCTGGGCCCTTCCCTGAACAATGCCATGATCGCCATCGGTATCGTCGGCATCCCGAGATTTGCAAGGATCATAAGGGCCCAGGTGCTTGCGGAAAAAGAGAATGACTATGTCATGGTCGAACGGAGCCTGGGCACGTCAGACCTTGAACTGATGATGGTCTCCATACTGCCCAACTGCATGGCCCCCATCATTGTCCAGGTGACCCTGGGGTATGCCGGCGCCATTCTCTCTTCTGCGGCGTTGTCATTTCTGGGACTTGGAACACAGCCGCCCACTCCGGAATGGGGGCTGATGCTGGCATCGGCCAAACAGTTTGTGGCATCGGCTTGGTGGGTCGTTACCTTCCCGGGAGTGGCCATCCTGCTGTCGGTCCTGGGGTTTAACCTGTTTGGCGACGGGCTTCGGGATATCCTGGATCCCCGGCTAAAGGATTAACCACGCTTTGGTGGTAAGGAAATAAGCTCATGATAAAAGACCATCAGACTGCCGTGTTGGAAGTGGACCGCCTGGTCACTGAATTTCCCACCCCTAAAGGAACGATCCGGGCGGTCAATGATGTCTCCTTTCAGCTTCATCAAGGGGAGACCCTGGCCCTGGTGGGAGAGTCCGGTTGCGGCAAATCTGTGACCGCCCTCTCCATCATGGGGTTGCTTGCCCACCCGGGTAGGATCTCCAGCGGAACCATCCGGTATGGCAAAGACGACCTGCTGGGCTACTCCACTTCGCAGATGCGTAAGATCAGGGGGAATAAAATCTCCATGATTTTCCAGGAACCCATGACCTCTCTGAACCCGGTATTCCGCATCAAGGACCAGATGATGGAGGTGATCCTGGAACATCAGGATCTATCCAGCAAGGCGGCTTTTGACCGGGCCGTTGAACTGTTGGGTATGGTAGGGATCCCCTCGCCTGAAAAACGGATCATGGACTTTCCCCACCATCTGTCCGGTGGTATGCGACAGCGGGTCATGATTGCCATGGCCTTGACATCACCTGACCCCGGGATACTGATCGCAGACGAGCCCACAACGGCACTGGATGTTACCATCCAGGCCCAGATACTGCAGTTAATCCGGAAACTCCAGGAGAAAAACGGCATGTCTCTGCTGCTCATCACCCATGACATGGGAGTGGTAGCAAAAATGGCAGACCGGGTGGCGGTCATGTACGCAGGCAAGAAAATCGAAGAAGCCGATGTGATCGAGTGTTTTGAAAACCCCTGCCACCCCTATACCAGGGGGCTGTTAAACTCCATCCCCTCCAACAAAAAGTATAAAGGTGCAAACCGGCTGGAAGCCATCCAGGGATTTGTGCCCAATCTACTGGAGCTTGGAAAGGGATGTCCGTTCACCAACCGGTGCACGGTTGCGATGGATATCTGCCAAGCCGCGTTTCCGTCCCAGGCCCAGATCATTGAAGGCCATCATGTCTGCTGTCATGCCGTAAACCCAACAGATGCCGATAAAGGAGGTCGCCCGTGAACCCGTCCCTGGTTTCTGTAAAGCACCTGAAAAAATACTTTACCGTCAAATCAGATACCCTCTGGGGTAAAAAGTCAATTCTCAAGGCGGTGGATGATGTATCCTTCGATCTGTATGCCTGTGAAACCCTGGGTGTTGTCGGCGAATCAGGGTGCGGCAAATCCACGGTCGGCAAAACCATGCTCAGACTGCATGAGCGGACCGACGGATCGGTATGGTATAAAGAGAGGGATATCTATTCCCTGGACCGTCATGAACTGAAACAGGTCCGGCGGCAGATGCAGATGATTTTCCAGGATCCGTTTTCATCACTGAATCCCAGAAAACAGGTCCGGGACATTGTGGCCCAGCCCTTGAGAATATTTAACCAGGGAACCCGGCAGGAGATCCAGGACAAGGTGGATCACCTGCTTGAAGAGGTCGGGTTGAACCCGAAGTTTAAAACCCGCTATCCCCATCAGTTCTCCGGAGGCCAGCGGCAGCGGATCGGTATTGCAAGGGCCATTGCCCTGGAACCGGAACTGATCATATGTGATGAATCGGTGTCCGCCCTGGATGTATCCATTCAGGCCCAGGTACTGAACCTTCTGCTTGAACTCCAGGAAAAATACCGGCTCACCTATATGTTCATCGCCCATGACCTGTCTGTGGTCGAGTTCATCTCCACCCGGATTATGGTGATGTATCTGGGCAAAATCGTGGAACAGGCCCCCAAGGATACCCTGGTGGACAACCACCTGCACCCCTATACCGCATCACTGTTCAAGGCCTCCCCGGATATCGATCCCAGAAACCGGAATGATGAGGTGTTACTCCCGGGCGATGTTCCATCACCCCTGGATCCGCCGTCCGGATGTTATTTCCATCCCCGGTGCCCCAGATGTATGGAGGTGTGCACGCACACCTATCCTGAAACCCGGGAGGTTGCACCCGGTCACTGGGTGGCCTGTCACCTCTACTGATAAACGGTTGAATTAGAATTTATTCATGATCACATTACTCAAACAGGCAGGGGTGTATGCCCCCGAGCCCATTGGTACCAGGGATATTCTCATAGCCGGCTCACGGATTGCGGCCATAGAAGAGGATATCGACCTTCCGGCGAACCTGCCGGGAGCCGCTGTAGTGGACTGCAGAGAGTTGACAGCTGTTCCCGGACTCATCGACAGCCATGTTCATATTATCGGCGGAGGCGGGGAAGGCGGTTTTCAGACCCGCACCCCTGAAATCACCCTGGGGGATATTCTCCTGGCCGGTGTGACCACACTTGTCGGTGTGCGGGGAACGGACGGATTTACAAGGTCCATGGAAGCCCTGGTGGCCAAGGCTAAAGAGATCGAGACCCATGGGCTGACCTGCCGGCTGCTCACCGGCTCCTACCAAGTCCCTGTGAGAAGCCTTACCGGCAGTGTGGAAAAGGATATCATCCTCATCCATGAGATCATCGGGGCCGGGGAAATCGCCATGGCAGACCACCGCGCCTCGCAACGCCCGGTAAAAGACATCATCAACATTGCCGCCATGGCCCGGGTGGGCGGCATGCTTTCAGGAAAACCGGGCATTGTCAATATCCATATGGGAGACGGCCAGAGCGGCCTGAGCCCCCTGATTCGGGAAATCCAACAGAGTGATGTCCCGATCCGGCACTTTATCCCCACCCACATCAACAGAAGCTGGGATCTTCTTTTGCAGGGGTTTGATTTCGTAAAGGCGGGCGGGTTTATTGACCTGACGGCAAGCGGATTCACCCCGGGTATTGACGATGAACGGACCAAGTGCAGCCGGGCATTTCACATCGCCGTAAAGCAGAATACCGGTATTGACCGGATCACCTTTTCTTCGGACGGACAGGGCAGCCTGCCTGTTTTTGACCGGAACAGCAATGTGAAAGGCCAGACCACGGGCTCATGCAGTGCGCTTTTATCAGAGGTCAGGGACATGGTTAACCAGGAGGGAATACCCCTTGAAACGGCGCTCCTGCCGGTGACGCTCAACCCTGCCAGGATGCTTCAAATGCCCTGTAAAGGCAGAATTGCCGTTGGGTCTGATGCAGACATCCTGCTGCTTGACAGCACCTTTTCCATCACAGCGCTTTTCGCCCGGGGAAAATCAATGAATGCCTCATAAAAGAGGGCCTGCACGATGGCAGGCCCTCATATCATATTCGATGGTTTAGCCGGTGTTTAAAGCAGCGGTGCAGGCGGAATAAACCCGGATGCATCCGCTGCATTGGTAAACAGCAGGCTGGAATTATCGCTGCTTCCGGCAATGACGATCCCGTCTAACGAGGTCAGATTATTTTCCGCAACCACGATAATGCGGTCAATGGCACTTAAGGGCACACCCGGGAACCACTTGGTGTGAACGCCGACAATTTTGCCGTATCCCGGAATGGAAGTGGATACCGACCCGATATACCCACCGGAGCCATATGCATACATGGTGATATTGGTGGCCATGGGACTGTAATTGGCAATGGCCAGGCCTTTCCACTGCACGATACTGGCAATGGAATTAAAATAGAAACCCGCCTGGGTCAACAGGTTCCGGTACCCGCTTTTGAGACTGAATTCCGCAACGCCGCCGCTGGTATGGACATATGAATACCTGAAAAACAGGTCTTTATTCGTGGACATAATCACTCCCGAGCTGGCACCCGCGGCCAGCTGTTTGGGCTGGACCACTGCACCGCTCAGAGCGGACACGGACTGAACATCCGAATACAGCTGCTGCCCGGCTGAATCGTAAAGTGTCAACATGTAGGTGGCATCCGTGCCTGAGTTATTATCCACCCTGAGATAATCGGTCCACTTGGCACTGGACGTAATGTGGGGAATATAACTCCTGACGGTCCAGATATCAAACGAGCTGACCGTTCCTGCGATGGAGGAATTCCCTTCGGTGGAGATGAATATCTCAGCTGCATCGTCCCTTTCGGTAACAAGATCAAACAACTCCACTTTCACATAGGCAAACTGGGATACATTACTCCAGAAATAGAGATGATTGCCTCTTAAAGCCATGGCCAGCCGTATATTTTCGGATGTGCTCCATGTGCCGCTGGAGTCGCCTAAAAATCCTCGTGAGATGGTGTTGACAGTCACCCCTGCCTGGGTCCGTTCACGCACCCGATACCTCACGGAATACTGGCCATCCCAGAACTGCAGGTAGAGCTCAGCCAGAATTTTGTTGCCCATGATGGTATCGGCCATGTACTGCCTCAGACCCATGAATGCGCCCTCATTGGATGAGGTGCTGACCGATGACACATTGAATGTGCCGAACGTTCCGTAATCCCCTGCAAAATTCTGAGAATAATTTCCCCATCCGAACGCACCGGCGGTATCGGTGGAAGCAGTGGCGTGAAGTACTTCTCCTGCAGGATCAAAAGCGATCGTACCCGACTCAACATATGGCGTCCACCCGGTTTCAAAGGACACCGCAAACGCAGTAGAACAACTCAAGAATAAAACGGCAGTTAAAACAAGCAGTTTTCTCATTTCATCCCTCATTTACTTGAATTTGATTCATGGATCAATGTCTATTACCATTACCAACAGCGACGACCATATCACAATTTTCGCCGCAGTTTAACAGAATATTCTCCTGGTTCGGTTTTAGATCACGTGGCCTGTCAACTGTAGTTGATCCGGATGTTCACCTCAGTACCGGAGGATGTGGTCGATGAGACCTGGACAAACCGCGGGGTGACCTTCCAGTGGTCTTTGAGCAGTTCGTGCACCAGGGCTTTTCCCTCAAACCCCTGGCGCTGGAGTTCATTCAGGCCGTGCAGGAAAAATTCATCCTCTGAAAAGGATTCCACACTGCCGTCAATAAAATGGATTGACACCTGAACCATTGATATTTCCTTTTTACACAGGGTTACTCAATATTCTCCGTGCATGATATCCTGCCCGGGCAACCACAAGATCAGGGGATACACTATCCGGAATAAAAAATCCATCCTCAATTCAATCCCCGGGCCGGGTTATTGACAAAGGAGACCAATAAAAATATAAGAAAGTCATGCATCCTTTCCAGAAATTTGAAGATACCGTATTATCTGTGTTCCGGATGGATTTGCAGCTGCATTTTTTCTGGAGTTTTTCACTGACAATCCTGGCCCTGTTCTGGAAGCCGTTCATTATTTCGGGCCTTGTTGTGACCCTGGGCAAAGAGACGTTTGACGTGGCGGCAAAAAAAGGATGGTCCTGGGGTGATGTGATCTGGGGCATCGCAGGATGCGGTGCCGGACTCGTGTTCTTATGGTACAATCAATTTTTCTGATCCACACGAACAAGAGCCCGGCCAAAGCATTCAACGCCCGCTAAACCCGGTTAATCCGTATCAATTACTGGCACACAAAGGGCATTCTCGGGTTCAGGGATACCAGCTTCATGAGCATGGCGTTCAGGTCCGGGCTGACGCTCCCGTGCTTGACCTGCCCCAGGGCCAGGGCGGCCAGGTACTGATGGGTATGGGTCGTGGGATGAATCCCGTCATAAAATATGGACACCGAGCAGTCCATCCCGGTGTCACTGCAGGGATACATCGTATTTTCAAACCCCAGTTCTGCAGCATTGTCAACCGCGAACTGAAGCAGTTTGAATGTGTCTGCCACATAGAACTGGACCAGTTTGCCCTGGTTCTGTGACCGCAGGGCACACACCTTTTCCAGCAACAGCTGATTATAGTAGTCCGAAATAACCGTATACACCTCGGCCACCGTACTCCCGGCACTGGTGATGGCCGGGGCCAGTCCCAGATCCGGCATGGTCATCACCAGGATATCCTGGGCACCGGCATCAATGAGTTTCTGGGTGGATGCTTCAAAACTGTCGATGGCCGGACCGATAATGGCGAACAGCATAAAGGAAAACGTCCTCAGGTAAGCGGCGTCAATGGGTACACCAGCCCCTTGATCCGCATACAGTTTCCACAGCGGCAGCAGGAGATCATTCCCCCCGATCCAGATGGTAAACAGGGTGTTGGACAGATCCTGCTCGCGGAATATCGTTACATACCGGTCCACCTGGGCCTCCATGCCGATATCAAGCCCGCCGTCCCATACCGGCCCCGAGGTCCGTGCACCGCCAATGGCCCGCCCCTCCAGTTCACCGGCGGTCATGGTGTCGGCCAGGTAAGTGAGCCACACCGGCCCGTCACTCGAGGGTCCGGTCATTCCTTCGGGTATGATACCGGGAAAATTATTGGCACCCCCGTTGCCGTCATCAGACAGGCTGTCGCCGAATGAAATGATCTTGTCCCACGACAGAACAGGCGTAGCCGCCGGAAGCACCAGAAAAAAAGCCAAAACCATCGCCATCCAGAATCTTTTGTGCATGTTACCCCCTTATCATGTTGATGTTATTTGATACTCCAATGAGTAATCGTTGCATCGGAACAGATTTGAACACGTCACTTGTTCGATATAGAATCACACTTAGCAGATTCTGTTCACCTTATCCAGTAACGGATAAAAAAAACTGCCTGAGTGGGTTCCACCGCAACAGACAGGAGATTTATTTGATCCCCTTGTCCTGTTTCATTTTGATGTACCAGCCCTGATCGCCATACAGTTGATCCGAACATCCGGGGCACAGCCCATGGCTGAACTCTGCGTCTGAATGCTGTTTAATATACGATTCAATCTGATTCCAGTATCCCTGGTCATCCCTTATTTTTTTACAGGATGCACATATAGGAAGAAGTCCGCTCAGAGTCTTGATCTCCATCAGGGCATTCTGCAGATCATTAATCAGTCTCTCGCGCTCCCGTTCTGCTATCTTTCTCTCTTTCACGTCAATGAACATGGCTGCCATTTCATTTCTGGCGGTCTGGAATGCGTGAACCTCAAACGCCCCTTTGATCCGGTGATCCTCAAAATCAACCTGTTCCTGGACCCATATGCCGCCCTGTTCACAGAGTTCCTTATAGCGTCCCGGTATATTTGTCTCGACCAGGAAGGGGAACGCCTCCTCAATGGTTCTCCCGGTGAATTGCTGATGGTCAACCCCTAGAATTCTGTCAGCACTCTGATTGGCGCCCCGGAATATCAGTTCACCACCGCTTTCGAACCGGTAGAGATGTATGCCCATGGGAGATGCTTCAATGATATTGCGAAATTTTGTTTCAGACTCCCGAAGCATCGCTTCCGCCCGCTTACGCTGATCAATTTCGCGTTTTAAAATCAGGTTCCAGAAAATCACGAACAAGATGATACACAGGGATACGCTCGTGATGATCTGGAAATTGCGATTTTTATAAAACGGTTCCCAGGACAGCCGGATCCACTTTTTCTGAATTGCTTCTCGTTCTTTTAGAGAAATGGCTGCAAGCCCTTTTTGCAAAATGGAATTCAAAACAGGCAGGTCTTTTCTCGACGCCATGGCCAGATCATATTTATAGGGTGTAGACCCCGAAATCCTGAGATTGGTAATTCCCATTTTTTCTATGGTGTAGGTGGCTGTCGGGAGTTCGGCCAGCATGGCGTCCACCTCATTGAATGACACCTCCAGCAGGCCGCTTTTAATATTTTTCACTTCAACAAGATCCAAATGGGGATAGTTGGGCCGGATGAACTGTTCAACAATGGCATGGGCCTTGACAACGGCCACCCGTTTACCCTTTAGCAGATCCATGGTTTTGAGATGGGTATTCCCGAGTGTGGTAATGATGACGGTGGGTATTTCAATATAGGGATCGGTGAACAGGAGATATTTTGACCGCTCTCTGGTCCTTTGCGTCGGCACAATAACGTCGGTTGATTTGGCCTTTATATCTTCAAGCGCCGTTGCCCAGCTCTGGGTTTTCAGGAATGTAAACTTCAGATCCAGGCGGGACTCGATAAGACCGAAATATTCGGCTGAAATGCCTTGATAAACGCCTGTTTCATCGTAAAAGTCAATCGGTGGAAAAGCGGGATCCGGCGTGACCCGGATCTCGCTGTCGTGCTGTTCCAACCAGACGCGTTCATCCGTTGATAACAGGTCCTCATATGAATCGCAACCCATAGCCAACAGCAGGCATAACAGCAACCCTGGTATTCGGGATAACCTTAAAGAGAAATCGCCCATCACACGCAACCCATATCGATTGAATCTGATTGTTCAAATCAATCCACAGTTATGATCTGAGTTATAATGAGTCAATCATACCGGTTAAAAAGGGTGATTACAAGGTTGATTCTCTGGTGCAAAGGTCAAAAGAATCATTTCTCCTTGACGAACAAAAAAGGCACAGCCTTGGCGATCCGGTGAACTGCCGGGTTTCCTCTTGTTTACATGTAAAATCAATATATAGAACGATTGTGAAGTCGTATCATGCCTCAGCTCCATTCAGGTTGAACCGTTTGAGATAAAAACCGAACCGCTCTTTTTCCTGGTTTGGGTCCAGTCCCAAATCAGCCGGATTGTAAGAATGGCTGCCGAATTTTGAACGGGGATTGTCCCGCAGCCAGACCTTCATCCGTTTCTCGACCGTTCTGCTGAAGGGGATACCAAAATGTTCGTAAATGCTTTTCATCGAACCCAGCGGATTTTGGGTTAGGTCTGTGTGGAAGATGTCGATCACCCGGTCTTTTCTCAATGTGTCCCGAACCTCTAACGCCCGCATAAGTCCTTTGGCCCATAGCGCGGGATACCATTCAGCAACGGCTGCGATATCCACCTGACCCGTGGTGAGTTGCGTCCAATGGGAAACCATGCTGACACCAGACATCATGGCTTCAAATGGATCCCGGTGGGTAAATATGATTCTGGCGTCCGGATAGGTTTCCATAAGGGTTTCCAGGCCAAACAGATGGATGGGCGCCTTGAGCACCCAGCGTTCATTCGGTGATTTCCACTGGAACATCTGGAGCAGCTGTTTGTGCCATAGATAAGCCGGGGTCATATCGCAGCTACCCACCCAATTTCCATGGCCGAATAGGCTGGAGCCGGCGCTCCAACCCGCATGGACAAATTCATGGGCCATCAGGTTCTGACATTCAGCAGTGCCCAAGGCCATAAAATTAATACCATTGATACCCCGTAATTTAGGCCCCATTGCGTACAAGCCTTCCATGGCATCGTGACCTGTCTGGACCCGGGGATCAGGCTCGGGGGGCATCAGTGAAGGCGCTGGACAGACTGCAGCAGCGGATTCAAAATTCCTTAAAAATCGGGACAAAGGGTCCAGGGCCATCAAAGTATGGGTGATGGTGGTTCCGCTCCTGGGTAATCCCAGTATAAAAACGGGTGATTTTATTTTTTCATCCAGGATTTCAGGGTGATCTTTTATTAACTGGGTGACCTGCAGACGATTGACAAGGATCTGGGTGATCACCTGCTGAAAATAACCGGTGGTTCCTTCCGCCAGATTCAGATCGTTATTCAGGGAATAAATCAGTGCTTCAAGACCATGTCTAAAGGTGTCACCACCGAAATCTTCCAGCCCGGTTGCCTTAACCGCATTCTCCATGAACGGTTGTGATACAAGTTTACCCCTCATCAGTGATCTCCTTTTTATCGATGATATTGTTACGTACGGCTTTAATGCCCCCCAATGAAAAATCATATACATGAGCGGCCCATTGTTCATATTTTTCATCCGTGGAGTAATCTGGAAACAACCTGGAAAAAACCGGCCATGCAAAACTATAGTAAAGCAGTTGTCCTGCCACAGACACCAGGCAGTCCCGGGCCATATCATCGGTCGCACCCCCTCCTAAAAGACCTTTGAACATTTTCAAATGCCGCTCGATCCGTGGGCGATTATAGGTATCCACCAACTCCTCAATGAATGGTGACGGCTGGGTCATCTCGGATACAAAAATGGAAGTGATGTCCGAGGCAAAAGCATTGTTCATGTAAAGCATGGTACAGAAGTTCGTGATCATCGATTTGAGCTGCTCCTGGGGTGTTTTCCGGTCCCAGTCATCCTGATCAAACCGGTCATACGCTGCAAAGATGCCATCCAGAATTTCACGATACAGTTTTTCCTTGGAGCCGAAATAATAATTAACCGCATTGATGTTGGCGGCTCCAGCTTTCTTGCAAATTTCTCTAACAGTGGCATCCCGGTATCCTTTGTCCGCAAACACCTTGATGCCGGCATTAAATAATTTCTTTTTTGTGTTTTTTAATTTGCTTTCCGACATAACGATCCTTTCAAATCAAATTAAGACGAACGTATTAATACACATGTCTTAATACGTTCGTTCTACAATGTCAAGCCATAAACTTGCAAATGAAAAAACAGTTTGACAGGACAATCCTCATAGTGCCTCTAAGATTTATTGAATTGGGCAGTGGGATGGGGTGCTTCAGGGGGTGGCGGAAAATCTTGCGAGCACTACCTGAAGTAGTGAACGCCTTTATCGACAGATCTCTCAGCGATTGATGATAGACAAATGGCTCGCTTTTTCAAAATCACAATTTTAGAACAATGGTTTGACCTCGATGTCAGTTTTCTTAGGGAGGATCAAAAATTATAATCTTAAAAAATGCTATTGTCTTTTTAAATAAACTGTACTAACAAAAATATCAACATCACCTTAATGGAGGCGAATATGAAAGTTCTACGTTGTGCTAATATTGCAGCTTTGTTATTTTTTATATTATTAACGAGCTATTCTTATGCTGAGAAGAATTCCAAAGAAAAACCATCAGTTCTCAATTGTGAATCCTATCCCTATTTATGGGACAGCGGGTTTGGCGTCTTTTTTGATGAGAAGATAGCTTTAGATGGATACCCTTATCCTTATCCCTTACCATCTGGTGGGTGGAAATTTGTCATTAGTTTTGACCTATATGATGAACAGGGTCAAAATATGATGGAATCAATTAAAAGAGTAACATTTCGTAACATAGATAAAGGAATTAAAATACAGATTGGTCCTGAAAATGCCTGGGTAAGTGAATTGTATCAATGTATTGAATTTTTTGTTTTTCTAGGTGGGACATCTGAAATTACAGGCACATGGGAATTGACTACAAAAATGAAGAAGGGTAAAAAGAATCTTTTTGCCTCATGGGAGTTTACTGAGGAGATGTTATCCCTCGAAAGAGCAAAACCAGCAACAAACATCATTATCACTAAAGTAGACGGTGGATATACTGTAACAACTGATGCGGTCATGAATGGGATTCCTAACACTGGGTATAAATTTCGTGTATTTGACGACGACAGCATAGATTTTGTTGTTAATATGGGAGACAACCTAGCCCATTATGATGAAGATACAAACACGCTTACTTGGTTTGTCTCTCAAGAAGATTATGAAAAATGCAAAGGCAATGAAGCCAGAATTGAAACCAGAGTTTTTCATGAAAATCCAGCACTTCCGAATTTTTGTGGAGGGACATGGCAAATGAATAGAGCTTGCAAGTATTTTGTATTTGAATAATTAAAAATGAGTATTCACCGGATCTATTTTTGATTATTCGGTTTGTTAAAAAGTTACATTTTCCCGAACTGACCCTCCCCAAGGATTGTAAACCTGAGGTAAGCTACATTTTGTAGATCTGTATATCTGAAAAAGAGATCAATTATGGTATTCAGAGTCGCTCAGCCGAATTTTTAAACGGTTCGGTTTGACAGATGAAATAATCGCCCTTATTGGCAAGGACCTGGGTGGTTGAAGACATATTCTGGGATTCTTGATTCCTCATATTTTCTAAAATATTGACCTTCATTTTCGTAATTGATAAAATTGAGCCAGTATTACTTGAAATTAAATTGTCTTAAGGAGGCGA
>QZLA01000219.1 GCA_004796375.1 Desulfobacteraceae bacterium
CCGATATTCAAAGAAAACTATTTCAAACTGATCCTGTATATGGTGGTCGTTGTTCTGATCAACGTGGCGGGAATTACGCTGTTTTTCAGGGCAGATTTGACCCAGAGCAAGATGTTCTCCCTGTCCCCGGCCAGTAATGAAGCGGTGGCAACCCTGTCTGAACCCCTGACCATCAAGGTGTTTTTTTCCAGGAACCTGCCGGCACCCCATAACAATACCGAGCGGTACTTAAGGGACCTGCTCGAAGAATATGCCGCCGGCGCAGGTGACCGTTTCAACTACACCTTTTACGACGTATCCTCTGAAGATGAAGCAGACAGTGCTGTTGCCGAGGAAAACAAAAAGATGGCCAAGGATTACGGTGTTTCACCGGTCCAGATCCGTCAGCTGGAAAGCGATGAGTTTAAATCCAAACTGGCCTATATGGGGCTGGTCATTATCCACGGAGACCTGATTGAAAAGCTGCCGGCCATCACATCCACCAACGGCCTGGAATACCAGCTGACCACAGCCATCCAGAAACTCAACAACAAGGTTTCCGCCCTGATGCGGCTGGATGAAAAGGTCAAAATCACCCTGTATCTATCCTCTTCACTGAATACCATTGCCCCGTTCATCAACCTGAACCAGCTGCCCCAGGCACCGGCACTGGTTGACCAGATGATCGAAAAGATCAATATCAAAAGCCTGGGCCAGGTCGAATACCGGCTGGTGGATGTCAAGGACAAGGCCCAAATCGAGCAGCTTTCCAAGACACATGATCTTATGGCACTGAACTGGCCGGATATTCCGGACAAGCAGGTGAAAGCCGGCCAGGGAACGGCCGGCCTGGTCATGGAATACCAGGATAAAAGCCAATCACTGCCGTTGATTTCCGTACTGGAAATCCCCATCATCGGCACCACCTACCAGATGGCCGATATGGATGCCTTAGAAGAGGTGATCCTGGGCACCATGGAAAAGATGATCGGGATCAACAAAAACATCGGATACCTTGCCGACCACGGCACCCACGGCCTGATGCCGGACCGCATGGCCATGATGCAGGGACGCCAGGGCGGCGGACTTCAGGTATTCAACCAACTGATTTCCAAGCGCTACGATATCAAGCAGGTCAACCTCACGGATGAATCGGTTCCCCAGGGGCTGAACTGTCTGGTGATTGCCCGGCCCACCGAACCGTTCAGCGACTATGAACTGCTCCAGATCGACCAGGCACTGATGAACGGCACCAATATCGCCTTTTTTATCGATGCCTTTAATGAAATCATGCCCCAGCAGGGCGGGGCATTCGGTATGCCGCCAAGGTATGAACCCATTGACACCGGACTTGAAAAACTGCTGAACCATTACGGCATCAAGGTCAGCAATGCATACGCCCTGGATAAATCCTGCTATGTCCACAACAAACCCCAGAGCCAGGGGGGCGGCGAGCAGGACATATTCTTCATGCCCCGGCTCAAGGAGACCAGCATCAACAATACACCGGCGTACATGAAGAACATCAAGGGCCTCATCGCCATGCAGATATCCCCGGTTGAGCTGATCAGGGAAAACCTTGAGAAACATGATGTCACGGCGGACCGGCTGCTCTCCACCTCGGAAGAGGCCTGGCTCATGAAAGACAATATCCACCTGAACCCCATGTTCATCCAACCGCCGGAATCGGCAGATGATCTCAGGGCCTACGATCTGGCTTACATGATCCATGGGACCTTCACCTCATACTTCAAGGGCAAACCCCTGCCCCAAAAAGAATCCGGTGAAACCGACACCCAGGATCCCGCTGCCGGGGAACCAGACGGTGACGCAGAGAACAACAACGAAGCCGAAGCATCCAAAGCGCCTGAAACCCTGTCCGAGGTCAGTTCCGAAAACACTTTCAAGGAACAGTCCAGCCCGGCAAAAATCTTTGTTCTGCCCTGTGCCAATATGCTCCAGGACAATCTTTTGGATCCTGAAGGCCGGTCAACCAATTCAACCTTTATTCTCAACGTGATCGACCACATGAACAACCAGGACAGCATTGCGGCCATGAGGAGCAAGCAGCAGACACTGAATCCGCTGGCAGACACCACTTCCGCTCACCGGTCCTTTATCAAGGCGTTCAACATAGCAGGACTTCCGTTCCTGGTGATCCTGTTCGGTTTCGGTGTGTGGTTCAGACGTTCTGCCAAACAGAAAAAAATCAAGATGATGTTTTTGAGCTAACCTTCAAAGCCTATAAGGATGTAAGTGAGCATGAAAAAAGAATATATCATACTTCTGTTGATCATTGCCGCGCTGGGCGGATACCTGTTCATGAAACAGACGGATAAGACCCATTACACACTGCCTGACCTTGCGGTAATCAAAAGCAATGTGATCACGGGCATAGAACTCAACGGCCCCAAAGGACAGATCAAGTTTTCAAAAGATGATGACCAGTGGGTGGTGACCGATAATAAATACAAGGCGGATCAGGGCAAGGTGGATGAGATGCTTGATGCCATCAGACACCTGAAAGCCACGGCCCTGGTGTCCCAGACCGAAGACCGGAACCGGTATCACCTGGACAAAGCCCAGCGGATTGCCGTCAGTGCCACATCATCAAAGGGCCTGGAGCGGGAGTTTTTCCTTGGAAAAGAAGCCCCCACCTTCAACCACACCTTTATCTCCCTGGCCGACGATTCCCATGTATACCATGCCAAGGGCAGTTTCAAACGCCATTTTGACAAGGACCTCATGGAATACAGGGACAAAACGGTTTTCACCGTCAACGAAAAGGAGATCAGCACCCTGGCACTTACCAAGGAAGGAATCAGTAAAACCCTGACCCGGACTGTGAAGAACAGCGCATCCGAGGTAAAAACAGATAGCAAGACCGGTGGTGCCAACGCAGCAGAAAACGCCGACAAGGAAGAAAAACCGGTGTGGACCATCTCCGAAGGCAGCCTTGCCAACCCCGACTTTGCCGACAGTATTGCCGGCAACCTGGTCAAGGTAGAGTGTGACAACTTCCTTGATGACGCAAAAAAACAGGAACTGGAGGAAAAAGACCCCCTGTTTACCATCATGCTGAACACCACGGACTATCTGAAAGTATATGAAAAAACGGATGATTCCAAATATCCGGCGCTGTCTTCCACGTCGCTTGAAGCCTTTGAGCTGAGTTCGCGGACCGGCGAGAATTTTATTTCAGATATTGACAAAATTCTTGAAATCAAAAAAGATGAAGAAAACCAATAAGGATGCTGTTACCCGCACAAGATGAACCTGTTGTTGAGAATTGCATATCAGCCCTACAAGTGGCTTATCGTACTGCCCCTGGCCGTATCTGCCACCTTGATCGGTGCCTTGGTATGCATTCTCGCGGTGTTTATTTTTGATGAAGATACGGCAGATGCCGTTGCATTAAACTGGGGCAGGTTCTGCTGCTGGATCGTCCCCATCCGACTTGAAGTCATCGGCCGGGAAAATTACATTCCCGGCCGATCCTATGTCATGGTATCCAATCACCAGAGCATGGCGGACATCCCGGCCCTCTACGCCGCCCTGGATATCCGTATCAAGTGGATCATGAAACAGGAGCTGAAAAGGGTTCCCATTTTCGGCCTGGCCTGCGATAAACTCGGATGTATTTACATTGACCGGTCCAACCGCAATCGGGCCATCCAGGCCATGGAAACCGCCAGAAAAAAACTGTCCAACCGGGCCTCGGTGATGTTCTTTGCCGAGGGGACCCGCAGCAGGGACGGCCGGGTCAAACCCTTTAAAAAGGGGGCGTTCAGATTTGCAAAAGACTGCGGGCTTCCTGTACTTCCTATCACGATCAAGGATTCCATCAAGATCCTTCCCTCGGATTCCCTGAATTTACTCCCGGGAACCATCACCATTATCGTTCACCCCCCGCTGGACCTCTCACAGTGCCCTGATGAATCTCTGGATCAGATCATCCGGGACACCCGTGATACCGTTGCCCACCCCCTGACCGTCTGATCTGCTCCACCCTGCACCACCCAATCCCCCAATCCACATCACACCACCACCACCCATCCAGAATACAACCATTTGTAATTATTAATATTTCAAGCCAGACGCTGTACTGCATCCCACCGGACCAATAAGTCACTCCACTTTACATCCACCTCTCGCATCTCAATAAATTCAGTCTATCCAAGCGGTTTTGTTAAACTTTTTTCAAAATAATTACACATTTCCCTTGACTTATGTTTGAAATTTAGTAAATGTGTGTATCAAGGTGGTGGAAAGTGGATGTAGTTTTTTAACTCAGGTTTACTTTATGTTTCGATCAAGCTCCTTTCATACAATTGACCCAAAAGGCAGAGTCATCATACCGTCAAGGTTCAGGAAGATTCTGCGGGCTGATGATGAATACGGAGTCATGGTCTCCAACATGGACGGCGGCTTGTATGCATACACCATGGGAGAGTGGAAAAATCTTGAAAAGAGAATCCTGACTGCCAAAAGCAAGCACATGCTTCAGTTCAAGCGGTTCTTTTTAGGGAATGCCTGTCACTGCCCTTGTGACAAGCAGGACCGGATTCTGCTCCCACAGAATCTCAGGGAGTATGCATCACTTGAAAAAGACATCGTCCTTGTGGGCGTTCTGGATCACTTTGAGATCTGGTCGCGGGAGAAGTGGGACCAAGAGAACCTGAAAATGGAACAGGAACTCGAAAAAGAGGAAGTCAGAGAGGAAATCGCTTCCCTAGGGCTGTAACATGGTATTTGAGCATACCCCGGTCTTACCCGAGGAGGTGTTCTTGCACCAGAACCTCAAACCGGGTGACGTCGCTGTAGACGGAACCCTGGGAGGTTGCGGACACGCCCTTAGAACAATTGAGGCCATTTTACCCGACGGGCTCCTCATTGGCATCGATCAGGACCGGGACGCCATAGACAATGCACGCGATGTGCTACGTCCATACAAAGACAATGTCCTGCTCGTTCATGACAATTTTTCCAACCTGAGCCGCATCCTGAAGGCCAACCATATCGAGGCTGTCAACTCAATCCTTGTCGATTTGGGTTTTTCCCTCCACCAGATAGAGAAGAGTAAACGTGGATTTAGTTTTAACAAGGAAGAACCGCTGGACATGCGAATGGACATCAGGCACACCCGGACCGCCGCAGACATCATCCACTCCCTTAAGGAGAAGGAGCTGGCGGATCTGTTTTATCACTATGGAGAGGAGCGTTTCTCCAGGCGGATTGCACGCCGGATCGTGGCCCAGCGGCAGAACAACCCCATAAGCACCAGCAAGGATCTTGCCGCCATTGTCGCGGCCGCCGTCCCTACCCCAAGGGGAAAGCGCCATAAAATCCATCCGGCCACCCAGGTGTTTCAAGCCCTGCGAATTGCGGTCAACCGTGAACTGGATGTACTCAAAGCGTTCATGGCCCAGATTCCCGATGTTCTGGAAAAGGATGGCCGGGTAAGCATTATCAGTTTTCATTCGCTTGAGGACCGGATCGTCAAGCAAAGCATTAGAAATTATGAGCAGGGATGTACCTGCCCCAAAGGACTGCCCCAGTGCATCTGCGGGTTTGAGCCCCGGATGAAGGCGGTTTTCAAAAAACCGGTGATCGCCAAAGAAGCAGAACTGGAAACCAACCCCATGGCCAGGAGCGCCAAGCTCAGGGTTGCAAAACGGGTTTAAGGAATGACAGACACCTATAAAAAAAAGATATCTGCACCCAAATCCCCGGGCAAATGGCTGGTGATCATCTGCATTTTCCTGTCCCAGCTGATGTTTTACACCTGGGTCCGTGTGGAGTCGACCCAGACCGTGTTCAGGATCTCCAAGGCCCGCCATGATCAAAAAAAGGCCATGGCATACCAGACAGCCCTCGGCCTTGAGCGGGCGCGGCTGATATCCCCGCAGCAGATATCCATGATTGCCAGGACCGAGCTGGGCCTGGTTGTACCGAAACCGGAACAGATCATTTACCTGTTTGGAGACAACAACTGATGGCCAACGAAAAGAAAAACAGCATGCAGACCCGGATTGTCATTGTGGAGATCCTGTTTTTCGTTGCGATCCTGCTCCTGGGCGCCCGGTCAGTTGAGGTCCAGGTATTTAAGGCGGATAAACTGGCCGGTAAGGCCATCAAGGAATATTCAACCAAAATATCAGTAAGCGGAGAAAGGGGAAAGATCCTCGATAGAAATATGAACCCGCTTGGAACCAGTGTAGAGGCATTGTCTGTGGCTGCATGCCCTTCTGAGATAGAATCCCCGGACCAGTCCGCCCGGCAGCTTGCCAAAATTCTGGGTCTGTCCAGCAGAAAGCTGAAAAAGAAACTCCGATCCAAAAAACAGTTTACCTGGGTCAAACGCAGGATATCCCCGGATCAGGCCAGGGCGATCAAAGCCCTGGAGATCAAGGGGGTGTTCTTTAGAAACGATTCCAAACGGTTTTATCCCAACAGGGGATTGGCTGCCCAGGTCATCGGGTTTACCGGCCTGGAAGACAACGGGCTGGAGGGCCTGGAATATAAGTATAACGACACGCTCAAAGGCAAAGTCCAGAAAATCCGCATTAAAAAGGATGGCACCGGGAAACTGTTTGATGAAGAAAAACGCCTCAGGCCCCAATTATCCGGTGATTCCATTGTCCTGACCATTGACCGGTCCATCCAGTTTTTCAGCGAAAAAGCTCTCAAGGAAGCGGTCACAGAGTACAATGCCCAGTCCGGAATGGCCATCGTGATGGCGCCCAAAACCGGTCATGTACTGGCCATGGCCCACTATCCCGAATTCAACCCCAATGCGTTCGGCAAATACACCAAAGAGATCTGGCGGAACCGCTCAGTTACAGATGCCATTGAACCCGGCTCCATCATGAAGATCTTTACTGCCGCCACCGCCGTGGAAAAGGGGTATTTTTCCACCAAATCCATTTTCTTTTGTGAAAACGGCACCTATAAGATCGGCAGCTTCACCATCCATGACACCCACCCCCATGGGTGGCTATCGCTACGCCAGGTGATTAAATATTCAAGCAATATCGGTGCGGTTAAAATATCTGAAACCGTGGGTGCCAAAACCCTTCACGACACCCTGTTCTCTTTTGGATTCGGAAGAAAAACCGGTATTGAGTGCCCCTATGAAACCCGGGGCAACCTCATCCCTTACAAGAAATGGTCAAAAATTGATGCCGGCGCCATCGCATTCGGACAGGGTATCTCCGGTTCAGCCATACAGATGGTCACGGCTGTTTCTGCCATTGCCAACGACGGTGTCATTATGAAACCGATGCTGGTCAGAAAAATCATCTCCAACACCGGTGAAGCCGTGAGGATTTTCAGTCCCACTCCGGTCAAGCGGGTGATCTCCTCTGCCACTGCTGAAAAGATCAAACACATGATGAGTGCCGTGGTGGATGACAAGGGTACGGGTAAGAAAGCCGCCATCACCGGGTATTCCGTCTGCGGAAAGACCGGTACGGCACAGAAGGCCGGAAAATCAGGAAAAGGGTATCTCAAAGACAAATACACGGCGGTATTCACCGGGTTTGCCCCCCAGGCCGACCCAAGACTGGCCATACTGGTGATTGTTGACGAGCCGGTGAAAAATTACTACGGCGGTGTGGTGGCAGCCCCGGCCTTTAAATCCATCATGACCGAATCGCTCAACTACCTGAGCATTCCACCGGATACTCAGTCAAAACAGATGGTGGCATCCGTATCCAAGCCTAAAACAGACCGGAAGACAGGGGAGGATCGTCTATGAAACTATCCGACCTGATCCAGGAATGCCGCAGCATGGTGACCCCCTTGTCAGCACCGGAAACCGACCCGGATATCCTCTCGGTATGCAGCCGGGCCCAGGACATCACGCCCGGGGGCCTGTTCTTTGCCATTCCCGGATTTTCAGCAGACGGGCACGACTTTATCCACCAGGCCGTGGAAAACGGATGCGCTGCTGCGGTGGTCCAAAAAGAAATTCCCGGCGCTGGCCCCCAGCTCACGGTACCGAACGCCCGCAGGGCCATGGCCTGCATGTCAGCCGCATTTTACGGGCACCCCTCCAGGGACATGGTCATGATCGGTGTCACCGGGACCAATGGCAAGACCACGGTCACCTATCTTCTGGAAAGCATCCTCAAACACGCCGGCCATAATCCCGGTGTCATCGGCACGGTCAACATCCGGTTTAACGGCAAGGTCTTTGACAATCCCGTGACCACACCGGACGCCATTGACCTTCAACAGGCGCTGACCCGGATGAAAGACGCGGGAGTCACCCATGTGATCATGGAGGTATCCTCCCACGGCGTCGACCTTCACCGTGTTGACGGATGCACGTTTGACGTCGGCGTATTCACCAACCTGAGCCAGGATCATCTGGACTACCATCCGGATATGGCATCATACTTTGCGTGCAAAAAACGATTTTTTACCGAGCACCTGGCCAAAAGCGGCCATACGGCAGTGATCAATACCGATGATCCCAGGGGCGTCGACATTGCAAGCGCGCTGGAACTGAACACCATTGATACCTCCACCTACAGGAAAACACGGGTCTGTGCCCACCAAATCTCGGATGACATCTCAGGGCTTGAAGGGCTGCTGCTCATCGAAGGCCGGTCTTTTCCGCTCTGTTCTGCCCTGACCGGCCGTTTCAACCTTGAAAACATCCTGTCTGCCGCTGCAGCGGCCCATGCCGTTGGTGTCCCGGCGGACCAAATCATCCAGGGCATCGAATTGTGCACCATCATTCCCGGACGGCTGGAAAAGATAGACAACAGTCTCGACCGGTATGTATTTGTGGACTATGCCCATACACCCGATGCCCTGGAATCGATACTGGCAACCCTCAAAACCCGTGCCCCCGGCAAAGTGATTACCGTATTTGGCTGCGGCGGCGACCGGGACAGAAAAAAGCGCCCCCTCATGGGCGAAGCTGCACAGAAATACAGTGACATCATCCTTGTCACTTCGGATAACCCCAGAACGGAAAATCCTGACAGAATCATTACTGATATCCTTGGGGGCGTTTCCTGCACCCCCTATGGCAACAGAACCTATACCAACGTTCCCCAAAACGATTCAACATGCCGATTCATTGTGGAACCGGACCGAAAAACAGCCCTGGAAACCGCTGTCCTGATCTCTTCGCCCCGGGATATCATCATTGCTGCCGGTAAAGGTCACGAGACCTACCAGATTACCAATACCGGCACCATCCATTTTGACGACAAAGAGGTGCTTGAGCAGGCCCTTGAGAACTTCAAGAACGCCCCTGCCCCTAAGCCCATTGCGTTCAGTACAAGGGATCTTAAGCTGGCACTGGAGATGGATCCCATCCTTGACTCCCTGACCGGCCAGGTGTCCTTTGACACCATCCACACCGATTCCAGGACCATTGAAACCGGTGCCCTGTTTCTCGCCCTTAAAGGACCGAACTTTGACGGCAGCAGCTTCATCCTCCCGCTTCTTGAGCAGGGAATACAAGGTTTTATTGCGCCTGAGGGCTTCGTGGCCGCACTGAACCCCGAGGAGCAGGAACGCCTGACCGCGCAGGAATTGATCCTGTTCGAGACCGGGGACACCCTCCTGGCACTTCAACGGCTTGCCCGTTTCCAGCGCAACCGTGCCGGCGTCAAGGTCGTGGGCATTACCGGATCCAACGGCAAAACCACGACCCGAAAACTGGCCCGGGACATCTTTGCCAACCAAGGACTGGTGCTGGCCACCCAGGGGAACCTGAACAATGAAATCGGGGTTCCCTTGACCCTGCTGGGCCTGTCCTGGCAGCACGAGTTTGCCATTATCGAGATGGGCATGAACCACCCCGGAGAGATGAGACGGTTGTCCCGAACCGCCCAACCCGATATTGCAGTGATCACCAACATCTCCCCGACCCATCTTGAAGGGTTGGGAACCATTGAGAATGTCGCACGGGCAAAGGCTGAAATCTTCGAACACATGCCCCCCGGCGCCATTGCCATCATTAACCGGGATGACGATTTCTGCAGTCTCTTAACGCAGCTGGCCGGCAATACACCTGCGATCAGGGCTGTATTGACCTTTGGTACCTCGGAAGATGCCGATATTATTGCCAGCGAAATTAAAAACGTTTCAACCGGCCTGGGATTCAACCTGTCCGCGGCACCTGCATCCGCCCAGGCAACTTCTCCCACTCAAATGGTCCTGAACACACCGGCCCGCTTCATGATCACCAATGCCCTGGCAGCCGCCTCACTGGCGATCGCCGCCGGACTGTCAATGGAATCAATCAAGAAAGGCCTGGCCGCTTTTCTACCGGTCAAGGGCCGCATGGATATCCAGAGGCTGTCCGCAGATATCACCTTGATCGACGACACCTACAATGCCAGCCCGGCCTCCATGATCCAGGCGCTGAATACCCTTCGGGCCCTGTCCGGCCAATCCGACTGCATTATCGCACTCGGGGATATGCTCGAACTGGGACAAAACGCTTCCGACCTGCATGAACAGGTCGGAGCCGTGGCTGCAGATACACGGCCCTCGCGGCTCTATCTATTTGGCAACCATGCACCGGATGTTCGCAACGGCGCCGTATCAGCCGGTCTGGCACCTGAAGCCATATTTGTCGGCAGTAAAAAAGATATAGCAAACGATCTGATCCAAAGGGTCAACACCCATCACCCCAAGGTCTGGATACTGGTGAAAGGTTCCAGGGGGATGGCCATGGAAGAGGTAATCCAAGCACTTAAACACCATATAAAGGAAATAACTGCTTAACATGCTTTACCATTTTTTATACCCGCTGCATGGCGACATCACGGTATTCAACCTGTTCCGCTATATCACCTTCAGAACCATATACGGCAGCCTGACGGCCTTTTTGATCTGTTTTATTTTAGGCCCCTTTGTGATCCGCAGCCTTTCCAAGATGCAGATCGGCCAGATTATCCAGCATGACGGCCCCCAGACCCACATGGGCAAACAGGGTACTCCTACCATGGGCGGTATCCTGATCCTGTTTTCCATTTTCATGTCCACGCTGCTCTGGGGGAATTTTTCAAACCATTATGTCAACATCCTGATGCTGTCTCTTCTGCTGTTCGGCAGCATCGGCTTCATCGACGACTACCTGATGCAGATCAAGAAACGGAATATGGGGTTCACAGCCCGGGGCAAGTTTACCATCCAGATCCTTTTCGGACTGCTCATCAGCTACCTGATCTATCACTGCCCGGACTTCAGTTCAAAGCTGACCATCCCGTTCTTTAAAAATGTCACACCGGATCTGGGGATCTGGTATATCCCCTTTGCCACCCTGGTGATCGTGGGGACCTCCAACGCGGTTAACCTGACCGACGGGCTGGACGGGCTGGCCATCGGCCCCATCATCATTGCATCGGTCACCTATATGTTTTTTGCCTATGTGGCGGGTCACTCATCATTTTCAGAGTACCTGCAGCTTCGGCACATTGCATCCAGTGGTGAGATTTCAGTGATCTGCGGGGCCATTGCCGGTGCAGGCCTGGGATTTCTATGGTTCAACGCCCATCCGGCCCAGATCTTCATGGGGGATTCAGGCTCCATCCCCCTGGGCGGTATCCTTGGCACCATTGCCGTGGTCACCAAGCAGGAGATTCTCCTGGTCATGGTGGGCGGGCTTTTTGTCATCGAGGCCCTGTCCGTGATTATTCAGGTTACCTATTTCAAGATTTCCAAGGGCAAGCGGGTATTCAGGATGGCGCCGCTGCACCATCACTTTGAACTCAAAGGATGGCATGAGTCCAAGGTGATCATACGGTTCTGGATCATTGCCATCACTTTGGCATTGATTTCATTGAGTACACTCAAGATAAGGTAAGAGGCTAATAACAAAACGTGAACACACCCTTTGAGACATATGACCTGGTGGTCGGCCTGGGAAAATCAGGCCGGGCCATGGCCTGTTTTCTCAACCACCTGGGACGCCATGTGGTGGCAACGGACCTGAATCCGGATCTGTCCCATGTTGAGTCTGAGCTCAACAGTAAGGGAATCCATACCCAGATCGGGTTCCATGATCAAGAGGTGTTCAACCGGGCCGAAAACATCTACATGAGCCCGGGTATCCCGCCGCAGATCTCCTATGTAAAAGCGGCCCGACAGAATCATGTGCCCGTGAGCGGCGAGTTGGATATCTTTTCCGCCCACAACACCACGCCTGTGGTGGCGGTCACCGGCACCAACGGCAAAACCACCACGACCAGCCTGATCGGCAGGATGCTCGAAGCTTCGGGCAAATCAGTCTTTACCGGCGGCAATATCGGTACTCCCATGGTGGAGGCCCTGATGTCAGGTACCGGGTACGAGGTCATGGTCCTGGAAATCTCCAGTTTTCAACTGGATATCTCGCACGCGTTCACGCCTGAGATCGCTGTCCTGCTCAATATTGCACCGGATCATATGGATCGGTATCCCACGTTTGCCGACTATGCGGAATCCAAGTGGTCCATCTTCAAAAATCAAAAGGCCTCCCACACCGCCATTTTCAACTCACACATTCCAGTGCCGGACAGCGGCGTGGAGCTGGAAGCAACCCAGACACTCTGCTTTCCCATCGATCCTGCTGTAACACAAGACAACGGCGCATGGTTCGACCGGAAAACCCTTTGCACCCGATTAAACGGTCAAACATTCACCTTTGACCTGACCGGCTCGGGCCTGCGCGGCAGCCATAACCGTGAGAACCTGGCAGCCGCGGCCCTGGCAGCACTTTCAGCAGGCGCCACAGTTTCCGGCATCCAGCAGGTGATCCGGGAATTTACCCCCATGGCCCACCGGATGGAATATGTGGCCACCATCAATGAGGTCGAGTACTATAACGATTCCAAAGCGACCAACCCCGATGCCGTCATCCGTGCCATCCAGTGCTTTGAAACCAATGTGATCCTGATCATGGGCGGCAGGGAAAA
>QZLA01000272.1 GCA_004796375.1 Desulfobacteraceae bacterium
CCCTTTGGGATTGAAAATGGATTTGATCCTGAGGAAAAGCGGGCGGTACATGGCCTGGTACACCAGGATCAGGTCCCCGTTATCAAGGGATTCCTCATGGATATTCCGGTTTTTCTGCGGAATGAAAAGCAAGGCCTTGTTCTTCTTCAGGTTCTTATGTCCGTGCTGAGATGTCAACGTTCACCTGTTTAAGCAGATCATGGGCCAAGGGGCCTGGTGCTTCGATCAGGATGCCCAGGATCCGGTTGGCAGGTTTATCATGGGTGACCCGGCAAAGGGTCAGACGGTCAGGCCGGTTCAGTTTAAAGGGCAGGGAGTGACCCGGTAGAAGCGGTGGATGAAATTCCCAAAACAGTTCAGGAAAATCCGAGTCCATGGGTTTTAATAGCCCATGGTCAGGCAACTGGATATGCTTTCTGACAAAGCTTTCAAGGGATTCTCCGGAAAGCAGAAAGGTGGCCGGTCCCCAGCTGTAGAGGGTGATCCGGCTTTTTTGCTGTGTGAAATCCAGCCGGAAGTATCCTGGATTAAATGCAAAGGATTTCAGGTCCATGGATTCGGGAAGAGACAGTTTTAACCCGAAAACAGACCATCGGGTCTCCTCTGACTCAAAATGGTCCCTAAAAGAATCTAAAATAGATGAATAAAGAGAGGGGCTGATCCAGTTCACCCTGGAATAGATGCGCAGGATGGTCAACCGGTGACAGTGGTTGCAATGGATCAACACCCCGTTACCGGTTCGATTGCCGTCTGTCCACTCAAAAAAGAACAGGTCCATCGTGGGGTGGGGGGATTGCGTCCCTTCCCGGGCGGCCTGCTCGGTAATGGTAATGCCAAGTTGCTTTTGGGATACGGCAATAAAGCGTTTCACCACCTTTTCGAGTGGCGCACGGGAAGGCTTCTGCATCCAGGTCAGCTCGATTTTGGGCAGGTCTTCCTGGCTGACAATCATATGATTGCGTTCGATCCCGCTGATTTCCCACGCTTCAGGTACTTGGAGAAACACACCGTTCCAGGCCAGTGTTTTTGAAAGCTTTGGGTGATTTCGCGATCCGGACTCAGCCGATATATCAGAAGGGTTCATGCCAGGGAATCAATGCCGTCTAATAGGGGACGTACATCTGCCACATCGCTTTGCCTTTAAGTTCATCTACAGGCAAAGGAGAGACTTTCTCGGGATGTTTTTTATAAAAGCACTCTTTTTCGCGCTCCACCTGGTCCACAAGGGTCATTTTGACCGCATTTCCGATCTTTTCATCGGTATCGGCCAGGTTGTGCTGCAGTGTCAGGCTGACCCGCTGTCCGCTGTCTGATTCAAAGGACCATTTCCAGGCGATCATGGTCTGGAACGGGTCCCCCTTATACTCATCAGGCGGGCCCAGCTGTTTTTCATACTTTTTCAACAGTTTCTTAAAGAATCTTTTTGACGGGTTCAAGAATTTGAGTTTGATCCGGACAACTTTGTGGACCTTGTCGCACAGTCCAAAAGAGATCAAGCCGCTCTTAAATCCGGGTGATGGTTTCATGACGCCTTCACTTAAATACTCCTGGTAGCGCACGGCATGGCAAGTATCAAGATCAATGCGGTCCTTGTAGTCATGAATATCCGCCCCCAGGGTAAAACCGCCCAGGTTCATGGGGACTTTTGCACCGGCTGCTGCGGGATTTGCCGCCAGAGTGAACAAGGTGGCGAACGATAAGAGAAGCAACCATGTTTTTTTCATTGTATACTCCTGTACAGGATCAATTCACGGGTTATTGCTCATCATGTTAACACAAATCAGGGGCAGAATAAACCGGGAGCGGGGTTAAAAAATCAAAACGCCATCCGGGAAAGCGATTTCAGAATCAGGGTCAGTCCCATGGCAAACATACCGGTCAGCCCCATGCCGCAGGAAAAACCTGCCAGGAGAACCGGTGCATACTGCCGCCATTGCTTGCCGTATTTTTTCAGGAAATAATACCGCCCCAAAAGTGCACCGACGAGTTCGAGAATGATGCCGTGGGGCGTACTCTGCCCCAGCCCGCGGACAATACCGTACACCAGGAGCACGGGCAGGCCCATCAGGCTGAGTACCGAATAGGTCACCAGGCCGAACCCGATGCCGGTCAGGACCGTTGTGCCGCTCAATGCCTGGTAGAACAGGGAATTCCCTTCCAGGGTGGAGGTTTGCATCAACAGGGTGTTCAGCGCCTGAAGGTGCCACAATTCCTGGGCATAGGGATAGGATGCCGAGGGGATGGGCGCCAGGCGCCAGATAAACTGTGAGAACAAAAGACTTGCAATCATCACAATGGGAAACACCACAAATTCAGCTTTGATGATGCCTTTAAGGCTGGTGCCGGTCAGTTCGATCTGGCGGAAGTTAACGGTCGCCTCTCCGTAATTATGGATGGGAATGGGTGCATACCAGATCTCAATACCGTGATAACCAAAATACTTGGCCCCTGCGATAAAGCTGGTTTCCCTCACCAGGGGCAGGCTCACAAACTGTCCTGCAATCCCCTCCATCCGGGCGGTGATATATGAAATGACCGGGGTGTAGACAAATCCGTAAAGCAAAAAGAAAATCCAGGGAAAACTCGGAACCAGGACCATACAGAGCAATACATAGGAGATGGTGGAGAAAAAGTAGATGCCGATGGCAATCCTGAAGTCAAAATCCCCGCGTCCGGTGGGCGGATTGAACAGGTCCTTCAGGCTTCCCCTAGCCCGGTATTTGTCATGGGAGAAGGAACGGATCACCTGCCATACCCCGATCAGGCCGATGGACAGGCCCAGGCCGATACCAAAGCTCATGTAAAAATCAAAATTATTGGCAAACACCGTTTCAACGGTACCCATGCCCGGGTGCCAACGCGTCAGCAGGCCCTGCTTGTATAACAGCGGGTTGGCTATCATGGTGATAATCAATCCGATCACCCCGCCGATCACTGCCCAGAAGGGAAGGACCATGCCGATAAAGACCAGCCCAAGATCCAGCTGGATACCGGTTGCCACCGCCGGCAGGATGCCTTCGGTGTGCCGGGTCAGTTCCACCCAGGGAATGGGGATCAGGCGGATCGGTTCCGTGAAGATCAGTCCCGACACCGACGGGATCAGGATGTATACCCCGCCAAAGAGCAGCCCGATCATACCGCCGATGGAAAATACCCGCCATTTCCATCCCTTCTGTTTTTCCTCCTGGGATTCTGCCAGCGCCATGGTGCCCAGCGCGCCGACCGGTGCCATGGGAAAGGGAAGCTTTTCCACATCAGAGGTGATGCGGTACAGGGCATAACCCAGTCCGAACTGATCGATTCTCTGGATGATCTGGGAACCCACCAGCAAGAGGATGGGAATCAGCCAGTCCCGGTGGAAAAAGGTCCGTTCAATAATGGAGGCAGATTCCGGCTGGGGTGCGATCCACAAGGGGATGTATTCAGTGAGTCCCAGCATGCGGGCGGCGTCGGACTGAACCAGGTACTGGTTCCATAACAGGCCCTGGAACGGCGATGCCATGGCCGCACCGGCCATATAGTACAACAGGAAGATCTCCTGCTGCTTGAGATCGGAATAGGCCCGTTTGGCAATCTCGGCAAACAGGATGATGGTGACCCACCGGGCGGCCGGTCCGATGCCGCTGCCGATGACCAGCTGCAGATACATGCTGCCGGGCATCATCAGAAAACCGATGAACACGGCACCGACAATGGTCTTCCAGTTGAAGCCCTCTTCAAACCGGTCCGGTGTGGTCAGAAGATCTCTGTATTCCTGCAGCTCTTTATCATCATACATGGGGTGGTCTCTTTGTCCTTATCATATCACGTCGGCAGTACCTGGTAAGCAGAACGGGTAAATAACCCGATGATCGCCCATATTCCTCCCATCAGGAAATCCCCGATAATCAACCCGATAAAAAACATCCTGAGCTTTTCAAACAGCTTGATGCCGCCATACCGCATACACAGTGAATTGCACAGCCAGCCGATGAAAAAGCTGACCCAGAGAATCTTCATGGCGGAACTGTACAGCATCAGATACCCGATGGGGTGCAGGGGCCACCAGTAAAACCGGTGGTAACAGATGGCCAGTACCGCCATAATCCCGGCACCCATCATTGCAAAGAAGCGGATGGAATCTCCCTGCTGGCCGCTGCCGGAAATGGCCGGAATCAGGTTGTTGTATACCGAAACGGTCGTCCGTGTGGCCCAATCCAGCCCCAGTTCCCGGATGCCGTATTTATAGCACAGCAGGATCATGGCCAGGGCAGACACACCCAGGCACAGGATCATGGTAAAAAACAGGATTCCAACGATGGTTTTTTTGCCGGACTGCCGGTAGGTCACCTTTTGGGCATGGAGGATGGAGGGCGCAGTGGCCTCCCGAAGGTCCACAAAGAGTACCTTCTGGGTCACGCCTGAAATCAGCATGCCCAGGCTTGAAAACAGTTTGAAACCAAAAAGCGTGTTCAGGGCATCCAACGGCGCCACCGTGAGGGTGAAATAGGTCACGCCGCCCTGGCAGATCACGCGTGTGGCGACCATGATAAACATGAAAAAAAAGAAAATCACGGCAACAGCATTCAACACGGACAGCCCGTGAAAAATAAACCAGGCAAAAACGATGAAAAACCCGATAACCGCACCCCAGAATGAGATGATGTCCATGTTGAACTCTTCAGCGTTGTCCCGGGGTGTGTGCCGGAAAAAGGCATGGGTGATGATGTTTTTAAAGTGAAACCGGGCCAGCCAGAACAGGAAAACAAAGAAGACGATAAACGCACCGATCATCTGTGTCTCTTCAGGCTTCGACAGTGTGGGGCCGAATGTGGTGCCAAGCTCTGATGCCGGAAAGGAATATCCGCTGATTTTGAGGATTCCGGTAAGCAGGCCGCCCAGGATAAAGAAAAACCAGAATGAAAAGGACACCTGCTTGGATGCCAGGAATGCAAATCCGATAAATGCCGGGTAATAATAGAGTTTGAGTTTGACAAATCCCTCGAATATGCCGTGCTTGGGGAAATATTCACCGGCCAGCACCAGGGTGTTGATCTGGGGAACCGATGGGAAATAGAAGTTCAGCCCGTTGAGCAGGTGAAGGCAGACAGGAAACAGCAGCCCGATGATTAAAAACCGGTTGGAGAAAAAACTGCCGAGCCGGTTCTGATCCATGGCCTTCTGGATCATGGTGGGAACAATCAGCAGGGGAAAATTCATACGCTCGTTTTTAATGGCCTGGCGGTGAACCAGGCTGACCAGGCAGAGCATGAGAAAGTACGCACCGACCATGAAGATCCCCCAGGAGATGAACGGGGTCACCCAGGCATGCCAGGGAACCTGGAGGGCCACCTGGAGCCATCCCATGTCGCGGCCGCCTTCAAGACCGTTGTACAAGAGTTCAATGGCCTGGGGATTTTTGACAAACAGGGCATCGGGAAGCAGGGGCTGCAGGATCTGCTGCCACTTGTTTCCGGTGCTGGCAAAATAGTAGGGGGCGGTCAGGTTGATAAAGAAGGTCCGGGCAAATCCGGTGTAGGCGATCCCGGAGACAAGGACCATCAGCACCCAGGAAAAGATCAGTTCCGATCCGGTCAGGAACGATTGCTTGAACAGTTTGCTGCTCAGCAGGGACAATACCGCCAGCCAGAAAAAGATGAAAAACGGGGCCAAGGGAAAATAGCCGCCACCCAGGGGGGTGGCCTGGCGGAACACGTTGTTGAACGGTGTGATGGCGCAGATCAGCACGGCAAAGATAATGGCAAGGGCAAAGGCCCTTGGCCGGAGGGGGATGGCAGCAGGTGATTTATCCGGCAATGGCAGTATCCTTATGATTCTCTTGATTCAGTGCTTCAAAAAACAGGATACACTCCCGTTTCTTGTCGATATCCAGGGACCGCCAGATCAGCATCTGTTTTCTGATCCGGTTGACAAACCGCCGGTTGATGCGCCACCAGGTGTTGTGCTCGCCTGAGTTGCGTTGGATCTCCATTTTAAGCTCCATGAACCCCTCCTGATCGGCAGATGGTTTTGCCGCAACCGTGACCGACTGCATCACCCCCAGATCAAAAGGGGACAGCCATGCGTTGAACGAGAGGGTGTCGATCACCGGTTCCGGGGTCCGTTGGGACGTTTTCAGCTCATCCACTGAAAACAGGCCGTGGGTGGCATCCTGGTGGGAATCCAGAAATTGGTACAGGAATCCCAGGGCAGAGCAGAACTCCTCTTGTTTCATTAAAAAGGGAAGCTCAACGGACAGGGTGTTTCCTTTGGCCGGGTTCATCTCCCAGGATTTATCCACATCGGGAATGGCAATGCTTGCGGCAATCCGTGAGGGATAAATAGAGGAGAGGATCACCACCAGCATGACCATGGCCATGGAATATACACCGGCCATGGAGGAATAATTGACCGTGATTCCGGCCAGCAGCGGTGTGCCGGCAAACACCTTGGCCACGGTCTGGGCCAGGAGGTACCCCAACACCACGGAGATGACTGCGTAGGATATGGCTTCGGCGATAAATATAATCGAAACGTGGGGCGGTGCCATGCCGATGGAGGTGTATACACCGATCTCCCGTTTTCGTTCATACACCGATCCCACCATGGTATTCAGGACGATGAATATGGAAATAAGAATAGGGATCATGATATTGGGCAGTCCGCTGTAATTCATGGTGTCACTGGCATTGTGAAGAAACACGCCATCGGGCTGCCCTGAGAACAGCCACAGCCCGAACCGGTCGACCATCTCAAAGGTCCTATTCTGGGACGCGTGTTGATCCCTGTACTTGAGTGCAACACTTTTGAGGTTCCCGCCCAGTGACAGCAGGGTGTCATAGGGAATGATCAGGGTCTGTGCAAAGGGAATATGGGTATACCGGGTCTGGAATGCCTTGACATCCTCTCCCGACTCCATGGCTTCCATCTCAGATTCAGTGGTCTGCTGCAGCACCTCATCCGGAAAGATCACCGGGGTCAAAGGCTCGCCATCCAGATCCTTGAACTGGTCAAAGGAATTGGCCGAAAAAATACCTGCCACGGTAAAGGGCATGGACCACAGGGTGATCCGGGTTTTCCCCGGGATCACTGAGGTGATACCCAGTCTTTGGGCGATCTCCCGGGGCAGGATGACACTGTATCTTTCCCCGGGTTTGAACCACCGGCCCTGGGTGATGAACTGGTCAATTCCGCTGATCAAAGGCTCGGTGTGAGTCAGTCCGATCACGGCATCGGCCGTGGTGGTTTTGTCCATGGCAGACAAGGGAA
>QZLA01000199.1 GCA_004796375.1 Desulfobacteraceae bacterium
AGATCTTTTTCCAAAGCTTTTTGAACTGCGATCCCCTGTTTCAGCCACTGCCACGAAATCACAATCAGACCAAAAAATTCTAAAAACAGGGTGGCATCGGAAAGATAGACCTCAGGCCCATGTTTTCTGGCTGTTTCGATTAAAAACCCGGCCACTTTCTGGAGGCGGTCCATGGCATGTCCAAGTTCCCGGGTAAAAAAATCCAACGGCTTAACTGTCTTTGCCTTTTCAATGGTCCGCGTGACCTCATGGACAAAGAGCAGGGCGGCCCGGCCCTCCTTCATAACCAGTTTCCGGCCTAAAAGATCCATGCCCTGGATCCCGGTGGTACCTTCATGGATGGCATGGATGCGGACATCGCGAAGATACTGTTCAACCGGAAAATCTTCACAGTAACCGTATCCGCCGAAACACTGGATGGCCGTGTTTACCGACAAGATCCCGTATTCTGATGGAAAGGCTTTTGCCACGGGTGTGAGCAGATCCAGGAGCAGTTCATATTTTTCCTTTTCCTCTCCTTGCGACACCCTTGCCAGGTCTGCATAGAGACTGCATTGAAGGATGAGCGACAAGGAACCCTCAATAACCGATTTCTGGAAAAGCAGCATCCGTTTCACATCAGCATGCTCGATGATGGGAATCTGGGGAGTGCCGGGCTCTTTCTGCATCAGCGGTCTCCCCTGGCGGCGGTCCCGGGTATATTCCAGGGCCGCATAGTAAGCGGCCGAAGCAATGGCACATGACGCCAGGCCCACAAGGAGCCGGGCCTCATTCATCATCTGGAACATCATGGACAGCCCCTTGTTCTCCTCGCCGACCAGCCATCCCCGGCAGTCATCTTTTTCACCCATGGACAGTTCTGCGGCAGGCGTGCCACGGTATCCCAGCTTGTGATAGATGGAGGATACGGTGATGTCGTTGGGTACCAGGGCACCATTGTCGTTCGGCCGCTTCTTGGGAACAACAAACAGGGAGATCCCCTTTGCACCGGCAGGGCTGTTTTCAATCCGGGCCAGCATCAGGTGGACGATGTTGTCCGCACCATCGTGGTCCCCGGCCGAGATAAAGGTCTTGACCCCTTTGATGTTGAAATATCCCTCGTCTGTCCTGAACGCCGTGGTCGTGATATCAGACAGGGAACTTCCGGCCTGGGGTTCGGTCAACGCCATGGTTCCCTGCCAGTGTCCGTCAAGCATCGGGGGGACATAGGTGTCGACAAGTGTCGATGAGCCGAATGAGGTGATCAGCTCTGCAGCGCCGCTGGTTAATTCCGGGTAGGCACTGGCCGAATAGTTGGCCGCGGCAAAAATAAAGCTGGCAGCGCCCTTGACCGTAAACGGTAGCTGATCTCCGCCATGCTCTTTTGGGAAAGTGGCGGCAATCCAGCCGCCTTTACCCAACTCTTTCATGATTTTTTTCACTGCCTTGTGGACATGCACCTGGCCTTGGGTCAGACTGGACTGCTGCCGGTCCATCTCTTCGAGCACCGGGTACATCAGCTGTTTTGCCGCGGCATGTGCTTCATCAACCACCATATCGAACATCTTTTCCGTGTGGTCGGAAAAATAGTCGAATGATGTCAAAAGGCCTGCGTTGAATACATCTTTGAGCAAAAATTTAAGGTTTCTTGTGCTGATAAATCGGGTCATGGGTTTTCATCCTTTTCAAGGGGCAGGGTGTGCCTGTGTTATTCAATGGTGTAAAACGATTCATCAAACTCCGGTTTGTTTTTAAACCGTTCCATGAAAAAGGCGCCGGCCATTTCAAAATTGGTCAGGAACGCGGGATCGATGTCAATACCAAGCTCTTTGAGTGCCCGGGCCGCCGCCTTTGAGTCCGGCGGGCACCCCGGGATTTCCACGATCTTCTGAGGCCCTGAATGATTTTTGTTCCGGGCGCACATGCACTGGCCCACCAGGATACTGGTTTTAATATCTGGAGATGGAACCAGCCGCTTGCCGGTCAGGAATTCCACGTTATCATAGGGATCTCCTTTGTAGGACATTCCGATCAGGGTCAGGAGCATCCCGATCAGGGGCGAGCAATAGGTGCACAGGGTTGAGTCGTATTTATGGAACTTGAGCCCCTTGATCCCCATTTTTTCCATGGTCAGCGGCAGGGTGTTGTCCTCATTGTAGGGAAAGGTAAAATGATGAAACGACGCATGATCCTCAAGGGATTCTCCCACGATGTCACATTGGGACAGATCGGCTGCCATGTCCCGGTCTGCTGCTGTCCTGACAAGGTATGGAATCTCGGCCGGATTATGTCCCAGCAGGGCGCCGCCCACCATATCAGCGGCCAGGGGATCGGCAGATGCTATCACCAGATCTGTTTTTCTGGGCTTGCCATCAAAGGAGGGGCCGCGCTCAATGGTATAGATACCGTCGATGATGGTGGCAGACGGAGGAAGGAGGGCAGGCAGGCGGGAGATCATAAATTCAAGGTCCTGCTCATGATCGGCACTGTGGCATTTTTTCCTCGAGCTGACATTTAAAAAGCCCTTCAGGTTTTTGATTCCCAGGCTCACCTTGACCTGGGCATGGGTTTTAAGCACCGGCAGATTGAGCAGGAAATCAGACGCCAAAAGGTCTGAGTTGACCTTTAAATGCAGGCCGTCACCGATATCCACCTTTTCAAAGCCGCTTTCCCATACGTCCACCAACTTGACACCATAGCGGTCTTTCAGTTTTTGATACCCCAGTCCATTGAATGCCCGCTGACCCATGCCGGTTGACCCCGGGGTCATCTGGAGGCTGCCTTCAACAATGGTGATATCGTTGATCCCCTGTTCTTTGAGCAGGATGACACTTTCCTCAACAACAGCAGAGGTGGTGACGACACCCCATTTGGGGTAGGGGCCGTCCAGCCAGACCACGATATTGGGTTTAATCACAACTTTGGCATGCTTTGGCAGGTGCGCCAGGGCATTGGCAGCTGCCACTGCTTTTCTTACTGATCCGGTATGTCGTTGGTACTTGAAGATTGAGACTTTGGGTCGATCCATGGGCAGGTTCCTTTTCATCGAGTCAGGTGATAATAGATACCTTTTACAGGTATTCATATCAGAAATGGTGAGAATGGTTAACGATAAAACGGATCGATTTATAGTAGACAAAAAAAAAGCCGGTCAGTAAAAGTGCTGACCGGCCGGGGATGGGGTGGAGAATCAAATACTCATGACAGATCCAGCTCACACTGGTCATTGAGTTTGATTTTAAAGACATAAAATGCCAGGATTCCCACTGGAATAACCAGGGCGAATCCAATGACAGGTAAAAAGGTGACACTTATAACAGTCAAGGCCAGGGCGGCGGCAACCAACAGCGCGCCCATGGCAAACTTGGATAATCTTTGCGGTGTGCAGGATGATTGTTTCATGATGACCTCCTCATTTATAACTCATTGATAGTGAATGCTTTATTCTGAGTTAACTGTAAAATAATGCATCGTCAAAGAAAGTCAAGGAATAAATATAAAGTTAGAAATGACTTATTTTTTTAAGAAGCGTTGAATTTAAGATGATGTCAGTAAGAACCGGATGGAACATTCAGGAAGGGTGTCCTTTTTACCGCCGACACAAATTTGGCCGCTGCCTCTGAGTGTCACCTCGTCCCGTTTAATGAAGCGGGGGTCGGTTTCATCCTGAAGCAAATATGTCCCGTTGGAACTCAGGTCTGTGAGGATGAATCTGCCCCAGCGATATTCGACCCGGGCATGGGATCGGGATACCAGTTGATTGCTGATCACCACATCATTGTGGCTCTGCCGGCCGATGGTGGCGCATGGGTGGTTCTGGTCGACAACGACGGCCCCGTGTGCAGTGACCAGTTCAAGCCGCCGGGTTGAAGCGGTGGTCTCTGTGCTCTGGTTCACCATCATGGTCAGGTCAATCTGTTCCCAGATATATTCATGGATCCTGATCTTCTCCTGCTTGCCTTTCATGATGACGGTATCCACCATTTTTATGTGGGGTACAGCATCCGGTCCGAGCTGCAGCGCCGCCTGTTCCGTCACCAGGATCTGCCTTTGCTGGGCCAGTGCTACCGTCCGGGAAGCCACATTGACGCTGTCCCCAAAAATGTCATGCCCCTCCTTGATGATCCGGCCAAAGTGTATGCCGACATAAAGGTTGGGAGAGCCTGCTTCGGCGATCTCCTCAACCGGCATCAAATCCAGCACCTGGTGCATGGCGATGCCGGCGTTAACAGCAAGATGGGTATTCGGGAATGTGCACAATACTTCATCACCGATACTTTTGATCACTTTGCCCTTGAATCTCTCGGTGATATCTTCCAGGGCAGACAGCCACCGGGTAATCTGGCTCTGGGCCCTGGCATCACCAAGCAGTTCATATAACGGGGTACTTTTAGCAATGTCTGCAAATAGGATCGCAACTGTTTCAGTGTTTCGCAAAGCCCGGCCTCTTGAGTATTGACGCAATGTTGACAGTGACCAACTATACCATATTACGGTAGACCCGATCCACCAGAATTTTTGGGTGAATATGCCGGATAAATTCTTTGGCCGCAATGGGTTGAGTCGTCAATAAGTCTTGATTTTTTCAGGTAAAGCTGTTAATTAATTCGGCCTGTTGCATCCTGGCTGGTCATGGGGGCAACCGTAATGTAAACCGTGGCGGTCACAGCTACCCGCCTTAACAAAACTGGAGGTTCTTTGTGAACGAACTCGCCTGGCTGGCCATGCTGGCCCTCAATTTCGTCTTTATCCTTATCTCTTTCAGACTGTTTGGCCGTATGGGGCTCTATGCATGGGTCCCCCTTGCTGCGGTGGTCGCCAATATCCAGGTGGTCAAACTGGTGGAGCTGTTCGGCATTACCGCGACACTCGGTAATATTGTTTATGCATCCTCTTTTCTGGTGACCGATATCCTCTCCGAGTTATATGGGAAGAAGGAGGCCAGAAAAGCCGTATTTATCGGACTGTTCTCCCTGGTGGCCATGACAGCACTCATGAACCTGGCACTGGTGTTTACACCGGCACCGGACGACTTTGCCCAGGAAAGCCTTGCAACCATTTTTGGGTTCATGCCGAGAATCGCCGGTGCAAGTCTGATTGCATACCTGCTGTCTCAGACCCATGATGTGTGGGCTTACGATTTCTGGCGCAGCCGGTTCCCGTCCCAGGGCTTTTTGTGGCTGCGGAACAATGCCTCCACCATGGTCAGCCAGTTTATCGACTCCACCGTGTTTACCCTCCTGGCGTTTGCAGGCGTTTTCCCGTTGGGAACACTGGTGGAAATTTTCTGGACCACCTATCTGCTCAAATGGGTCGTTGGTGCCGCAGATACCCCGTTTATCTATATCGCACGTCACTGGTTCAACCAGGGGAAGATTCCCGCTCAATCCGGTATGGATACTGTTTGATATGATCCCTGTTAAGTGATTGAATGTGAAAGGCAAAGACATGAATAAAGAAAAATCAACCCAGGATTCCACCGTGATTATATCCAGGATCATGCTGCCCGAGGATGCCAATCCCGCCGGCATTGTCCACGGCGGGGTCATCATGAAAGAGATCGACAATGCTGCAGGTGTGGCCGCTGTCCGTCACACCCGGAAGGTCTGTGTCACCGCCTCCATCGACCGTCTGGATTTCCACAAGCCCTGCTTTATTGGCAACCTGGTTACGGTCAAGGCCGGAATCAACTATACGGGTACCACCTCCATGGAAGTGGGCGCCCGGGTAGAAACCGAAGACCTCTTGAGCGGAAAAATTACGCACCTGGCATCAGCCTATCTCACATTTGTGGCCCTGGGGGATGATCATCGCCCGGTCCAGGTGCCCCCGCTCAAGCTGGTCAACAAAGAAGACATGCGGAGAAATACCGAAGCCAGGGCGAGACGTGAACTTCGCCTGGCTGAAAAGAAAAAGGAATCCGAGTGCCAGAAAGATGCCAGCAGGTGCTGAGCATCCATTCCGGCACCCGGTAACAGGTTCAAGCCTGCAAGTTAATTCAGCAGCAGGAACAGCCACGGCAGGCAGATCGTACCAACCCGCAGTACAGCTTTGTCCGAGTCGTTGGCTGCATTGGTGTCCGCAGGTGTGGATGCGGTCCGTGCGGCTGTATTGATTATGAGTCCCTCTTTTTTGACCTGGGCGGTCACCGATAGGGTAGCAG
>QZLA01000144.1 GCA_004796375.1 Desulfobacteraceae bacterium
ATACAGATGGAGGTGATCACCGACCGGTTGGATGGCGGGGTCAGGGCCATCATTTCAGAGGTGAGGGCGATTGAAGAAGCCGCTTGAACCAATCCCAGGCAGAAGGTCAGAATACTGAAATAGGTTGTCATGGGAAAGGAAACAAGCCCCCTGAGAATGACCAGGAACAGGAAGACAAAATAGGAGAAGTGAACCACCAGGAAAACGATTTTGGTGCCAAACCGGTCCACGAGCCGGCCACCCGCGTAAAACCCCAGGATTGACCCGAGAAACAGCATGGTGCCCATGTGAACAATGGCGTCATCGGAAAACGACAGGACATTTTTTTCAAGAAGTCCCAGGGTTACCGGCCATGACCCCGTGGCCAGCATCAGTAAAAAACAGTAGGCGCAAAAGGGCATATATCCCTGAATATCCGGGACCTTTGCCAGGATATTTCTCATGGATTCTCCACGGGTCCTGTTCTTCTCAACCTCGGGGATTTTCAGGTACAGGAAAACCTGGCATATGAGAAGGATGGTAAAAAACAGCAGCAGGAACTGGTAGGTGGTCAGCGTGGTGTTCTGCTCCAGGATCCGGGTAATCGCGTAAGAGCACCCGATGGCATACACCTGCCACGTGACACGCAATGTACCGAAAAATTTGCCCCGCTCTGCTTCCGGTACCAGGGGGCTTAACAGTCCGAACCAGCCTGAGAGCAGGGAGGAGACACCGATACTGAACAGAATGATGCCGGAGAGGATGAAATGGGATGCAGCCGGGGAGTTAAAAAAGGCGGCAAGAATCAGCAGCAAGAAACCCGATACGGTCAGGAAAATTCCCAGCACACCAATCCGTTTTATTCCGTGCCGGTCAGCAAAATAGGCAAAGGGTACGGATAAAAACAGCATGAACAAAGAGGGCAGGGAGAGAATGATCAGCACATCAGAGCTTTCCAGGCCCATGGTGAGAAAGTAGGAGAGTAAAAACCCGTTCTTAAAGAACAGTTGGGGCATGATACCCGCACAGACCGTGAGTATGATGGTCCTGGGTATGGATTCCCTGAAAATGTTCATCAGACCGGTTCGATCCTGAACAGTGCCGATGCAATTCGGCCTTCCCTGCATTTCGGGCACTTGCCGGGCCGTTTAAAGGTTTTTCTCTCCTTGAACACAAACCCGCATTTGAGACACTGGTAGGGCTCCACCCTCAGTTTTTTTTGTTGATGGCGCAGGCTTTTCTCGATAAAGGCCAGGTGGTGAAAGACATCCTTTTCCATGATGCTGACCGCCTGGGAGATATCCCGAACCGTAAGGGGTGCTTGTTCAAGGTGTGAAATCATTTCCTGCCGGATGGTCTGGGTTCTGTTTCTGTCCATGGGGTTTATCCGGGCAACTTTTTGATGTAGAACAGGTTCATGCAGTTTTCGAGTTCTTTGGGATCACCCGTGTGTTTTCCTTGGTCATCAGAGAGTTTGACCGTGTGCCGCCAGGGTTTGTCTGTTGCCGGGCGGCAGCGGGTAAGCTTGATTACCATATTCAGCGGTGATACGCCCACATCATTGGTCAGGTTGGTGCCTATACCATAGGCATCCCTCACCTTTCCCTGACAGTACTCATGGATTCTGACTGCTTTGTCTACGTTCAGGCCGTCTGAAAAAACAATGGTCTTTGATTTGGGGTCGATATGCCGCTCCCTGTAATGTGCCACCAGCTTGTCCGTGAACTCGATGGGATCTCCCGAATCCTGGCGGACCCCGTCAAACAGTTTGGCATAAAAGGTATCAAAGGTGGAGAGAAAGACATCCGTGGTATAGGTATCGGTCAATGCAATGCCCAGGTCTCCGTGGAACACCCTGACCCAGGCGTCCTGTGCTGCAGGGTTGGCCATCTGATAGCCGTGAAGCACCGAATGAAACATGAACCACTCATGGGCCAGGGTACCGATGGGTACCAGGTTATACTTGAGTGCGAGATGAACATTGCTGGTCCCGATGAGGGTCGGGTTTTCAATATCCAGCAGGTCCTGGATCACCTGGTCGTGATTGGACGCTGAAAAACGCCTCCGGGTGCCGAAATCTGCAAATTTCACTCCGTTTTCAGACAGTATGCGGGCCTTTTCACGGTTGGTCCGCCTTCGTTCCGCCACAGATACACCGTTCTGAGAGGTGGCTTTGAAATAGGCTTCGCTGATGATGGCCATCAGCGGCACCTCCCACAGGATGGTGCGGTACCAGGGGCCTTTGATGTGAAGGGATAAATCGTGTCCCTCCTGGTGGATGGACACCTCGGCAGGATCATACTGGTAGGTTTCCAGAAAATCCAGGTACACCGGGGTTAAGAAATAGCATCTTTTCTTCAAAAAGGTCTTCTGCTCCGGGTGAAGCCTGAGCCCGGACATATTCTGCACCTCGGTCTGGACAAGGTTTGCGAACCCTCTGGGGAACCGGGTGTTGCTGCGATTGATAAAGGTATACTGAACCTCGGCCCTGGGGTAAAGGGTGTGCACAGCCTGCTGCATGGAAAACTTATACAGGTCATTGTCCAGGATGCTTTGGATCATAAAGAAAGGTGCTCCTCTGGTCATTATCAGTTACTCCCTATAATGGATGATATCCGGGGAAAATCAAGGGGTCTGAAAAAAATAACCCGGAATATTCACTGCCATGCGGTTTTATCTCTTGAATGAACATGGAGGGGAACGTTAAAATAGGGCCTGATTTTTTGAAAACACAGGTCAATATGAGGATCTTTCATGAAAATTAAAACTGGAACAACCGCAGTGGTCGTTGTTGATGTTCAAGGTGATTTTACTCAAGTCAAGTCAGGCAGCCTTGCGGTTGCCGGAACCGACCAGGCCTATCTGGATCAGGTCATTGATGCCACCCGGTTTTTGAAAGAAAACGGGTTGAAACTGTTTGCCACGCAGGACTGTCACCCCGCGGATCACGTGTCCTTTTTTACCAACCATGACGGGGTTGCCGTGATGGATGTCGTGGATATTGACGGGCGCTCCCAGGTGATGTGGCCGCCGCATTGCGTTGAGAATACCCCTGGTGCAGAGGTGCTGGTGGATGACGCGTTATTTGAGGCCATTGTTCCCAAGGGAAATGATTCCCGGTACGATTCTTACTCCGGGTTTTTCGATGACGGCGGAGGGGATACCGGGCTTGCCCATATCCTGAGTCAGCAGGGCATTACAGATCTGATCATATATGGCCTGGCCACGGATTACTGTGTCAAGGCGACAGCTCTGGATGCGCTGCAGTCCGGATTCCGGGTAGTACTGCTCCAGGATCTGTGCCGGGGGGTTGCGCCGGAAACCACTGAAGCGGCTCTGGCGGATATGCAGGACAGGGGCGTTGCAATCCGGGACGTTGCAGACCTGGTCTTTTAACGGTCTGGTCCTGGTTTGTGAACGATGCCGGTACAGCGTTGCAACCGGGAATTTTTTATTCGTCAGTCAGAACAGGCAGGATGATGTGGTGGATGCTCGGGGGCCGGATATTAAAAATGATTTCACCCTGGAGAGAGATATCACTGTACATGAGTGGAAAACCGACCCAGTAAAAAATCAGATCGATATCCAGATCGATCAGGTGGAACGTGATATTGAACATGTGACTGCCTGAAAAGTCGGGATTTTCAGTTGTAAAACCAAACAGATCCGACTCAAGATATGATTGAGTGATAACCGGGTCGCCAGTAACATGTAACCGGAAGTAAATCGTTTCATCCACATTATTGGTCAGGCGTTTTCTGAAAGTGTTCAGGTGCGGATCATCCCCCAGCGTCTGCAGAATATAGGAATTGCCTGAATCACTTTCTTTAAGAGCGATGCCTTCAAACAGCCTTGTATCTGCCCCTCCGTAATCAATGTAAAAACGAACGGTATCAACCAGGCCGAAGCTTGTGTTGCTGAGATTGGCCGGGACAGCCGTTTCTTTGGCATAAATCGGGTGGGTGCCATATAGGAGGAGGATGACCAGTAATACCTGAAGTTTTGTTGGTTTAAGGCGCGGCATCTTGGGGATCCTGTTTAATTCAGTGAAATGATTAACACCGACTGTCAAAGTATTATCAGAAAGTGAGAGGGTTGACAAGGCAATGGCCGTATCGTCCTGGAGATGGCGCTGGTCAGTCTAATTATATTTTCTAATATTTTATTAAAATAATTAATTTTACTTTAGGGTTGGGATCGCCTATTTTGCGGGTCAGGTTGAACCATAAAAGGGGATCAGACATGCGGAATTTTGAACTGGAAATACATTTTTCAAAGTGGGAGTTTACGGCCCGGCATCACATGACCGCCTCGGATGTTGAAAGCATGACCATCAGGGATCTGCTGGCCATGGCTACGCCCGGGGAACGCCAGGCATTTGAAGATCAATGGCTGGGATATACCGAAACCTGGGGCGCCCCGGATCTGAGGGAAACCATTGCCGGGACTTATGATACGTTAAAAGATGAGCACATTCTCTGTTTTGCAGGTGCAGAAGAGGGAATCTATACGGCCATGAGGGTTCTGCTGACCCGGAGTGATCATGCCATTGTGGCCGTTCCCAATTACCAGGCCGCGGAAACCGTACCCCTGGATATCTGTGAGGTGACCGGTGTTCCGTTGCGGGCAGAGGATAACTGGCGACTGGATATCGATGATATTGCCCGTGCGATACGGCCGAACACCCGGCTGGTATCCATTAATGTGCCCAACAATCCGACCGGCGCGCTCATGCCGGCGGATGACCTGGAGGCGCTGGTGCGCTTGTGCCGGCATCACGGGCTGTATCTTTTCAGCGATGAGGTTTACCGTCTGCTGGAGCTGGATGAGCGCAAACGACTGCCCCAGGTTGCGGACCTGTATGAGAAAGGATTCTCTCTCAATGTCATGTCAAAAGCTTACGGTCTCCCCGGTTTGAGGCTGGGGTGGATCGCCGGCCGGGACCGTGAAATCCTGCTTCAAATGGAGCGGTATAAACACTTTCTGACCATCTGCAACGCCGCGCCCAGTGAACGCCTTTCCGTGATTGCACTGCGGAACCGGGACAGGATTTTGGACCGCAACCGTGCCCTGCTGGGTGAGAACCTTGATGCACTGGAGCAGTTTTTCAGCGAATTTCCATCCCTGTTCGAGTGGTCCCGTCCCGATGGCGGATGCATTGCCTTCCCCAGGTACCTGGGCAAAGACGGCGTCGAAAATTTCTGCCAAAAGCTGGTGAATGATCATGGTGTCCTGCTGCTTCCCTCTTCCATCTACCGCTCGGAATTGATGGATACCCCAGCAGACCGGTTCCGGATCGGTTTTGGCCGCCGGGGCATCACTGACGGGCTGGACGCCATACGTGAGTTTCTCAACCAGAGTGCCCGGGTTTGATCCTGAACATGGAGGCATAGAGCACCGGTACAATGATCAGGGTCAGGATGGTCCCGAAACTCAATCCTGAGATGATCGTAATGCTCATGCCCACGTAAAAGGGGTCGGTCATCAGGGGCAGCATCCCCATCACGGTGGTGACGGCCGCCATCATCACAGGTCTCAGACGGCTGACAGATGAATCCAGCACCGCCTGGAACGGGGATTTGCCCTCCCGGATTTCAAGATCGATCTGATCGATAAGTACCAGTGCGTTTTTGATAAGCATACCGGACAGGCCGATAAAGCCCAGCAGGCACATGAAACCGAAGGGTTCTCCCGATATCAGGAGGCCGCTGGTCACACCGATGACCGACAGGGGCAGGCAAAGGTAGATGATCAGTGTCTGCCGAAGGGCGTTGAACAGGAACAGAACGATCAGCACCATGGCCAGGAAGAAGAACGGGATCAGCCGGAACAGGGATGCGTTGGCATCATTGGAGTTCTTATACTCTCCCCCCCACTCCAGTGAATATCCCGGGGGCAGTTCTATGGATTCGATCTGCGGCCTGAGCCGGTTGAACAGCACACTGGCATTACCGGCCATGGGATTACACTGGGCCGTGATGGTCCGTTTCCGGTCCCTGCGGTGGATAATGGGATCCTCCCAGACAGGTTCAATGGCCGAAACGATCTGTTTCATGGGGATGCCTGCGCCGGTTACCGGGCTGAACACCACCAGGTTGTCGATCTCATCCACCCGGGCCCTTTCTTCCATTGGCGCCCGGATCTGCATGGGGATCAGTGTATTGTCCTCCCTGAACACCCCGATGGTTTTCCCCGAGTAATTCATGGCCAGGGTATCGGCAATCACCTGCCGGGTGATACCCAGCCGCCGGGCATCCGCTTCCTTGACCCGGGGCCGCATCACCATGACCGGCTGGCGGTAGTCATCCTTGATCTCTGTGGCGTTGACGTCATCGGCCATCATGGTCCTGGCCTGGAGGGCCAGGTTCCTGAGGACACGGATATCGGGTCCGGAGAACCGGGCCTCTATCTTGGCACCGCCGCCCGGTCCCAGGGCAAATTTGGCCAGTTTGATATCTGAATCCGGATAGTGCTTGACCAGGTATTTCCTGACCTCAGGGATCAGGGCATCGATTTTCCGGTAGTCATCCACGGTGACCAGGACCTGGCCGTATGCAGGATTCGGCATTTCAGGTTCATAGGTCAGCAGGAAACGCAGCGCGCCCTGGCCGCAGAAAGAGGTGGTGGCCGTGACGTCCGGCATACCGGCCAGGTGTTGTTCTATGGCGGCCAGGTCTTTTCTGACCTGCTGGATACGGGTGCCTTCCGGCCGGGTCAGGTCGACCAGGAACTGGGGACGCCTGGATTTGGGAAAGAAGGAGTTTTCAACAAAGGAGAATCCGTAAATCGCTGCAGCCAGTGCTGCCAGGAGCAGGCCAATGGTGATCACTTTATTGTTCAGGCAGGCATTCAAAAATGTCCGGTATGCCCTGTAAAACAGTCCGGCATATGGATCGTTGCTCTCCTTTTGGGTGTCTGGTTTCGGGTCAGGCAGAAACCGGATACAGAACAACGGGGTGATGGTGATGGCCAATACCCAGCTTAACCCGAGAGAGATGGTCATGACCAGAAAGAGACTGTTGAGGAATTCTCCCGTGGAATCCTGGGAGGTCCCGATGGCGGCAAAGGCCAGGATAGCGACAAGTGTGGCGCCGAACAGGGGCCAGGCGGTCTGTTTGACGGTTTCCATGGCTGCCCGGGTCTTATCCATGCCCCGGGTGCTTTTAATCAGTATCCCTTCGGTCACCACGATGGCATTATCCACCAGCATTCCCAGGGCAAGGATCAGGGCACCCAGAGAGATCAACTGAAAACTCACGCCCATGACCTGCATGAAAATAAATGTTCCGAAGATGGTCAGGAGCAGGATCGCACCCATGAGCAGACCGCTGGAAATCCCCATGGTCAGGCACAGCACCAGGATCACAATGATCACCGCTTCGACCAGGTTGATGATAAATGCATCCACGGATTCAGAGACGGTATCGGATTGAAAGGCAATGGTTCCGATCTCCATGCCCACGGGCATTTCTGACTGGAGTTCTGCCATCCTCTTTTTAACCGATTTTCCCATTTCAACCACATTGCCGTCATCCACAATGGAGATCCCCAGTCCGATGGCCGGCTGTCCGTTATAATGCATCAGCCACGAGGGAGGATCCTGATACCCGCGGCGGATGGTGACCACATCCTTAAGATAGATCACGTTCCCCTGCTGATCACTCTGGATGAGCAGTTCTCCCAGGTCTTCCACATCCATGATGTTTCCGGTGGGTGAGATGCGGACATAATCGTTCCCGATATCCACCGATCCGGCACCGATCACCTGGTTCTGGTTGTTCAGGGTGCCGATGATCTGTGTCATGGAGATCCCGAGCTGGGACATGCGGCTTCTGGACATCTCCAGTGTGATCACCTCCTGCTGCTCTCCCCAGAGTTCAACACTGGCCACATTTTCAACCAGGAGCAGTTCACGCTTCAACAGATCGGCATAGTCCTTGAGTTCACGAAAGCTGAACCCGCTGCCATGGATGGCAAAGAACACACCGTATTCATCCCCGAAATCATCATTGACCCGGGAGGGGCCGGCGCCTGGGGGAAGCAGCACCTGAGCGTCCCTCACCTTTTTACGCAGTTCATCCCACACCTGGGGGATCTGGTCATGGACATACTGATCCTTGAGGTCCACAAATATGATGGACAGGCCGTTCCTGGACAGAGATCTAACCTCTTTGACCTGGGAGAGTTTCTGCACGGCCTCCTCCATGGGGTCGGTCACCTCCTGCTCGACTTCCAGGGCCGAGGCACCCGGATAGCTGGTCATGACCAGGGCGGTCTTGATGGTAAATGTGGGGAATTCCAGCCGTCCGATCTTGGAGTAGGCCATAATGCCCCCACAGATGATCAGCAGGGTGAGAATGTAAGATACCAGCTTTTTATTCAGGGCAATTTCAGTCAGTTTCATGATTAAATTCCTTGGGCCCCTTCCATGATCCGTACTTTCTGCCCGCCGGTCAGAAACCGGGCACCGGCCGTGACAACCCGCTCGCCCGCGTTCAGGCCTGCGGTGACGATCAACCCCGCATCTTTGACCCCGCGGGTCTGAATGGCGACTTTGGAGACCCGGTGGGTCTCTGGATCAATTTTCCAGGCACAGGGGGTGCCGTCATTGTCTGCAAATACGGCTGCTGCAGGCAGGTATATGGCCTGATCATTCCGGTGTTCTGCGTACGCGATGGTCAGGGATGCGGTCATTCCCGGCTGGATATCCAAAGGTGCGGGCATGGTGAGTGTCACCGTCAGTGGGAAGCTCTGGTTGGCCGTGTTGGTCTTCAATCCCAGCTCCTTGATCCGGGCTTCAAATACGATTTCCGGGTATGCGTCCAATTGACAGGAGAGGGTGTTGAACTCGTTTCGTTTGAGCATCACCTCTTCGGGAATGGCGGTTTTTACATCTACGGTGGACACGTCCATGATCGAAATTACCGGGTGGCCCGCAGCCACGGTTTCATAGTTCTCAATGAACTTTTGATTGATGATTCCGTCAAACGGGGCGGTGAGCCGGGTGTCCTCCAGTGCATACCTGGCGGCACTCAGGTTGGCCTCGAGCTGCCTGATGCGGGCCCGGGCCGCATCGATATCCTCCTGCCTGGCGCCGTTGCGGGCTTTTTCTAGATTCTGAACCGCGGCATCATATGATGCTTTGGATGTTTTATAGTCTGCCACACCCTGGTCATGCATCGACTTGGTGATCACCTGCTGCTTGATCAGCATATTCAACCGGCCCAGCTGCTTTTTACTTCTTTCCAAGTTGGCCCTGGCCGCATCGGTCTGGGCGGTCAAGGCGGCAATGTCCTCTTTTCTGGCACCGCTCTCCATGGCTCTCAACGTTGCCTGCGCCTCGTCCAGGCTGGCATCAATCCGCTGTATATTCAGCTCAAAATCCCTGGGGTCCAGCCGGGCAATCAGATCTCCCTTTTTAACACTCTGGCCGATGGCGGGGTTCAGCTCATGCAGTGTGCCGTTGACACGGAATGCCAGGCGGGTTTCATTGGCAACTTCGACCAATCCCGGGAATGTTCTTTTTTCAAGGTCAGGCCGGGTCTGGATAACCATAGATTTTACCGGTCTGGCAGCGGCGATCGCAGGTTCACCGGGCAGCACACCGGGATCCTGTGATTTGAGGAATCCTGCAGTCAGACCGGCAGCGCCCAGGCAAAGTCCGACCAGTCCGATCATTTTAATCCATGTGACTTGATTCAACATGATGTTTTCTCCTTTAGCGGTGTCCAGATGGAATGTGAAATCCATCCAAAGTATTTGAATGCCGAAGACAGGGTTTGGCAAAAATCACTTCTGGACCAGTTGATGTTGTCGGTATCCCAGTAGAGGCAGATATTCAGGTCTGTGGGCAGTGATTCATGCTTGAACAGGCTGATCCTGCCCGGGGTATTGTCTCCTTTCAAAGAGAGGCCGTCAAAGAGGTCTATCGCTTTCTGGCGGTCTTCGGCTGAAAAGGATCTGACGTGGATCATTTCAATGAGGTTCATATTCATATTCCTTGACGCAAATTTGTGCCATTATACAGACGCATGACATGACACGCGGGGTTTCAATGTTGCGGGGATATATTTCAAATAGCGTGCCATGGTTAAGAGCCCCTGTTATTAAGGGCTCTACGGGGTCGGTGTTATGATTCTGTTAAATTTAGCAGAAATTGACTGTTGTATTTGATAGTTTGCTTTATATCTGTTATATTTGACAGAATTCTATTTAAGACACGTGAGGCAACCATGACGATTGACCGGAACGAATTTTTCCGCCAGGCCACCCTGAGCCTGTTCAGCAGCCTGGATATTGATAAAGCCCTGGGAAGGTTCCTCGGTTATATTCAGCAGTTTATACCGGCAGACGGCCTGGTCCTGGGAATGTATGATCCAGAGCATAATGTGGGGCGGATGCTGGCCGGCATCTACCCGGACCATGTGAAAAAACCCGCACCCACCATCACCATTCCACCGGAATTGTGGGACTATTTGAAACAGCACTGGGAGGCTGAGGCTGAAACCAGTTTCATCAATGACATGAATCTTGAAGATCCGGAGATCATTGCGGCAACCAACCTGATCTGGCCCAATGCAGCCTCCGGCATTCACATGGATCTTGAACTGGAAAAGCACCGCCTGGGTGTCCTGATGTTCTTCACAGGCCGGAAACACCAGTACAGCGACGTGCATGTAGAACTGATTTCCCTGCTGCACGACCCCATGGCGGCAGCCGTCAGCAATCTGCTGAAACACCAGGAAATCGTTCGCCTGCACCAGCTGCTGGAAGATGACAACGAGTTTCTGAGTCAACAGCTGATGGAGATGTCCGGGAATACCATTATCGGGGCGGACTTCGGCCTGTCCCATGTGATCGAAATGGTTCGCCAGGTGGCTCCCATGACCAGCCCGGTTTTTTTGATGGGAGAGACAGGGGTCGGCAAAGAGGTGATTGCCAATGCCATCCACAACGCGTCACCCAGAAAGGGTAAACCCCTGATCAAGGTCAATTGCGGTGCCATTCCCGAAAGCCTGATCGACAGCGAATTGTTTGGCCATGAAAAAGGGGCCTTCACCGGTGCGGTATCCATGAAAAGAGGCCTGTTTGAACGGGCCCACACCGGCACCATTTTCCTGGATGAAATCGGGGAGCTTCCATTGGCGGCGCAGGTCCGCCTGTTACGGGTGCTCCAGGAAAAAGAGATCGAACGGGTCGGGGGAACCGGTCCCATATCGGTGGATGTGAGGATTGTCAGTGCCACCCACCGGAATCTTGAGCAGATGGTCCGGGAAAACACATTCCGTGAAGATCTGTGGTTCCGGTTGAATGTATTTCCCATTCACATTCCGCCCCTGAGGCAGCGTCCCGAGGATATCCCGGCCCTGGTCAGCTATTTTATGGAAAGGAAATCCAAGGAGCTTAAAATTCAGAGGATTCCGGCACTGGACCCTGTCAAAGTCCTGCAGCTGCAGAACTATCACTGGCCCGGAAATGTGCGGGAGCTGGAGAATGTCCTGGAACGGATGCTGATCACAGGCACCTTCCCGGACATGGACATGTTCAATGACCCACCGGTTAAATTCAGCAGGGACGACAGTCCGCCGGAACAGCAGGTGGATACTGTGTCGAAGCTGACCCTGGAACAACTCGACCGGGAGTACATCGAGCGGGTGCTCCACAGCGTCGAAGGTAAGATCGAAGGGGTTGATGGTGCAGCACAGTGGCTGGGGCTTCACCCCTCTACGTTGAGGGCAAGGATGAAGAAACTCGGTATCGCGTTTGGCAGAAAAAAGGCTGTCAATTAAACCGACTTGATAATGACGGCAGTCAAATCGTCCTGGAGGTCCTTATCCCCCCTGAAAGTGTTCAGGCGCTCAAACAGGGCTTCCAGTATGCTTGCGGCGGGCTCGGCAGCATGGGCCTGTATAACGGATTGGATCCTCTCTTTTCCAAAGAATTCATCCGTACCGTTCCCGGCTTCCGTGATCCCGTCTGTATAGATCAGGACAACCTGTCCGGGGGTCAATCTTATCTGCTGCTCTTCAAACCGTGTATCTGCTGAGAGACCTAAGGCAGCGCCCTTTCCGGTCAACAGTTCAAATTGGCCGCTGTCCGGGGAAAAAAGCATGGCCGGCTCATGGCCGGCCCGGACCCATGAGATGGTCCGGTCGGCTCCGGACAGGCTGCAGAAAAACAGGGTCATGAACCGTCCGGATTCCCGGACATCCCGGACAAACTGCCGGTTGAGATCGGTCAGGATATCCACACCGTTCCCGGGAAGACCTGCGCGGTGCCTCAGAATCGCCCTGGCTGTGGTCATGAGAAGAGCAGACGGGATGCCGTGATCCGATACATCCCCGACCGCAATCCCTAACGGGGCCACCGGGTGAACCGGGAAGGGAACATCTGGGTTCTCATTTTTCGACCGGTTCAGGGCATTATTGTCAGGTAGATGTAATGGGAAGTAGTCAAAGTAGTCACCGCCGGTTTCATCGCAATAGGTGATTTTACCGGCAATATCAAATCCGGAGAGTCTGGGACAGCAACTCGGGATCAGGTTCTGTTGAACCTCCATGGCCAGGCTCAGGGAATGTTTCATCTGTTTATTCTGCCTGGCGATCTCCTGGCGGGCAGTGACCAGGGAGAGGTGGGTCTTTACCCGGGCTTTGACCTCCATGATTTCAAAGGGTTTGGTGATGTAGTCCACGGCACCGTACTCAAACCCCTTGGTTTTATTCTCCAGCTCATCAATGGCAGTGATGAACATGAACGGAATCTCACGGGTTCCAGGATCTGATTGCAGGTGTCGGGCCACCTCATACCCGTCCATTTCAGGCATCATGATATCCAAAAGGATCAGATCCGGTTTCTGTTTCCTTGCAAACTCAATGGCGGTTTTCCCATCCAGGGCGACCCCCAGTTTATAATCATCTTTCAGTGCCTGGACCAGGACGTTAATGTTTTCCCTGATATCATCCACCAGCAGGATCTTACATTGGTTCAGCGGCTTGGTCATGTTCCGGTCTCCCTATGTTAACCTGTCGATGACCTGCTGTGCCCGATTCATGGCCTGGTCAAAATCAAAATCATGAATCAGCCGCTGGAGAGTCGCCATATCCGGGCGTATGCCAGAGGGTAGTTTCCGGGATACCAGTTCATCCACGGCAGCGGCGGAAGCGACCGGATCAAAAGCGGCCAGGTGCTTTTTTAATGCTTCCAGGGCCTGGACAACCTCGGTATCTGAAAGTGCCGACTCGGTCGATTCAGTTTCGGCCGGTTTATTATCCTCTGGTGGAAGGGCGCTGATGCTCGTGCAGATCTGGTTGAATGCCTGGTCCACCACATTAAACAGGGCGGGGATGTCCTCTGTCCGCTCCTCACGGGCGGCAATCTCAAGCTCTTTTGCTGCGGAAAGCAGCTCACCCGCGCCAATGGTTCCGGCGGCACCCACCAGTGAGTGGGCGTGCAGCCGCGTGGCTTCCAGATCAGACGCCAATACGGCTGCTTCAAGATTGAGAAGGGTGTCTTTCTGACCGCTTGGGAATTGACTCAACATTTTTTTAAAGACGGACCAGGAAAGTCCCTGGCGCACCATACTCTCTTTTACGGCGATTCCGGGCAGGGCGGGAGTGATATCCTCGATGGTCTCACCCGAGGGTATCCCGACCCGGTCCGGCCCGTTACTGTTGGTCCGGATCCATTTTTCCAGGGTAGAGATGAGCTGGAGCCGGTCAATGGGTTTGCTGATATAATCATCCATTCCAGCGGCCAGGCACTGCTCCCGATCGCCATCCATGGCATTGGCTGTCATGGCAATAATGGGAATCTGCTGAAAACCGGAAAGCGAGCGGATTTGCCGTGTGGCTTCCAGGCCGTCCATCACGGGCATCTGGACATCCATGAGAATCAGGTCATAAGCCGTTTCATCATTCATTGCCTCTACCGCCTCTTTTCCATTTTCCACGGTTTCCACCACCAGGCCTGACTGACCGAGAATTTCCTGGGCAACAAGGCGGTTGGCCGAGTTATCCTCAGCAAGAAGGATGCGGGCACCAGTGAAGGATTGCGACAGGACCTCATCCTTTCGAACCGGTACTGCCTGTGCAGCTGCACCCATGGCTTCCATGATGGCGTCCAGAAGGGCGGACTGCTTGATGGGTTTAAAAAGATAGCTCTTGATACCGATCTGTTCCGCCTCATCAATGACCACATCACGGCCGTAGGCACTCACCATGACGATGGGGATGGAAGAAAGGTCCGGGTCATTCAAGATGATTTTGGAAGCCTCCAGGCCGTCCATTTCGGGAAGCCGCCAATCCATGAGGATCAGTGAGATCCTGTCATCACTGCCGCGGTTTCTTAAGTGTTTCAGGGCATCCTCTGCCGTGTCTGTACTCACGCTTTTCATGCCGAAATTCTCAACCATTCTTTCCATCATCATCCGGCTGGATTGATTGTCTTCCACGATCAGCACATTCAATGACTGTAATGATTCAGGGACAACCAGGGCCGAAGATGTATCCTGTTGGGTCCGTGAAAGAGGCAGGGTAAATGAGAATTCACTGCCCTGGCCGGGCATGCTCTCAATTTTGATGGATGAACCGCCCATGAGAGCGACCAGCTCTCTGCTGATGGTCAGGCC
>QZLA01000040.1 GCA_004796375.1 Desulfobacteraceae bacterium
ATTTTTGAACCTCACCTGCAGAAAAGGTCAGAAAAAAATGACTAACAATTTGAATTAAAAGCAAAAAGAAAGAGTTTAGAATTCTGAACTCATGATTCCGGCGGTGTGGCCAAAGCCTTTACAAAACGGTTCTGGTGAGACATCACCCGTTGAAACATCAGGGTGCACAAAAGACCTCCTGCAAGGATGAGAAGACCAAATATCAAGCCCTCACCACGAAGCAACCCACGGGTTCCAAGGGCAATTCCCATGAATCCGAGGACCACACCGAAAAGGTATATGGAGATATACAGTTCAAACCCGAGGGGCATATCGGCGAATGTACCGTGTTTTCTAAAATAGGCCATCTGGGCCGGCACCTTGAGAAGATTGTGATAGATCATGTGCGAGTACAGAATGGTCAACCCGACCGCACCGACCACGTCAGTGGCCCAGTGGGACAGAAACATGCAGCGATAGGTACCCATGGTGACGGTATATCCAAGCACCAGCAGGACCAGGAACCACCCGAACACCCGGGTCTCAATGCGGTGTCTCAGGTCTCCGGTCAAGACGTAACAAAGGGATATCAGCAAACACGCCTGGGCCGTATGCCCGCTGGGAAAGCTACCCCGGTATACGCCCTGGGTGACAAAGTGGTGGCCGAATTCAAACCAGGCGCTGTAGGGCAGTCCTTCGTTGAGCACCAGGTAGGGACGGGTCCGTCCCAGGATCCACTTGAGACTGTGCACCATCATGATGGCCGAGAACAGTGACGTGGTGATGATAAAACCAAAATGGGGCCTGAACCGCCTGGCATGTCCAATCCTGTCGGGAAAGCGGAGGGTCAGATAATAACCGATGGCAGCGATTAAAAGAAAAATAATGACCGGATCTCCTGCACCAAACCCCTCACCTTCAAACAGGGAACGTCTCATGAAATTGCCAAGGAAATCCGGGCGGTTCTCATGCAGGAAAAGGGTCAGGTCGTAATCGATCGAATCAAGCAGAATCATGGTGATGATAAACACCATGGAGGTACTGAGAAGCCTCCAACCCTCTATCTTCCTGATGGGAGTGAAAACAGCTGACTGACGGTACATATGGATCTCCGTTCTGTAGGGTTTGCACTTGCACAGAACCTATAGAGATATCATTTCATATCCGTCAGGAGCAGGTGAGTGTTGAATTAGAATTTACTAGCTGAACCGTTTCAATTGGTATGGACTTTTCCTCGCCTTTCTATGACCAGGTAACTTAACCAGGCACAGACAAAAGCAAAGTAGGCAGACCACAACACATCGGTAAAAAAGTGCCTTCCGGCTGCAATTCTTGCATAGCATACAGCCAGGTACCAGACCAGGATGGCTGCAGCCAATCCTGCAGCAAGCAACCGCTTGCCTCTTCTGTGTGCGGCAAATACCAGTAAAAGAAACGAAACAGGAACAGCGGCATGGCCTGAAGGGAATGCATTGCCAAACGCGCCCCACCTGGCATCCACAAGGGACCAGGGCTCATACAGTCCGCCAAACATGATGTTGTGAACCGGCCTGGGACGGCCCAAATGATCCTTGAACACAATGTTGACGATCAAAAGCGGCCCGAGAAGCATTGAAACAAAGAGAGCCATCACCAGGCGGCTGTGTTTTGGGGCCTCCATTTCCTTGATTGCCATGTATGCAAACCTGATAAAGAACAGGCAGCACAATACGGCTGTCACGGTGATGGATTCATAGATACACCTGACCAGGAAGGCGTCTTCAAGGGGGAAGCCTTTGCCGGGAACATAAAATGCCTTTGCAATCCAGTAGTCCAGATCAAAAAGAACGGCAATAACCGTGATTAAAACAATGAATACGGTTGATTTTAAAATCGGCCCGCCACCTCTTTTGAACACATTATCCATCTATATTCTTCCATTTAAAATTGTAAACTATTTCAGCTAAGGCCATGCCGGCCTATCCGCTTTTGAGGTCATAGCCCTTAAATCCTTCCACCCGGTACAGGGTGTAATCCACCTGACTGTCCCTGGAGATTTTTCGGGTGACGGTTCCCAGTTGCTGAACATCAGAAAAATACAACCCCACAATGGCAGGGTCTAATATGGTCAGAAAAAGAGCGGGGCCGCTGCCGCCGGTATAGGGACGGGTCAGCTGAAAATGGTCCCTGATTCCCGGCCCCGGTCGCCAGGCCAAAAGATTGGCGTCTGGTTTTCCAAAGGTATAAAACGCCACCTCCGTAATCTCATGGCGGCCGGCAACGATGAGCGGTAAACCCGGATACCGGTCTGTATAGGTTTTTAAATCCTGTCCCCAGCTTTTCCACCCCCTGACCCTGGCAAAGGGGTCCACCGCTTCTTTGAGCTCCACACCGGCAGCACTCATCAAGGGGTCGCTGATCTGCACCATCAGGCCGAGCACAATATTGGTAATCAGCATGATCTTGAGCCACTTTTTCCGATTCTGAAGAAAGTGAGCCATACCAATGATAATACTGACATACATGGGTGCTGCCCAGTTGGCATTATGCTTGCCTTGAAGCGCCACCATGCAGATGATCACAAACATGGGCATGGAAAAGTTCAGCATCAGGTTCTTTGGCTTGTCACCCTTAAAAATCCACCACCACATGACGATAAATCCGACCGGGCCGATGATACCGGCCTGTTCAAAGATAAAGCTGATCATCCTGCCGGGATAGAGCCCTTTTTTGGCAACATATCCGGCGGTATGGGTAATGGTGGGAAATCCGTTGATATAGTTCCAATAAATGTTGGGCGCCAGAATCATCAGGGATATGCCTGCCATGATCCAGAGGCGGGGGTTTTTCAGCTGGGCTGCATGGCCGAAGAACAGCATGTATCCCAGCGCAGACAGGGAGAATATGGCCATGTTGTATTTAGACAGCAGTCCCAGCCCGCAGATAATGCCGCAGGCGATCCAGTCGAACCAGCTGTTGGTCTCGATGCTCCGTATGAAACACAGCATGCCGGCACTCCAGAAGAGAACCAGCAGCACATCCGTAGAGGTGATGGTTGAGGACAGGGCCACGCCGGGCAGTGTAATAAAAAGCACGGCCGACCAGAATCCAACCGTTTCAGATACCAGCTTCTGCCCCAGCAGATAAATAATCAATGTGGTGGCAGGATACACCAGGAGGGCACCCAGTTTTATGGCAAACACGGAATGCCCGAAGACACTGGTAACCAGATAGATCAGTACGGCCACCATGGGGGGCTTGGAAAAATATCCCCAATCCAATTCCAATGACCACCACCAGTATTGAATTTCATCAACGAACAGGTCAACAGAACTGAGCGTCATCAGATAGGCTCTCAAGACGGATACCAGTAAAAGAATGACCAGTAACGGCTTGAGCTTTGCAAATCCGGGTTCAGGACCACGTGTGGTTGCTATTGTCATGGGCCTTTCTCAGTAACGTATTGACCCGGAAACAGGAACAAAATCATTGCACCCAGGATCGATTGAAACAGGATAAAAAAGTGTGCGTTCAGTGCTGCGGCAATCATGCCGCTATCCGCAAGATGCGGCATGTCGCTGCTTGTAAATAAGCCGAATGCAACTGCTGCCTCGTAGCTGTAAAACCCGCCGGGCAGGCCCGGCATCATGCCGGAGACCTCGCCCAGAATACTGGCAATCACCGTTTGCAAAATGCCCAGATGCGTCATGCTGGCCAGCAGGGATGCCAGCAGGAATATTTTTACGCCCCAGTTGATCCATGAAAGGACTGATATATGTATCAGTTGGCCGAAATGACTTGGAATGCCGGGCAGAACCTTTTCGACAAACCGGGCAATTCTGTTTTGACTGTGTCTTTCTACCAGCCGTTGCAACCGGCTCTTCAGGAAGATACCGGCCAGGGGAATAAATACGGAGATCAGAAGCCATGCAAAGGCCCAGTAGCCGATATACGCATAAATCAATACTGCCAATACCATGGTGCCCAGAACGAATGCATCAAACAGCCGCAGCACCAGAAGGCCAGGAACCGATCGGGTGAACGACATCTTGAACACCTGTTTCATCAGTATGGGAAACGAGATCTCCCCTGTTTTTGCAGGCAGCAGATTTGACCAGAATGTCTGTTTGACCACAATGAACAGGACATGTTTCAAAGGAAGTGTGAGTGATGGTGAGCGAAAGTAAACCGAGATTCGATAGCTCCGGATCAGGTAGCTCATCCAGTACAGCAGTGTAAACACCATCAGTTGGGGTAAGGGAATCTTTTTCCAGAAGGAAAGCAGGTCACCCCACCCCCAGATGAAATGAACGGCCATGACCACCGACAGAAAGGTTAACACTGAAATAATTCTGCTAGAAGAATAACTGCTAACTGGAAGATTCGAACCTGCCACGGTACTGCCTGGTATTTGGTTAAAATTGATTGTGATGTAACACCTGCCACTTGTAAAAGCAACCTAATCCTCATATAACAAACTGTATCTATAGTGGATGATCTTTAGCATCATGTTATCAAACAAAAAACTCACAATGGGCAGACAGAAGATGAGCAACAACCCGATTTCGGACACAAAAATCAAATATACGGTCAGTATCGTTGTGCCGGTATATAATGAAGAGAAAAGCCTGCGGCCTCTTGTACAAACCATTGATCATTCACTCGGACCTGTTGATTTCGACTGGGAGCTGCTGCTTGTCAATGACGGCAGTACGGATCGGTCCCTTCATGTGGCCAAGGACCTTCAAAAGGAATATGGCCCAAAACTTCGGATCATTGCCCTGAAACGGAATTTTGGCCAGACACCTGCCATGCAGGCCGGGATCGAACAGTCCCGGGGCGACTATATCATCACGTTGGACGGAGACCTTCAAAATGACCCAAGTGATATCCCGCGGATGGTGAAACGCCTGATTGATCGGGACCTCGATCTTCTGGTGGGTTGGCGTAAACACCGGAAAGACAACATGGTCATCCGCAAAATACCTTCGAAAATAGCTAACTGGCTGATCGGCAAGACCACAGGGGTGAAACTGAACGATTACGGATGCAGCCTGAAAGTATACCGCGGCAATGTGATCCGGAATGTAAAGCTGTATGGTGAAATGCACCGGTTTATCCCTGCATGGGTGGCGATTGATGTCCCGGTAGACCGTATCGAAGAGGTGGAAGTCACCCATCATGCCAGGCAGTTCGGTGAATCGAAATATTCTATTTTAAGGGCATACCGGGTCATCCTTGATCTGATTGTCGTGATATTCTTCATGAAATACCGCACCCGCCCGTCCCACTTTTTCGGCCCGATCGGGCTTGCGTTCGGTACCATAGGGTCGCTGATGATGCTGAACCTGGGCATTGACAAATTCATCACAGGAAATGATATCGGCGGCCGCCCCATGCTGATCATTGCCGTGCTCCTCATTGTCATGTCCATGCAGTTCATTACCACAGGCCTTCTGGCAGAAATGATCAGCCGGACCTACTATGAGTCCTCGAACCGTTCAACCTATGAATTTACAGAAATCACACAAGAAGAACACAAAAGGAAAACTTAAGCCATGCAGAACATGACATGGACTTATATCAGGTATTCATATGTCTGTGTCATTAAGCAAAGAATATAGAAAATATCGAAATTACGGGAACTATATCAGTGTTGTGGTCAGGCTGCTGAAAATGACCATCAATCTGAAGGTGGAGTACCATACCTTTGAATCCGCACAAGATAATTTTATCTATGTATTCTGGCATCAGAACATTTTTACGCCCACGGTCAGTTTCCCCGGGAACAGCAAACGATTTGCCCTTGTCAGCCCCTCAAAGGACGGAGAGATAATGGCTGCGATCTGTAACAATTTCGGGTTTGATGTTGTCAGGGGATCGAGCAACCAGCAAAACATCAAAAGCCTGATCAAAGTGATCCGGAAATTGAAAAAGGGTTACAGCCTGGGGCTTGCTGCAGACGGCCCCCAAGGCCCCATGTATCAGGTCAAGCCCGGGATTATATACATGGCCATGAAGACCGGTGTCAGCATCGTTCCCATTGGCGGGGCATTCAAACGGAAATATGAGTTCAAGAAAGCCTGGGACAAATTCCAGCTGCCATACCCCTTTAATCGGGGGGCCACAGTGGTGGGCCACCCAATATCCGTTCCCCCGGATGCGGACATCGATGAATACATTGAAACCGTCAACCAGGGCATCTGCAAAGCCAACACCCGGGCCTGCCGCCTGTTAAGCAGTCATGCCTGATTCCTGGCGCACATCCCTTTCCCCTGCCGGACAGGGGGGTCAATTATGAGAGGATAAACCCCCTGAACACCATAAACCGATACATACTCAAAGAACTTTGCTACCCCTTTTTGATCAGCCTGCTGTTCCTCACCTTTGCCTTTCTCATGACCCGGATTCCTGAGATCACCAACATGGTCATGAATTACAACGTCAGTTTATTGTCTGTGGTTCTCCTGGTCATATACGGCACCCCCAACCTGTTAAGATTCACCATACCCATGTCCGTCATGATTGCCGTTCTGCTCACCTTCATGAAAATGTCCGGGGATAACGAAATCCTTGCCGTGAAAAGCAGCGGCATCTCACCTTACCGACTGCTGTGGCCGGTCATGATCTTCTGCCTGATCGGCATGTTGCTCACCTTCTGGATCACCCTCTACTGCAACCCGAGGGGCATGTATGCCACCAAATTGAAAAGCCAGGAAATTATCCATGCCAGCCCTGATTTTGCAATCAAGGAAAGGCAGTTTTACCTGGATATTGAAGATATCATGATCCATGTCAATGAGGTGAATATCAAGTCCAGGTTACTCAAGGGTATCATGATTGAAGACCGCCGATCCAAGGGACTCGTCAGCATCTCAACCGCACCTGAAGGCCGGTTGATTTCAAATAAAAACGACCTGCAGTACACCCTGCGCCTGTACAACGGCGGAATCAACCAGGTGGATCTTTCCAGCGGATCAATCAGCCATATCCGCTTTGACCACTATGATATCCAGATTGATCTGGGCGCCATGATGAAACAGGTTATGGATACCAGCAAGGGGGTTGATGAGCAGACATTACCTGAGTTGTCGCAATACATCCGGACCCAGAAAGACCAGATCCCTTTGAAATGGTGGATGGAGGCGCGATTGAAATTCCATGAGAACATCGCCATTCCTGTGGCATGCATCTGTCTGGGTATCCTGGGATTTGCCGCAGGAATCGGATCCGGCTCCACCCGCCGGCCTGCCGGATTCGGCATGGGGGTCCTGTTTTTTTTGATCTATCATGTGATGACCGCCATGGGCTGGGCAGCCGGAGAAACCGGCCGGATTCCCGCGGCCGTGGCCATGTGGTATCCCAATGTCATCATGGGGACTGCGGCCGTGTTTCTGCTCCGAAAAAATGCCATGAAATAAATGGGTTGACAAAAGCCGGGTTATCTGATTTATATAAACCATCGTTTATATAAATGTAGATTAATATGAAAAATGCTGCCCAACTTCAAAAACGGTTGCAAACCCTGAGCGACATCAACCGCCTCAGGATAATTCACTGTATTGGTGCCGGCGAGATCCCGGTGGGTGACATCGTGAATGCGACCCAGCTGTCACAGCCCCTGGTCTCCCACCACTTAAAAGCACTTAAAACTGCAGGTATTGTCATTGCCCGCCGAAAGGGCCCTTTTGTCTATTACCGGCTGTCATCCCCGGAGCTGCTTGAGGTGCTGGGCATTTTATCCAGCCTGGTGCAGGATGCCGGAGAGGAATCATCCACAGACCCGCCCCTGTTTCCATGCCCGCCCTGGTGGATAAAAATGCATGAACCCAATTAACCCGCAAGGAGAGTCATTATGAAGTATCGCCCCCCAATGATGGACCGCTGCATGAAGATGATGAA
>QZLA01000174.1 GCA_004796375.1 Desulfobacteraceae bacterium
AAAACCCCAGGATCAGGGAGTAGAGTTGAAAGGCAAACAGGGTGCAGTCGGTGCCCGGTTTGAAATCTCCGACGGCCAAGGCAGACTGTGCAATCCGTTCAAGGCAGTTGATCCAGTCATCATGCTGCTGCCGGACCAGGTCCTGGATCCTACCGGGCCGGTCCGAATATTCAGCGGCCACCGATACGAACAGACAACCGCCGGGAAGGTCCTGCGTCCATTTGATCCAGTTCTCCATGATCTGCCGGACCCTCGGGATACCTCGCGGGGCAGCCAGTGCCGGAACGATCACCTCCCTGGAGAACTTATCGCCGGCATATTCCAGTACGCTGATCTGAAGGTTTTCCTTGGATTTGAAGTGGGAAAACAATCCGCTCTTGGACATGCCGGATTCCTGGGCCAGGTTACCGATGGTCAGGCACTCAAGCCCGAGTGCAGATGCTTTTTCAAACCCCTTGTCCAGGATTTTATGTTTTGTCAGATCACCCTTTTTCATAAATCAAAAAATAGCACGAACGTTCGTTTTGTGTCAAACTAAAAATTCAAGCCATGGAAAAAATTACACGGATTGTTCATTGCGGTGGATGGTAAACCGCTTTTCCAGGAATGATATGCACTGGGAGAGTGCAAAGGTGACGATAAAATAGAGCAAGGTGATCGTGATCCAGATTTCAAAGGTCAGAAAGGTAGCAGACATCAACTCCATCCCCTGGAAGGTCAGTTCCTGAATTGAAATCACGGATACGATAGCCGAATCCTTGATTGCTGAGATGAACTGACCGGCCATGGGAAATGCCACCCGTCTCAGGGTCTGGGGAAGAATGACCAGAAAAAAGGAAGCACGACCGCTCAGTCCCAGTGAATAGGCTGCCTCCCACTGGCCTTTGGAGATCCCTTCTATGCCGCCTCGGATAATTTCCGATACATATGCCCCCTCATAAATGGCCAATGCAGTGATGGCGGAGATGAATGAGTTCAGATAGGATTCCCGGATAAACAGCACTTCCACCAGGTGGCGGAAGGATTCGGACCGGCTCCGGACCCAGCTTTCCAGATCAATGGCTTCAAGAAACTGGCTGGATATAAAATAATAAAATATGATCACCAGGACCAGGCTGGGGATATTCCGGATACTTTCCACGTAGGTCCTGGACAAAAACCGCTGAATAAATGATCCTTTGGCGCCCATTACCCCGGAGACCACGCCGATGAAAAAGGCCAGGAAGCTGGCCCAGAAGCTGATTTTCAGTGTCAGGATGAACCCGTCTAACAGGACATTGGTCTCAAGCGCACCGGTCGACGGATCAATATAGGCGAAAAAACCGGGGATGGCTTTCCAGTTCCACTGGTAATCCAGGACCTGTCCCATCCGTGTAAAAAAAGCAGATGCGGCAATGATCCCCACAAGGATCAACGCCGCATCGATCAGGTTGAGCCGTTTTGATTGCTTATTGAACAAGGGACTCCCATTTATTGGATTCAAACCAGTAGGCCTTGGTCTCTTTTAAGAATCCCTGGGCATGCATATTGGTGATCCAGTTATTGAAAAAATTCAGCGCGTCATAATCTCCCTTGGGCACGGCAAAGCCGATGGGCTCTTTGGTGAAATTTTCCGACAGGGGGACAAACAGTTTTTCAGGATATTTCAAGGCATGGAATACCGGCATGGGCGCCGACGCCACCACGGCATGCACCCGGCCCAGGTTGAGTTCCTGCAGTGCCTGGCTTTCATTTTCAAATACCCGCAAGGAGGCCTTGGGCATATACTTCTTCGCGGCCATCTCTGCCGTGGTTCCCATTCGTGCGGCAATGACCACGTCAGTCTTGTTGAAATCAGCAATACCTGAAAATCCTGCGGCTTTTTTCTGGTGGGCCACCATGGACATACCGGAATAGTCATAGGGAATGGTGAAATTGACCTTGAGGTTGCGCTGGGGAGTGATGCCCATACCGCCGATGATCACATCAAACTTACCGGTCAGCAGGGCCGGGATGATCCCGGACCAGTTGGTGGGGACAAACTCCACCTTGACCCCCATATCTTCAGCCAGCTTGCGTGCCACATCAATTTCAAACCCGATCAGCTCCCCCTTTTTATCCTTCATGGCCCAGGGGACAAAGGTGGACATACCGACACGGATAACGCCCTGTTTCTGAATTCTTTCGATCATGCTTTCTTTGGCCAGCTGCTTTCCCATATCCCCGGCATGGCAGATGCCCGCTGAAATTATCAATACCAGCAATACTGCAAACAGATTTTTCTTCATCATTCTTCTCCTTGAATGTGATTAATGGGTATAGTTCAGTCTTTTTTCAATGATTCGAATGCAAAATGACAGCGGCGCTGTCATTAAAAAATAGCATAAAGCTACGGTAAACCATATTTCAAACGTTAAAAAGGTCTCGGATACGATCCGCTGGCCCTGCATGGTCAGATCAAAGATGGAGATGGTGCTGACCAGGGCCGAATCCTTGATCAGTGATACACTCTGACCGGCCAGCATGGGCAGGGTCTGCTTGAGAACCTGTGGAAAAACCACCCGGGTGTAAATCAGCCGGGTGGGAAGGCCGATACTCCGGGCAGCCTCCCACTGCCCCTTATCCACATTGACGATCCCGGCGCGGATAATCTCTGAGGCATAGGCCCCTTCAAACAGGCTCAGGGCCAGGACGGCGCATACCATGGGTGAAAGATCCAATACCGGTGAGATCACAAAATAGATCACAAAGATCTGTATCAGCAGCGGGGTGTTTCGTATGGTCTCGATGTAAAGCACCATGTAAAAAGAGAGCACCCGGGATGACGACAATCGGGCCAGGGCGGAAAACACGCCGAAGAAGGTGGACAGGATCAACCCGAAAAATGAGATCTTCAGCGTGATGAATATCCCCTGGACCAGGAGCCCGTAAGATCCGTCAGAACCGGAAAGGTACTTCCCCACCCGGTACCACTGCCAGTTATAATCCAGGTGCCTGTATCCCCACCAGAAAATGAGAACAAGGCTCACCAGAAAAAAAATCGAGGGCAGCGTTTTTGTGATGGTTCCGGATGATCGCATGAACAGATTCCACATCTTAGACTAAGGGTGAATAAGCACTAAACATAGCATTTCTGCCGTATATTCGCCAGGTATTATTCCCTGAACAGGATATTATTTAACATAAGACTAACCGATCGTTTTCCCGGTTCAATGTCCGGGAGCAGGATACCGGGTCAGTATAATTCTTAAAATGGCATCCCAAAAGGTAATTCAATTCAAAAATATGGTAAATATCGAACCGGCTGTGAATTATAACTTCAAAATCTGGGAAAGAGAAAGCCCGTCTGAGAAGCCGTGTGAAAACCGCTGGTGGATCCGGGGTTTTGACAGCAGGGTCAATGACATTCCCGGGAACCTGTAAAACCATCTGGAACTGAGTTCATACAGCAGCAGGTCCTTTTTCAGGCGGTTCAGCCCGGTTCGATAATGGCCAGATGCACCGGCCGTTACCCCCCCAAGGGCTTGTATCACGGCAGTTGCTGCGCCCTGCCCGCTTTTAACGGCACCGTAAAGGCCTTCGCCCAGGAGGGGTTCGCACATGCCGGCTGCATCCCCGGCCAGCAGGACACGCCGGGCGGACGGGTTGTGCCGGTATCCGCCAAGCCCGAGCGGGTATCCCCTGATATTTTCCAGCCGGTGGGTTCCCAGACGCTTGAGCGCATATCTCTTCAACCGCTCCATTGAATTTGACTTGGGCCCGTTCAACGTATAGATCCCGATATTGACATGGTCGTCCCTGGGAAAGACCCAGTAATACCCTTTCAGTCCGGGGACAAAATCAAAGGTCATCTCCTGGTGCATCGGGTTTTTAATATCCACATCCGCTTCAACAGCAAAGGATTTCATTATTTTCGGGTGTTTGAGAATCAATCGCCGGATTACGGAATTGGCACCGTCTGCCCCGATGAGGTACCTGGCCTGGTAACGGGCACCGTCACCTGCACCGTTACCGCTCTGTTGCCCCCCGGTCCTGACCGTGACATGGCTCAAGGACTCCGTAACAGACGACACAGGCCCGATTTGTTCAAACCGGGCTCCCAGTTTTATGACCTGCGCCAGGTTGAAAGTGTCCAGCTCCTCCCTGCGGGTCATGTGGCAAAGGGGGCCTTTGCCCTGGATGAAGAAATCCTTTTGTCCCAAAGCGCCGATCCTGACCCGGTCACAGGAGCGGCGGATGACCGGGGAGATGTCATACCGGAACAGATTCAGGGTTTTGGGGGTGATCCCGCCGGCGCAGGCCTTTTTCCGGGGAAAGTCACATTTATCTGCAAGGAGCACCGAGCACCCGGCAGCCAAAAGATCCCAGGCTGCTGCAGTACCGGCCGGGCCGGCGCCGACAATCATCACATCATGCATAGGGATTGGGTCACATTACTGAATCTGGTGAGTGGCCACGCACCGGGCTTTTTTATCGTCGTGGATAAACACATTCAGGTACAAATTGGCCAGGGTTGTCTTTGGGAACTGGTTCACCCTGAAGGTTTCCACCACCACCGGCCATTTTCCGGGGACTGAATGCCATTTTTCGCCCATGGGCCCGTCAGACCGTTTTTTATACTCGGAGAGCCCGATGGTGATCGGGCGGTGGGGATCCACCCGGTCAAGAAAAAATACAAATGCACCAAAGGACTGGCCTTTTTTTGCCAGGTTTGCAAACCCTTCCGGGCCTAACGCGTTCATTTGTACCGCTTCCAGACTGGCAAACCCGCGATAAAATTTCTCCGGTTCTGAATTGAGAAGTGCCTGGGGAACCAGAAAAATTCTGGTCCTGGGTTGTTTGGGATACACGATTTTACTGGTCACCGCTTTAATGTCCACCACGGACATCTGAGAAGCCATGGCCGTGGCAGTATTCTTTCCAAACAGGCCGTCCGGCTTCAGTCCGTTGGCATCCTGGAATGCACGGACAATATTCCTGAAATCCTTCTTGTGTTTGAGAGGTATTTTGGAGCGGTTCTTTTTAGAGAGTACGGTGAGGATATCCTCTTTCATCATTGCGGCTTCTTCAGGTTCAGGGTCCCGGACCAGGTAGGCGATCCGGTCATCCCGGATATCAAACCGCCCGATGGTGTCCCTGGATTCAGTCAGCATTCTGTGGGCAAAAATGTTGTCCGGGCTGGCTGCCACCTCCAGGATGACCATATTCTGGAGAGAAAACAGGTCCAGGGTGGCCGGGTGCTCCAGATCCAGGTCTGACGGATTGAGATTGATATAGGGTTCAACCGGTACCAGGTTGTGCTTGACCATCTGGGCCAGTTCGACCCCGACCTGCAGTTCCGGTTCAAGATCGGTTCCGGCTTTATCCAGGAAGGTGATTGCCTTCTCCTGGAAGGTGATTTCCGTTTCCTGGACCGGCGGCGGCGGAACAGGCGTTACCGCCAAATCGGCATTTTTTTCCAGACAGCCTGACACAAGCAGACAGCTGATCACCACAATGAGATTCACGATACTTTTTTTCATGGCATTCACCTTGTCAATGCGTTTAGAACAATCCGAAAACATCACTCAAAAGATCCGCAGAGTAATTATATCCGGTGGTCTGGGCAGCACTGTTCAGGTTGTTTTTCACCTTGTCCTTGTTGATCTCTTTTTTCATGTCACTGAGCGTGGTCGGCTTTCCCTGCTTGTCGTTTTTCTGTTTCAACTGATTGTAGGTATCCCAGTAGCCCATCCATTTGACGATCTCATCCTGGTGTTTTTTACTGATCCCGCTGTCTACAGGCGGGGATGTCGCTCCCTGCGCCTTCCGGGGATTTTTAAGCTGGTCCAGAAGTTCCTGGGCGGGTTCGGATATCTTGATACCGGCCCCTTTCGTCCATTCCAGCCGGTCGATGATCCCATCGCCCGTCTCGGCCGTGTTCTCAAACCCCTGTTCCAGTTCTCGTTCAGCATCTTCAATTGAGGTGTCCGGCTGGTATGGGCCTGTCTCAATATCGCCTTGCAGTTTGTTCCACTTGGATGAACTGAGCACATCGATTCCGTTGGGGTCCGGTCCCCAGGTCACTTTCCATGACCCGTTCGAGCCGGCCGATACCGGATTGACGCCAGCTGCCAGTATCATGAGGGTCATTGCTGTATATAAGATAATAATTCTGGGTGTCATTTTATACCTCCTCGCACAAACACATTGATTTTCAGATTTTCAGGATCTGAATCAATCAATATGCTTTTAAAACATAGGAAAGTGCCTGTGTCAAATTAATTACCGGTTTATAGATATCCCTGTGTTTTACTAGCTGCCCAAAACCCCTGACAGTTCTTTGATAAGGCCGATGGACGGCCGGTCAAAAAAGATGCCGCAACCCTCCGGGTACTCCGGCGACATGCCCCGGATGAACAGATAAAACACACCGCCGAAATGGGTATCATAGTCATACCCCGGCATTTTCCAGGCCAGGTACCGGTGCAGTGCAATGGTGTAGATAAGGTACTGAAGTGAATAATGATGGGATGCCATGGCATGATCCAGGATGTCCCCTGAATAGTGATCCGGGGTATCTCCCAGGAAATTGCTTTTGTAATCCAGGATATACCACCGGTCTTCATGCCGTATCACGAGATCGATAAACCCTTTGATAAATCCGCTCATCTGCCCGGGCGGCAGGGTGGAGAGTCTGTCGGCATAGCTTTGAAGCACCGGTTGTCCGGCCTGCCTTTTCAACGTAGCGGCCAGCTCTGCCGAGGCAAAATCCGTCACCGTAAAATGAAACTCCAGCTCATTGAGCCGGTCCCGGTTGTCCACATCTCCAAGGCAGAACGAATTGCCTGCCCCTGTCAAAGCAGTTTGAAGGATATCCTGCACACTCAGGGATACGGCATCCAGCCAATGGGTGGATAAAAACCCGTGGGCGACCAGTTGTTCTGCGGTCAGTTCACGGATCTCTTCCAGGGACGCATTAAAGGCCAGGTTCTCAAACAACGCGTGAAAAAAATCACCCGCACCGGCGCCTTTGGGAAATTCATTTAACCGGATGATATCGGTCCTGTCATGGGGTGCAACAGGTTCATATTCCGGGGGTTGGGCCAAAACCGCCCCCTCTCCGCCGGATGACGGCGGCTCAGTTCCGGCCCCCTCCTTGATCAACCCTGAAAAACTGGATATCCGCCACAAGGGAACCACGACCCGGTCAAACGGCTTAAAAGTGATCGATTTAACCTCATCCCGGCGGTCTGTAAACGGCACGGTCATATCCCCAGGGTCGGGACCCAGGATTTGTATGGCCTGGGGCGCATGTTGAACCAGTGTTTCAAGGTCCCGTCGCATGAGATCATCCCCAAAACCACCGCGGGGATGCAGCAGACGGCCCAGGGCTGAAGTATCAACCGTGTTCATGCCCCCCCAGTAGACCCGGCACATGGCTGACGCACGGGTCAGTGCCACATACAGCAGCCGGGTATCCTCGGCCAGTGCTTCTATCCTGGCCTGTTCCCTGGACAGTTCAAGGGTGGATGAACCGATATCCACCGTCAGGCGGTCGGAATGGCGCGGATCATGAAAAAACACCGGCCGGTGATCGGCCCTTTGACTTTCCCCCTCCCACAGGTAGGGTAAAAACACCAGGGGGTATTCAAGCCCCTTGCTCTTGTGAACCGTGACAATGGCCACGGCACTGGAGTCGCTTTCCAGCCGGAGCTCATCTGCCAGGATCTCTTTGTCGGCCTCCATGATCTGATCCTGGAACCACTTGACCAGCAGGGCAGGTGTCAGGTTTGAGGTTACAGACTGACTATGGAGCAGCTCGGTCAGGTGAAAAAAATTGGTCAATGCCCTTAAATTCACATTGGACCCGGGGTTAAGCAGGGTTTTCGGGTCATTGAGAAGGCCATGCATCATGCGGATAAAGCCCTGTTCCTTCCATGTCGTGTTCAAGGTATGAAAGAACAGATGCCAGCGGCTGCCGTCAGAATCGTCCTGATCCATCTGAATCAAGGCCTCACCGGTAAATCCGAACAGGCTGCTGCATAAAGCCGTGCGGACCAGGCCCCGGTTCCCGGGCTCCAGCACCGCTGCCAGGATATCCGCCATATCCCTGGCCTGTTCGGTGTCAAACACAGACCCGGTTTTTGAAATAACAGACGGAATTCCCAATTCGGACAAGGCGTCCTGGATATCAGGGGCCTGGGTGTTTTTTCTCACCAGCACGGCAATATCGCCGCATTGGATCGGCCGGGTATCTCCATTTCCGGTATCAAGCCCCAGATCACTGTTCAGGCAAGATGCGATATCCCGTGCCACCATCTGCGGGATCATGATCCTGGCCGCCCCCTTGCTGATATATCCATTCCGGTCCAGGTGTTCATCTGCCCTTGGAATGAATGAGAACTGAAACGGCGGCAACAGGCCCTGGCTGTCAACAAGCCGGTTCACCGAAGTATCCGGTACGGATACGGGATAAAAGGGAATATCATCAAATGCAAAGGGGTTGGCAATCTGTGAGAATATCTGGTTGACCCCCTCCACCAGCAGCGGGGCTGAACGATAATTTAACGCCAGTGTATATGAGGCTTGTGAGTCTTTGACCGCGGCAAGATAGGCAAAAATATCCCCTCCACGGAACGCGTAGATCGCCTGTTTGGGATCCCCGATCATGAAAAAGGGCCTTGCGGTGCCCAAAAACAGCCGGGAAAAGATGCGGTACTGATCGAGATCCGTATCCTGGAACTCATCAATCAGGCAGGCCTGATATTTTTTTTGGATCTGTGAAATAAGAGTGCTGCCTGAAGGATCGCCAAGGCTTTGTGACAATTCATGGATCAAATCATCAAAATAAAACACACCTGTCCGTGATTTCTGAGCGGTATGGGCGTCCCGGTAGAACCTTATAAACGCTTGCTTCAGTGCAATGATATTGCGTTCAAACCCCAGGTAAACATCAAGGAGCTGCTCGCACAGGTCAAAAAAGGTATGAACCGGCAGGGTCATATCATTTTTAAGCCGGGTCTGCATGTGGGTCCGGGTGAACCGGTACAGGGATGATCCCTTTTCTGTCATATGGAACAGTGGCAGGGTATCGCTTTCCTGGAACGCCTGTTTGGCCTGGTCCAGCCATTTCCGGACAGAGTTCTTTTTATAGGAGCGCTTGTCCAGGTCAGGATGGGAGATCACCAGATCATAGATTTCGTCCTGCTCATTCAGCAGCAGTGTTTTGATTTGTCGGCACACCTCGAGATAATCCCCGGACAGATCCGTAAAGGCAATTGGTTCCGGTATCACCGGGATATCCCTTGCAGACACCACCCGTGAAAACGAATCCCTCAGGTATTCCGGGGTAAACCCTCTGTGGCCAAGGAATTTCAGGAAAACAGGCTCCAGATTGTTGACCCTGAGAGAAAAAAAATCAAGGCTGACCTGCCTGAAAAAGGGATTGGGGTTAGGGACCAGTTCAAGCTCGAATGGGATCCGGCTTTCAAATGCATTTTCCTTCAATGCCTT
>QZLA01000371.1 GCA_004796375.1 Desulfobacteraceae bacterium
TGGCCTCCCGGTATTTACCACCAGGATCTGTTTTGTCTTTATCAAAGTTCCACAGGAAGGTGGCATCCAGATAAGAGCCATCTGCCAGGCTGGGTGTCCCTGTGGCATCGAAAAAGACCGATAACGGCGCCACGCCCTGGGTTCGCGATGGCGTTATTACGACTTCAAGGTCTCCTGCTGCCCTGCAGTTCTCTGGAAAGGTCAAAGATAAAAGGATAACAATCAAGTATAAGATATTAAATTTTGGATGGTTTTTTGATAATGGGGGCATGTTTTTTACTGCTTATTTTTCTAAAGCGTTCAAATCCATAGAATCAGTATGTCTGAATTGTTACGGTTAATACACAATTGGCGGTAAAAAAGGTATTGCTTTTTCTTCTATCTTCCTTTATCTGTTTCTGCGCTTAGAAACAAATATGACCATGGAGGAAAACCAATGACTGATAATATTAAGAATCTTGAAACCATGTCGCTGCCCGATAAGGACGGCCGGTTCGGCCAATACGGCGGATCCTATGTTCCGGAGCAGCTTCAGGCCGTGCTGGATGAGATCACCCAAAGCTATGAAGCGATTAAAGATGATCCGGTGTTCCTGAAAGAGCTGGCAGATCTGAACAAACACTTTACCGGCCGGCCGTCACCCGTGTTCCATTGTAAAAACCTGTCCGGGAAAATCGGTGGGGCCGATATCTACTTGAAACGGGAAGACCTCAATCACACCGGTGCCCATAAGATCAACCACTGCCTCGGGGAGGCGCTCCTGGCCAAGCGTATGGGCAAAACCAAACTTATTGCCGAAACCGGAGCCGGTCAGCACGGGGTGGCCCTGGCCACCGCCGCTACCCTGGTGGGGCTGGCGTGCGATATCTACATGGGTGAGGTGGATATTAAAAAAGAATATCCCAATGTGGTCCGGATGAAAATACTCGGTGCCAAGGTCGTACCGGTGGGCAGGGGGACCAAAACCCTTAAGGATGCCGTTGATGCCGCTTTTGAGGCCTATCTTGAAGATCCTGTCAACCAGCTCTATGCCATCGGTTCAGTGGTGGGCCCCCATCCCTTTCCCGGGATGGTCAGGGATTTTCAAAAAGTGGTGGGAATCGAGGCCCGTGAGCAGTTCCTGGAAATGACCGGCAAGCTGCCGGACAATGTTGTCGCCTGCGTGGGCGGCGGATCCAATGCCATGGGCATATTCTCCGGTTTCCTGACCGATCCCGAGGTCGCCATCTATGGTGTGGAACCTTCCGGTCGGGGACTCAAACCGGGTGATCATGCCGCCACCCTGACTCTTGGAAAACCCGGTGTACTGCACGGCTTTTCCTCCTACCTGCTCCAGGATGACGCGGGTGAACCATTACCGGTCTATTCTATTGCATCCGGGCTGGATTACCCCGGCGTCGGTCCCCAGCACAGCCTGCTCAAAGACCTGGGCAGGGTCTCCTATGTTACGGCATCAGACGATGAGGCCATACAGGCCTTTTTTGAGCTTTCCCGCACGGATGGTATCATCCCGGCCATTGAAAGTGCCCATGCCGTTGCCTATGCCGTAAAACTGGCCAAAGAGGCCGGAGAGGGAAAGACCGTCTTGGTCAACCTGTCGGGCCGAGGGGATAAGGATATTGACTTTGTGATTGAAAACTGTGGCAAGGATTACGGAATATAAATCGCTTGCCTGACCCAACCCAATATTCCCGGTGGTGTTCCGGCCGCCGGGTTGTTATCTGTCCCCAATTAAATACAACCCGTAGGTGCGGGAAGCCCTGCCATTTTACAGGCACCTTTACCCGGCCCTGATGGAAACAGTTCATAAATGTGTTTTAGCTTAAACCCGGTTACTTTTGAGAGCACACGCACCATCGGGGCGATACCGTGTCTGTTGTAATACAATTTTAATCGAACAATGACCTCTTCGTGCTCTGAAGTCAAATAGTCTATCCCTTCCTGGTCTTTGATCAGGTAAACCCAGTGAGCATTCCAATCATCAGGGTTTTTCAAAAAGCCGTTATCGTTTGTTTCAAATTCAATCCCAGGCGGTCCGGTCATATTATTTGCCTGTGCCATCACCTCATGAACCTTCTGCGCCATCTTTGCTTCGGCTTGTGTTAGCTCTTTATGCGGAGGTTTGGCATGTTTTTCAATTTTCTTTAGTTTACTGCCGGATGAGTGCTCCTTTTTAGGAGTTTCTGTGCCTGCCACGGCCTTGTCCTTTTTGAAGAAGCGTTTCTTTAATTCACCAATTTTATCATCAGCAAAGAGCACGGCATAAAAGGAAAACACCAAAGCCACAATGAAAACCGGGATGCCTGCAACAGAACCACGCAGAAAATTGGACAACGCTTTATTTCCCGGAGGGAAAGGGATCAATAATCCGATCAATCCTCCTGTGACGGCGCCGCATAATACCAGCGTCGAAACAATGATCAGGACGATATCCAGGCTAGGCATCTTGTCTCCTTTTATAATCTTGAGCGCACATCAGCTCCGATTTGAAAAACCAATCCCTTCAAAATCACCGACAACCACCCTGAGAACCATCAACACAAAAAAGAATAAAGCGATAGTGATGCCGACACCGACCAGGGCGCCTTTGGCTGCATTTCCAATACGGCTTCTGGCCGGCCGTTTTCCCAGGATAACGCCGGTAATTCCTCCTAACAACACACCAATGACGACAATACAAAGAACAATATAGATTTCAGTTACCTCCTGTTTTACATTGGATTTACCACAGGGGTCTGTTCCTGGAAGGTGACGCGTGACATCGGATTGAAACATCTTCTTGTGGCTGAATCAGAATCCCTTCTCTATTTATACTATTTAGGTAAATATTATTTTGGCTTGTCTGCCCTTCGTGAAGCAAGCGTACCTGAAAATAGAGACCATATGTCAGCAAGAGGTGGAAACTGTTTAAAATCATTTTCCAATGGACACGGATACCGATTTTCATATTTTTATTGAAAACCACACCAAGATCCACATCACTGTCCGGGGTGAAATCTCCGCGTGCCCTGGAACCGAATAAGTAGAGCGACTCAATATTATCCCCAAAATCATTTTGAATCATCGAATAGAATAACCCGGCTGCTTCAAGGGTTCTGGTATCTATTTGACCCTGCCGGGTATGATGATGCGCCGTATTATTAAGCGTCTGATCCTCTCTCTTTTTTTTAGGATGTTTTACCCTCATCCTGCTGACCGACAGACATATCAAACGGAAGATATTCTTCAATCGGCAGTATGATACTGCAAATCCGATAACAGCGCCTATCAGTATTGAAAGAAGACCAATCAGGAGTAAATGGTTCAGTAGCATCATCATCGCCTGATCAGTTCCTTCATGGGCGCGTTTTGTAATTCTTCCATTGTTTTAGAATTAACACACTGCAGAGGATCATTCCCATCGCACTCAATCCGTATAAAACGATATACATCCCATGGATAATAGGGGTGGAGCCCTGCTGAGTTCCGGCCAGCTGCCAGCTGTAGCCGATGAGCAGCAATGAGAGGAAAAATGCAACTGCCGGCAGAGCCAGCAGGATAATGCCGCCGATATTACCCCGGACAGATCCCAAAGGATCCAACCAGAGCGGGGCAACCATGGCCATACGGTTCTCCAACTCCTCAGCGTTTTCTCCGTACATCTTTTCCGTGGCCAGGTGAAACGCTTTTCGCACTCGCAGCAGCTCCAGGAATATCAGGCAGTACAGCACAATGCCTGCTGCAACAATCACAGGAAACACCAGGATGGCCTCTTTGAGCCCGACCGGGATGGTTCCGAAGGGGGACTGAACCTTTTCCAGGCGCTTTTCAATTTGGGATTTGGACTTAAGGATCTCCTGCTTTTCCTTATCTAATTTTTGAAATTCCTTTCTGGCTAGCTCGATCTCCTGCTTGCGTTTGGCTAGCTCCTGGGTCAACTGCTGTTCTTCTGCCTTCAGGGCCTGAATCTGTTTGGTTTTCTCCGCCAGTTCACCCTGTAATTCATCCCGGGTTTGGCTGACCCGTAGCTTATCCTTTTCAAGCTGTTTGCCTGTTGACTCAAGCTTCGTGAAATTGGCATCAATCTGGATTTTCCGACGCCCCAGGGCGTCATCATACCGCTTCATCTGGTGTTCTGCCTCAATAAACGCCTCTTTCATGGGCGTATTGAACTCTCCAAAGAAAAAGAGTTTACCGCGAATGGTGCGCCAGAAATCCGGGTACTTTACGATGAGTTGATCCAGCGCTTTCAGGACAGCATCAATCTTATCATCTATCGGTTTTACCCCGTTTAACGCCTCATATTGAAGCAGGAGTTGGTCAGCATCCGCGATCACCTGTTTGTATGCCTTTAATTGCGCCTGCAGGCTGTTTTCCACCCGGCACCTGACAAACTTCTCCATATCAGGTGAGGCGCAAGGATCAGCAGGATCCGGACGGCCGCGATCCAGCATCTGGGCAAACGCATGGATCAGTTCCTGGGCGCTTTTTCTGGGATCATAAGTCTCGAGTTCATCAAATCGTGCTTGAATCTCCTTGAATTCACCGGTTTTTTCCAGGTAGAGGTTTAATTCCTGGGTGTTTTTGTCGATTTGATGCCTGATCTGCTCTACCTCATCTTCAATCTCACCCAGTTCCTGCTCCGTGTTCTCTACCTCCTGTTGTATCTGCTTGTGCTCCTGACTGGTCTGGGGCAGGCGATCATTGATTTGGGTGATGCGGCCCTCCAGTTTTTCAATGGAATCCTTTTTCTGTTGCCACACTGCCTCTTTAATACGGATGCGGTGGTCGTCATATTCAAGGGCCACCAACGGCACCAGCACGAAAGCCAGAAACGCAAATGTAAAAATCATGGTTGCGCGAAAGGTGGTGGAAAAACTGCGGGACCGGCTTTCATACCGCTCATAAAGTCTCTCCCGGAATTCATTGTCAAAGTTTTCTTTTTGTTCAGACATGATTCTTCACCTGTTCGGGTGTTCTATGTTTCCTGGGGTTCGGTGACGTCCGTATCCCGCTCCCAGCCTTCATGATGCAGAACGATTTTCTCAATCGCAACACATGTGTTATTTGCATCAAGCTCGGGCAGCGGCTGATACTCAGAGACCCAGCAGCGATAAACCCTGAATGACATCACCAGTGAGCCTTGCAGGTTAAACAGGTCAATGATGATATCCTTTTTGTAGTCTTGAAGCGACACACTGCCATCGCCGCCCAGGTTGAAAACCATATTTGCCCAGTCCTCAAACGCGGTGTCATGTGACAGGCCGCGTTCCAGAACAATGGGTTCAAATGAGGTGGTTCCGGGAGAGGTCCTGACATTACTCGGATCTCCGCCGTCCCTGTGAAAAACGGTTTCTGTCATCCGGGTTAAGGCACTGATCTTGGATATACCAGCCACGTATCTGCCATCCCATTTGACTCTGAATTTAAAATTCCTATATGGATCCAATCGATGGGTGTTAACGTTGAACATCGCCATGATACACCTCCCAATACGTTTTAATCGAAAAAATATGCAGGAAAATATCTTGATCATAACAACAATACCTGGTCCGGGTAGATCTTATCGTCTTCAAGATTATTTTTTGCCTTCAACCACGCAACCGTGACACCGTATTGCCTGGATATATCCCACAAGGTATCTCCGGCCTTTACCTTATGCGTCTCGGGTGATAATGGAGAGGGCTGTCCGTCCGGGTCTGAATCTTCATCTTCCATTGTGATGTTTCGTTCCGATAAAAATGTCGATACTTCAAAACAGGGGCAGGCCTTGGGTGATGATCTCGTGATACGAATCAAATCCCGGTGTCCCATTATTTTTACGGTTACCGGGTTCGGGTGCACCTCTAAAAACTCATCAATAAATGCTTCCAGCGCATTAAACTGCTCCTGGGTAAAATTATTTTCAGGGTCACTGTTTTCATTCAACCCGCCGGCCAATGACACCCCCATACTGCGAGCGTTCCACTCCTTGCCACAGCCGCCGACATGGGCGCCCTGCCTGTTGTAGGGACGGGCATTGAAGCCCAGGTCCCGGGTCTGCACTTCTCCTGCCCGTGTAATGACGGCGTGGTAACCGCACCCGCTCCAGCCTTTTTCCTTGTGGACACGGTCAACCCAGGCGGCGTCCACCTCATCCTGGCTTCCTTTGGTTGCCGTGCAGTGCACGATCAGGTGGTCATATCTTGCCAAACGATTGTCTATGGGATGTTTGAAATACGACATGGTTTAAACTCCTTTTAAATGGTTTTATTGATTGATACGTGGGTATCAGTTCAGCAGCAATGATATTACTGGTGAATTGGCAGCGCTGCTCACACGGATCGCTCAACCAGGTAATGCGCATAGATCTGTGATCTGGCATATTCTTGAGGGGCAACAGCGTTGTAGTATCGGGAGAACTCAAACCCTTCCGGCTCTTTAGATGAGTTCTCATACACAACATTGCCTTCGACGCGAAGTGTTGGAAAGATGTAATCCTGATTGACATCAGGCTGGAGTGCCCAATAACATAAATCAACCTTCTGAATCGAAATCGCGCTGCCACACGTACCATACATTTTCAATTCCGGGTCTTGCATCAGCGTTTGATCCAGAATCTCTTCTATTTTTTCCATTTTGACCTTGCGTTTGTCCTTTACAGGCCTCCACGCATGATATGCCCCGGTAAACTGGTGGGAATTCTTGCCGGGATTGTAAAAGGCATATGTCTTTGCTCCCGGGCCGTCTACCTCTATCCCATCCAACCGGTAAAGAAAGCGGGCATTGGCTTCACCAACCGCCCGTTCCGTTTGTTTACCCTTTTCATCAAGCTTTGCAACCTGGTCCAATGTTACCCCTGAAAAAAAGGCTTCGGCAGATAAAAGCCCTGCTTCCTTGAATAACTGTTCAGACTGTTTCGCAAGCCGTTTCTCCTCGGCCTTTACCAGGACGAGATTGCTATTCTCCGGGTCGTTTTTGTCCTTGACCTCCATCACTTTCCAGGGGCGGCACTCATCAGGATATTTTTCATCTGCCCGGGCAGTATCTGCCCATATCGAACCGGAAGCACGAAAAAACTGGATCTCGCCGTCAGAACCCTGATAATACAAAGAATCTTCGCTATCAATCATTACCAGTTTATCTAACTTCAACAACTCCCGGAATAGCCCAATCGCTTGCTGCCGTTCTTCCAATGAAACGGCCCGCACCAGATAGACCGGAAGAACCGGGGGAATTTTAGGCAATTTGGTGTTGATCCTGATATCCATCAAATGAGGTTTCATGGTCAAACTCCTTCAAAATAGGTTGCTCTATTTAACAGTTGCCCCTAGCCGTAAAGAATTCACGGGCAGTCGTGGGATCACCCGGCTCGGATGAAGATAACACCTCGTTATAGGTGTCTACCCAGGCACCACCGGATCTGTTTCCGTTTGCGCGAAGATATGCCCACTCCTTGGAGTTGCTTTCTGTCTCAACACAGGCTTTTTTCCATGCCCTTCGCATGGTTCTGGAGTTGTATCCATCAAAGTGGCGGCTCGAGTATCTGGCAAACTTTTTTCCACGGTATGCCGAAACACCCCCGCTGGTTGAAATCGTATGAAATCCAAACATGTAATGCAGCCGCCCAAAGGCGCTTACCCAGCGGCCGACAGAGTTGCTGCTCGAGTGGTAGAGAAGACGGCATGCGTGGGATGAGAAGAACTCGAGGTCGAAGTTCCCCCACTCAATGTCATCCGTGCAGTGTACCGCGCCGGCCCAGCACATGAGACCACGGCCATATGTCGCTGAATTGCTCGGGTTGTAGTCCCCGTGGGAGCACATGTACATGAAATCCACCCGGTCCACCTCCTCGTCCCGGCCCGGGTCATGAAGAAAATGGCTGCGCAGGACCTCGGAATCTCCGTGATCCTGCTCCCACCTGACATTGGGGCGCTCCTCCAGCCGCTCTCCGAATCGCCGCGCCTCTCTGCGCCGGGCGTTTAGTCCGTCTCTTATCCACCAACAACCGACACTCAACATGGCTTCCTCCTTTCTGTCTGATTTATTTAGAGTGGTACACTAACCAATCGATGGCTCAGCGCATTTCATACCCCTCATTGCTTTTGGTTTTCGATACTTCCTGTAATTGCCGGCAGGAACATGTGCCAGGGGAACTCATCAGGGAGCCTGACGCTGAATTGAGCGCTTATCGAATGATCCTGATCCATTGTGATGGTGCAGCTACCATTTCCGGAGCAGCCGCCGCCAGACCAGGACAGGAACCGGCTGTTCCCGTCAGCCACAGCAGTCAGGGTCACGCTGCTGTAAACCGCATAATCTTGCGAACAGTCTGAACCGCAGTCAATCCCTGCAGGAGAGCTTGTTACCGTACCCCCTCCGTCTCCACTCCTTGTCACGGTCAAAGAATAGGTGGTCCCCGGCGGTAATGGATCAATCTCATCCGCACCGATATCCCTGGCATTGTTTGGCCGCAGCTCTTCATCAAAATCCTCGTTGCATGCCCCGGCAGGCAGGGCAACCCCATTGTCGATAGCCGCCAGGGCCGTACTTGCCAGATGAAGGTCTCTGCCAACGGGGTCGTCAAAAATAGTAAGGGCCTGGTTTTGAAGATTAGCATCCAGTGTGGCTGAAGCCTCATCCCGCTGCAAAATGTTATGCGTCGTCAGATTATTCTTGATCTCAGCCTGTGTATTGCCAAACCTGTATTCCACGGCGCTATAAGGTGCTGAAGTAAATGCCAGGGAATTGTGATACACGTGGGAACTGCAGGATTGCCATAAGGCAATACCGGTATCCGCACCATACTCGGAACTGAACAGACTGGAGTCGTCGGCTAAGATAAAGTTATTCCTGACAATTCCCCCGAAATGTCCCACATATCCGGTGGCATCCGGACAGGGATTATCAGTGTAGGTCCGCCCGGTACCATTCTCACGCATGCCGAAACCCACCGCCCTGGCATTGTTGATAAAGGTGTTCCTCTCTACAATCGTATCCCTGCTGCCGGTCCAGAAATGCACACCGTGTTCGGAAAGACCCAATGCACACCAGAACCCTTCGATGGTGCAGTCCCGCACGACCCACCCTTTGGCTTGGTGACCATCAACCCCCCCGGTATAGCAGCTGCCGTTATAGTTATACACTTCCACCCTTCCGGCTTCGGTCAGTTCCATGGTGCAGCAGGCCACCTCACCATAGTCGGCAAAATAGGATGACCCGTCAGCAGGGTTGATCTTGATTGCCTGCTGCCCCGGATCTATAATTTTGACATTGTAGATCAGCGTGTTGAGTGTATCCGCAGATGACGAGGACGCCACGTGAATGGCATGGGTTCGTGCGCGTTTAATCGTCAGGTCAGCAATGGTCACGTTGGATGCTGTAATCGTTATGACCTCTGTTCCCTGGTAATTGTCATCAAAGATCACTGCGTCTTTGTTGCCGCTCTGCGAGCGGATGGCCACGTTTTCAACATCCACCCAGATGTAACGGCCTGTTGCACCAAGGTTGTAGGTTCCATCGGCTATTAGTATCGTATCTCCGGAAACTGCCGTGTTTACTGCGTTCCATATCTCTGTCACCGTATCCACAGTAACCGTGTTTCCTGTGGGTGCAGGAAGTGCCGGGCAATCAGCAAAACAGATGGCAGCAGACAAGAGCATAACCAAGACAACTGCCCACAAAGACATGAGATCGTGCATGTACCTGAATCCTTTTTTCTGGTTGGCGGTCATACGTAATTCCTTGAGTTGAGGGTAAAAAGGGGAGATTACATATAATTTACCTGTCACATCCGCGTCAGGTCGGTCAAGCGCTTCTCCCTGTCTGGTAGTGCATTACGTCCCTGAGGTAAGCAGATGAATAGGTTTGGTATTCATGACCTTTCTGGAAGCGGACAGGGCGGTGCCCATACAGATCAGGGTGGTGAGGATGAGGATGAGAATCGATATGATACCATTGATCTGCCAGAGGTTGTCAAAGAAATACCAGGAAATACCAAATGAAAACCCATAGCTTAAGAGTATGGCAAACAGGGCGGCGGCAAACCCGATAACGCCGAATTCGATCAGGGTGATGGCCCGGATCGCCGGGTATTCTGATCCCAGGACCTTGAGCAGGTTGATCTGGTTCCGGTTTTTCCAGGCCTCGTGCCGGGCAATGGAGAAAATGGAGATCAGTCCGGCAGCAATGGCCAGCCATGCCATAAACCGTATAGACAGGGACAGTTTATTGGAAATGCCCAGGATGGTATTGGCCATCTGGGTCACATCAATGACGGAGATGTTGGGAAACTGGTCCACGATCCTGTTTTTAAGCTGCTGGCGCTGATCCATGGGAACCTGGGATATGGCGGCAAGGTGTGTTTTGGGGGCGTCGTTTAACACCCCATTCTGGAACAGTAAAAAGAAGTTGGGCTGAAAGCTGTTCCACCGGACCTTTCGAAAATTCTTGACCTGGCCGGTAAACGGGATCCCCTGGATCTCAAATTCCAGGATATCATTCAGCGCTATCTTGTTCTCCTTGGCAAAGGATTCCTCCACAGAGATATCAAACGGAGTGTTGGATTCCCAGTCCCAGTATTCCGTGCTGATGGGGTCTCCCTGGGTGATGGTTTCTGACACATCCAGGGTTTCCCGAAAAGAAAAATTAAATTCCAGCCGCCGGCCCCGCCGTCGACGGGACTCATCAGACCGCTGATGAAAGGGCTGGTTGTTCCGTTTTAAGATTCTTCCCCTTACCATGGGCGACAGGTTGGAGATGATTGCATCCTGTTTTTCCATGAATGCGACAAAAGGTGCTTTTTGTTCATCCTGGATATCCACCAGAAAAAAGACCGGGATTTTGAGCCCGTCCGGCTTGATGATTTCTGTCTGCAGCCCGTTTTGAACCTGGGGGATCAGGGAGATCAAAAAGGTGCCCAGCGCAATGGTGACAAAGATGGAAAGTGAGGTCCATTGATTTCTGTAAAGGTTCCTGAACGCAATTTTCACCACAGGGGTTCTGGATTGTGACAGGCGTTTACAGGCCTGGACAAATCCCTGTCCGATCAGGAACAGCACCCCGATGGCCAGGGTAAAGCCGCCGACAAACACCAGCCCGGTTTTAAGCTTTCCTGCGGCATAAATAGATATCATGACAAAGGCCGTCACTCCGGGTAAAAGACTTAGAACCTGTTTAAGCCATGATGTGGCCGTATCAGGCGTTCCCCGCAGCAGCATCAGGGGTTTGATATCAAAAATCTGAATAAACACCGGCAGGCAGAAAATCATGCTGCCGGCCATGCCCAGCCCCATGGCAAGGGCCAGTGCAGAGGGGCTCACAGACAGGATGACATTGTCAGGGATCAGCCCCTTAAAGATCATGGGAAACGCGGGAATAATAAAAAATGAAGCCAGGGTGGCCAGAAAAGAAGCTGCGGTTCCCAGGAGGATGAGCTGGAAGCTGATATAAAACCAGATACTTTGTTTTGACCCCCCCACACTCATGAGTATGGCCATCTCTTTTCGTTTAAGGTTCAGGTACCCCCGGAACAGATAGGCCGTGGCAATGCCGGCCAGAAACAGGGTTACCACACTGACAAGCCCCATGTAGCTGGTAAAATACCGGGTCAGGCGCCCCAGGCGCCGGTTCACGTCGTTGCTGGTGTAAATATAGTAGGGCGGCTGATCCTTGTATAATTGACTGAATCGATCCTTAAGGCGTTTGCTGATCTGGTCTGCATCTGTGTCCGGTGCCAGCCGGTAAAAATGTGAGACCCAGATCCGGCTGCCGTAACGGATCAGGCCGGTGCGGTCAAGCTGATCGATCCCGATGTAGATCCGGGGCGCAAAGGAAAAGGAGGTCAGTGAGTTTTCAGGGTCAGATACCACATGGTCCTTGAGAATAAATGCCTGCTCACCGATGTCAAGCGTGCTGTTTTTACCGCTGCCCGGTTCCAGGCCCAAAGCATAGGCTGTATCCGTTGACATGAACACATACGGCCGGGTCTGGAGATCCGTTGGGGTGCTGCCTTGCGCCATTTCAAAAGCGCCATACAGGGGATACGAATTGTCAATGGCCATGACCCGGACCAGCCGGGTATGTGCCTGGTTGCGGATCGTGGTCCGGATCATGGAGTAGAAGCTGACCTGCCGGGAATGGGTATAATCGTTTCCCAGAAACGAGTTGATCCGTTCAAGGTCTTTGGCTGCAATGGCCCTATTGGCAGCCACCACCAGATCGGCGGTCAGGATCTCCTTTAAGTTGGTGTCAAAATGGCGGTCCAGGGAGCGCCCGAACGAGTGGATGGCAATAAATCCGGCAAGCCCCAGGGACAGGTTCAGGACAAAGAAAAAACTGAATCCCTTGTTTTTTAGAAGATCCCTGACCCCGAGTGTCATCCACAGCATCAGCCAAGACTCCCCTGTTCCAGTTTCCAGACCTGTTGACACTGGTCGGCCAGCACCAGGTTATGGGTGACCATGATCAGGGTTTTGTTTTCTTTTTCGACCAGGTCAAACAACAACGCGGCAATTTTGTTCCCGGTCTGGATATCCAGGTTGCCGGTGGGCTCATCTGCCAGCAGGAGTTTGGGGGTGATGATCAGGGCCCTGGCAATGGCGACACGCTGGTTTTCTCCGCCGCTGAGCTGGGCCGGAACATGGTGCTGCCGGTCGGTCAGCCCGATTTTTTCCAGCATCTCATCCACACGCCGGCGGATATTATCCTGCTTTAAGATCTCCAGGGGCAGGCTGATGTTTTCCCTGGCAGTTAGGTGGGGCATGAGATGAAACTGCTGAAAGATCATGCCGATCTTCAGGGCCCGGAATCGGGCCAGTTGATTTTCCTTCATCTGGCACAGGTTTTCACCATCCAGGAGAATCTGGCCCGTATCGGGCAGGTCAAGTCCGGCAATCAAAGAGAGCAGGGTGGTCTTTCCGCTGCCGGAGTGGCCGGTAATGGCAACGGTTTCACCCGCATCAACAGAGAAATTAATATTATTCAAGACCTGTATGGTTCCGGACCTTGGCTGCTCAAAGGATTTTTGGATCTGTTTCAGCTCCAGGATCATAACTGCTCCAGTATCGTTTCAAGAACGGTCCGGGCAATGATTTTGTGCCCGTCTGCATTGGGGTGGATGCCGTCTGCCTGGTTGAGCCCGGACTTGCCGGCCACATCCTTGAGCAGGAACGGGATCAGGGGGATATCATACGTTCTGGACAGGTTTTCAAAGGCCGTCTCAAATGCCCTTGTATATTCCTGGCCGTAATTGGGGGGGATCTTCATACCGGCCAGGACAGTTTTAATCTGTTTGTCCAAGGCTAACTCGATACAGGCGCCCAGGTTCTGCTCCATCTCTTTGATGGAAAGCCCGCGCAGCCCGTCATTGGCCCCCAAAGCCAATATCACCATATCCGGCTTGGCCCGCAAAAACCACTTGAGCCGGGACACCGCCCCAGCCGTGGTCGAACCGCTGATGCTGGCGTTGGTGATTTTGATGTGGTCCCGTCCGCTGCTTTTTAAGCGTACTTGAACCAGTGAGGGGTAGGCCTGTTCCGGTTCAACCCCCAGCCCGGATGAAAGGGAATCCCCCAGGATAACAATGTGATATGGCTTTCCTGCAGCATGGGATGCATTGGCAATAACTGATGTAAAAAATAAAGCGGCCAGTATGAAGCGGTTAACCCGTGAATGAATCATATGTCAATCTTTCAACGCAATATCCCATAGCATTATCAGTTTCGTTTAACTAAAGCGTCAAAGGAGGCCTTGGCGTCCGGAGAAAACTCATGAAACGTTGATAGTTTATCACAGGGTTGATCCGAACATACAGAACAATTCTCAATTGATTTTTCAATCCCGCATTTCCTCACTTCGCAGGTGCTGCAGTAACCGATGAGCCTGCCCCCTGAAGAAAGGCACCCATCGCAGTTAATCTCTTCAGGTTTGAAGTTGAGTCCGTATTTTTCTGATAACATCCCAGATATCTTCTCTCTGGCAGGGTCATCATCGTTTTGGGTGGCTATGAATGTGGGGCAGCTCGAGCATACAAGACCGCAATAGGCAATCATTTCATTCATGGATATCTCTCCTCTGTTCGTTAAGATCGAATTAATATTTAACTGTTTTGAATCGGTTCACCCAAAGGTTGTACACGCTTGAAACTTACAGGTTTGCCGGTAACCGGACCAAACCGGAACACGTTTTTATCCACAAACCGGTGAAGGGTGATATCCACATAGGTGGTCTGGTTGGGCGCAAGGATCTGATCAATCTCAATGCCTTCTGATTGGAACTCCGCCGCCGCATAGTAAGAAAAACCTTTGGACGGCCGGGCCACCACGCGGATCCCGAACTTGCCGTCCTTGATTTCAGCCATTTTATCTGCATCAAGGTAAAGTATGAGGCGGCCGGTGGTATTATTCATCTGGCGATCCTTAAAAAAGCCTTTGGGAAGCTTCTGGGGCTGATACTGGTTTCCCGCCAGCAGAAACAGGTCATAGTCATCCCGGGCAATGGTTTCCCCCTGGTCGTCCCGGATATTAAACACCAGCATGCAGTATCTATCCGCACCCGTCTGGGCTGTTTGGGTTTCAGCGGTCAACGCGTCACTCATTGTCCGGTAGGTTTCCCGGCTGTTTACCCCGAGGCATTTTAAGATATCTTGAACCACGGGTGCGCCTGTATCATCCGGACCGATACTGCGCATGATCCCCATTTTTTTCCCGGAATGGCTGTATTGGCTGTAGACGCCCAAGGCAACCGGCTGGGGGATGCGCACATCCTGATCCGGGACCAGTCTCAATGTTCTGGGTTGTTTCCGGATCACGTCGTCCCAGGACTGGACCAGGGAAAAACACCGGTAGTTCATGTTTGCACCGGCCACCCGGATCACGCCGTCGGATCCTTTTTCCACGAGATAGGAGTTTAAAAAGTCAAACAGGCTGTGGTCGATTCCCTGGCCGGTCAGCACAAACGGATAAAATGAGGTGGTACCCATGTCGTAATCCACCCAGGTGTGATTCAGGTCCCACTGCCCATCGCTTCCGAGACTCAGCCAGTCCAGCACCCGCTGGCCGGGCTCAATCCCATTGAACCAGGCCTTTATTCTGCCGACTCGGGCCTTGCCCAGGACAGCCAGGGCAGACCCGTGGTTGGCAGGTGCCAGCATCACCAAGTGAACCATGGGCAGTGAATTCAGTCGTGTTACCCCATAAAACTTATCCACCCAGCTGCGTACAACCGGGCCGCCCGTGGAATGGGTGATGCATGAAAACGGAGCAATATACTCGTCACTGTTGCCCGGCAGGTCGCGCAGAGCACGGTCCATGGCCCGGGCAATATCATCCATGGTCACCTCATCATGAAAGCTGATGTATCTGCCCAGGTGAATGTGTTGAATATCCAGCTCCAGATCAAAATCTTTGGCGTTATTGGACAATGCTTGGGGAAGACCGCCGTAAGTATCCGTATTGGTGACGCTCCAGCCGTGTACAAAGATCAGTTGCATTGGGATTCCTCCGTTTTAATTTTGTGTATTTTTTTGGTTTCAGCTCTTTTTCCTTGATGTAATCCATGGTGTCAACCACTCTCTCAATCTCATAGGCGGCACCCGGTATCATGATGAATTCACTGGCCCCGAAAGGGGACTCCCGGCTTCCCCAGTCATAGGTATATCCCAAACCGGTCCAGGGTGTGCCCGGCCGGGTCCTGAAATCATTAAAATACAAGTCTTTGTAGAAACAGGGGTAACAGTCTATCCCTTTTACCGCAGGTGTCTTTTCTGGGAATGCAAGCTCACACACCGTGTCATCAATCTCAGGGTCCGGGCAGGGCCGGAACAGATCTTCAGGGGCTACCCACATTTCAACAAAAACATCATAGGTCCATTCCGGCTTGAGGCCAAGGTACTGTTTGAGGCGAAGATCCACTTCATCCTTGGGTGCCAAAGGAAATTTGGACAAATAGTCTTTTGCAAACTGCTTCACCTGAGGTGCCGTGGTCACCCAGGTTAAATACTTCGTATCCGTGCCGGTGGCTGTTTTTCCTTTATAAAATTTTTCAAATGATTGTCTGCTTTTCCACATCACCACCAGCACTCTGTCGGTTTGAGTATCCCAGACAAGGGATTCGTTACCCTTTTTAATTGCCACCAGCTTGTCATAAACATCGGATTGCTCCACCACAGCGGCATCATCCACTGCCCGCTCAAACAACGAGGTCTTGGTCACCACACAGGACATGAAAACAACGGGCAGGGCCAGTATAAGCAAGATACTTTTAATTTTCATTTTCACCTCCGTTGTCCGGTTTATCTTCCGGCTGATGTGTCACAGGCAGCAATCCTTCCCACATTTTATCCAATGCCTGTTGTACCTTTTCAGGATCCGGGTTCTGGGCAATTGTTTTCTGGAGCACAAGCAGCTGCTCGGACAGCTTTACCTTGGCGGCGATCTCTTTCTGGGCAGCCTTGAGGTTCAGGGACTGGGTCCGGTTTTCCAGGATTTCTTTGCTGCTGCCCTCAAAAAGTGATTTCATGGTTTCCACCATCCGGGTTAAAAATGTGTAGAACAGGTCAGCTGAAAACCCTCCCAGGAGGGCCAGTAGCGGGCGGATGATATTGGGCTCTAAAAAAGTGGACTCAATGGCATTGGGCTCAATCACCAGGGACAGTATCAGCCCGGATACAATGCCCAGAAAAAAACGGATCCAGTATGATGCCGACTGGTTGGGATCATATGTCATGTTCCGGATAAACTGGTTGACCTTGTAAAGTGCAGAGAATGAGGCACCCAGGGCGGACGCCGATATCAGAAAAGCCAGCTGGTACATCAGCCTTTCTCCCTCTGAACTGAATATATTGATATCATTGGCATCAATATGTTCGGACTGGACCACAAACAGAAAAGCGAACAAGGATAGAACTGCGACACCGATCATGAACCGGATCAACGGTGTCGGGCCGATATAATCAACCAGTGTTTTATTCGGTCCTTTATTGATCAGGGCGATGGCCTGCGGGGTTGCAGGCGAAACGATTTTTGAAAGGCTCTCATGGGCCGCCACAAGTGTCTCCAGGCCTGGCATGTCTGCTTGTTTGTTATTGGTATACCAGTTTTCAAAAGCCGCCACGCATTGCGCTATCGACGGCGGGACCTGCATGCCTCGTTCCGCGGCAAAAATGGCCATGCCGCGGCACTCCTCAAACAAAAGGTCAACATATGATCGATTTACAACATTTATCTGATGCATGGCTTGATCCTCCGGTAAGTGTTTTTTGGGTGACAATGATATGGGTATGGATGCAAGAAATAAAGTCAGGCAATGAAAGCGGGTGCGACTTGGTGCTGCGAGTTCAAATTTGCCTGACTTATTCCGGTGTGCGATAGGGGCAGTATGATACTTCTCAACAGATGCGTAATATTAGTGCAGATTAATCCAATTACTGCCATCAAACACCTGCAGTTTAGCGCTGCCCTGATTCCATCTCATTGTTCCTGGCGCAGCACCTGAATCATCTCTGTCTCCTACCTTAATGGCACCGTTGACATCCAGTTTCTCCTTGGGGTCATCCGTGTCAATGCCCATCTTGCCTTCCATATGATGAACATCACCCTGTGATCGGATCGCTCCTTTTCCTCCGCCATGCATTGCTTTTAAGCCATAGCTTTCTTTCGAGCCATCTGTAATCGCATATACACCCACATCACTGCCACTTCCATAAACACCCTGTCCCGATTCGCCAAGAACGGCTTTTTTTGACCAATCCTCATCGTTTACTTTAATAAATCCTTCAACGTAAACTCCTGGTTCCTTCGCCATCACTCTTCTCCTTTTTTTTAATTGTTGTACAACTATTGAGGCGTCAAATATGACACCCAATACGATTTGGTTTTTAAATAGACATCTTGCTCAGTGAAAAAAGGACACGACAGGGTTCTCTTAGAATGGACAATCTTGCGATTCTGGATCGGTCCTTTAAATTGGAGACTCTAACAATCCTCATCCTTGAAAAGAATGTCTATGGTAACCTTGCGTAAACGGGCTTTCTTCACCCTATCACTGGGCAGGTCTAAACAGTCCAGCAGTTTCTCTGACGCCTCTTTGCATGAAGACCCTTTTTCAACACCATCCAATCGTTCAGGTAGATTTTCTTTTATCTTGGGATCTATGCGATACGTCATACCACCAATGACAAGCCCATCTATCATGGTATGAATATCAATATCTGCGCACCTTTACCATCCGTTGCTCGGTCCCCCAATTTTTCTGATGATCAGGCTTGTTTAGGCTTCCTGGGAATCTCATTTCTTCTTTTTTGGGCCTCTCTTCTTCGTATCGAAGCTTCGTGTAGATGAATTGAGCTATCCAGGCGACAACAAAAGCAA
>QZLA01000329.1 GCA_004796375.1 Desulfobacteraceae bacterium
AGGCCTTACAGTCAGAAACTTTTCCAGAGAACATAGGGGTGTAGATAGGTAAGATGGAAAATGAAATGCTCAACAGACGAAAAGACCCTAACCCTGTGTACTTGATTTGTTATCAGTCGTGGGCTCTGGGCTCCAGAAAAATTGGTTTGATACCATAATTGCACCCTTTTTCAACTCTGCAAAATTAAAAAATTTTGCTTTACCTCGAGTGTACAATACTTTGGCAGGATCAGTCTTGCGATATTCACATAGATGGACCGTCCTTTATCAAATTTCAAAATCACTGCCGGCTTAATTGGATCGCTGTTGTTGTCAAATGTGATTTTACCGTTTACACCCGGATAGTTTTGTGTCGTTGCAAAGGCATCTCTTATCTTAACCGGATCAAAACTGTCGGCACGAACAACGGGGCATCAGATAGAACCCAAACACATTCATTAATCAAGGCACTTCCAATATCCATATCTTTTGAATATGCTTTGAAATTCTCTACAAAACGGCGACTCTTTTTATCAGGGATATCGTTATGCCAATGGCTTGAATAGTAACTTTCTTCAATTGCCTTGCCTGCAAGTCCATACATATCGTCAGACCATCCATCACCACCGACGAAGGTCGTTGACAATCAATTGTTTCTGCTTTGCCTGATGATATATGCGGAGTCTTTATTGTAGTTTGATTTTATCCACCAGAAAAACAAAATCTGCTGCTTTGTCGAGATAATTTTCCTCAAAAAGAATTTCGCCCCCCTGTTTTCGATAATGGTCTGCAAAGTAGTTGGCCAGGCCCTCACTGTATATGCTGTCAGTGTTTATGAGAATCTCTGCTTTCATCGCATTCAAGTGCCGAAGAGAGAAACTTGCCTTGACAGCTCCCTGGAATCGATCAATATAGCAAACACGAAAGATAAAATCACCCACACGGGTCACCTGTGGGTTGTTTGAATAAGGGGAAATCACAGGATTTTTTCCAGCCTGGCAAATCTGGGCGATCGCCAGGGGATGAGAACTCCATCTGGCAACAATCACTGCAATGACCTTTTTATTAACTGCCTTCTGAGCGGCAATCTTCGATCCAAGAGCGGTACTTTGATTATCGATCTCAATGAATTGTATTGATCTTCCCATGATACGGCCTTGCTCATTGATCTCTTTTACCGCAATCCCCACACCATTAAACGGTGTGTTTTTAAATGCCGGTTTCCCTGTCCTGGCAACAACAGTGATAGGGTATTCTAAAATTACCAGAGGCAAACCGTGAAAACAAGAATAAACGCCTTACCCACTTGTACATCAATCACCAAGGACCGGCCAATGTATGTTCTCTTAAATTTTTTCACACATTGCTTCAATTTTTTTTATCCTTTGTAAAAGCAACTCAATGGATTTGTTTTGCTCATCGATTTTTGATTTCAGGCGCGTATTATCTTCTTCCAGTTCCTGGACAGCTTTTACCAATGGCACTACAAATTCAGCATACTTCAGCGTGTAGGTATCTTTCTCATTTTCGGGTTCATGGATAGCGCTGAAATCGTACCCAACCTCCAAAGCCGCTTTTTCAACTTCCTGAGCAATAAAACCGGAACAAACCTCGGATTCAATTGCCTCCAAAACCCGATCCTGCTCCTTTTCGAACTCAATACCACTAAAGTCATTAAGACTGCCCAGATCTTTTGTGTAGGTTACAGGCCGCAATTTTCTAATAAATCTCAAGCCAGGGACATTTTCTTTAATATTTCGTTTGAATCGTCCGTCCGACAGGATGCTCCATCCGACCTGACCGCCGATCTGGAGGATATTGGTTCCGCCGATCCTGACACGGTTGCTGGCATGGGCAATGGATTTATAGCCGATCGCCACGGTATAGTGAAGATCATCATCGGTCATCTGTGTCTCATACCCGATGGCTGTATTGTATCGTCCGGACTTGTTTTCATGCATCGCTTTGAATCCAACGGCGGTATTGCCGTATCCGGTCGTATTCAGGATGAGGGATTCATTACCCACTGCGGTATTTTCATTGGCATGATAGTCTTCGGTGGCGTATGTTGAGTTGTCCCTTAGGGCATTAACTCCTATTGCCACATTATAACTGCATTCATCATTCTTACTTAAAGCATGATTCCCTACCGCTGTGTTCCCGTGACCTGATACGTTCCACCACAATGTATGGCTGCCAACCGCCGTATTGTTGATTCCCGTCTCGTTTTCAAACAATGCTTGCGTACCAATTGCAGTGTTATGGTCACCGGAAGTATTGGTATGCAGTGCCTTGAAACCGAATGCAGTATTATCTTCACCGCTTGAACTGTTGTTTAATGACTCGAAACCGACAGCCGTATTAAAGTCACCCGAATTCACGGCGCCGGCTCCAGGTCCGATATAGAGGCTGAAGCTGGAGGCGCTGCCGTCAGATAGGTCGTCAATACCGATGCTTTGCCAGGTGCCATTACCGTTGTCATCCGACGTTAGGATCCTTCCCGTACCCTCGGATCCGTCTGCAATCCGTATGCGGTTGCGAAAATCCGCTGCAGGGCCTGTACCATTGTTTTTTACGTACAGCGTCGCCTTTAAGCTGCTGTTGCTTTCAGCACGGATGGCCTGGCCCGAGGCGCCTGTTGAAATTACTTTCAACTTCATTTTGTCAATGGCTCCGTTATACTCATCCGTACCGATCAATACGGCTGAAGAACCATTGTAATACACACTTGCGCTGGTTGGATGATCACCCCATAAGCAGGCTCCCGAAGATGGAATCGAAATGGTATTGCCGTTGGAAATGCTCAAATCATTTCCTGAGAGCGACAGAGTCTGGTCATCGCTTAAGTCTCCGACCACTTTGAGCGGAACTGCAGCAGTCCCATCGCCAATCAATGTTGCATCTGAATGCACCGTTTGACTGCCCCAGTTATCGCCAACGACCTTTTCGTCAAACAAAGGAACGACCACCACTTTATCTGCAGCTATTGATATGCTCACGAAACAAAAAAATGTGATTACTGCGACAGATATGAACTTGCTTTTTGTTGGCAAAATCATAAAAATCCTCCAAAAATTTAACTATTGCCTCCACCCTGATACAGGTACAAGATGTTGTACCTGTATCAGGGTGGAGACGGTTCAGGCAAGAAATAAATTCAAGAATCAAAACCACTGAGGGAAAATGTATCGGAAATTTTAAAAAAAGATCAAATTTTAGCTGATTTTGAGGACAACTCACCGTCAATCCCGCCACTCAATTTGAAAAAATCAGGTGCAATAGTCAACAACCGGAATCTGGGTATCTAAATAGTCATTGGCCAATTCAGGAATATGCGAGGGCTCAAACGCGGGTGGATCATGGTTTCGGATATTCCAAAGATCCAGATGCCGAAAGATTTTTTTTCGATGATTTGCAGGTCTTCGATAAAACTGATAATTTTCATGGCTCCCTGGCAGTTTGGACAGCATTATCAGTACCTGCCTTTTTTCTCATCCCCCGTGATTTATTCGAAATAATAGCTGTAGTAACAACCATCTGCTCATACCGGCCGGGAATATGGGTGACCGGCCTGGCCAGCCAGTCCAGAATTAAAAAGAGCTGCTATCACAGCCGAACTGAAAGAATCGCTATCCAAAACGAAAACGCTCAGAGGGTTACTGCCGATCTGTTCCCATTGCAAAAAGATAAGAAATGATAAGGTGCACTGGAGCCAAATTGACGCTTATATAGAAGAACATTCTGATGCTGAGTTCAGCCATAGTCTTTGTCAGGACTGTGCAAAATAATATTACCCAGATATGGATATTTATGAGTAATAGCTGAGCGACAGCTATGTCTATGATTTGTCGCTATTTGACAATTTTTCTGAACCACAACATCTGGGTGTGCCACGAGGGCGTAAAATACCAGCGGATGAAAGTTCCGCCCGGGAAAAGGAAACGAGATGAGGTGATTGACCATGGGTCTGAAAACACCGGAAAAGATTCGGACTTTCCAGAGAAAGATCTATCTTAAGGCGAAGGCGGAACCTGATTATCGTTTTTACCTTCTTTATGACAAGGTTTGTCGGAAGGACATTCTATCCCGTGCCTACCGTTTGGCAAAAGCCAATGGTGGGATAGCGTGAGTAGATGGTGTTACATTCGCACAGATCGAAGCAGAGGGGGTAGACAAGTGGTTATCAGGTCTCAGAGAGCAACTTTTGGAGAAAACATACAAATCACAGGCGGTATTGCGAGTAGAGATACCAAAACCTGGTGGGGAAAAATGTCCACGAACTGCTGAAAGCAGGCAATGTTAACGTGGTAGATGCGGATCTGTCCAACTACTTTGACACGATTCCCCACACCGAGCTGATGCAGTGTGTGGCACGCAGAATATCGGACCGTCATATGCTGAAGTTGATAAAGCAGTGGTTGAAAGCTCCGATTCAGACGAGAGATAAGAATGGGAAAGGTAGTACAGGAGGAGGACGTGGCAGCAGAAGAGGAACACCTCAAGGCGGAGTCGTCAGTCCGTTACTTGCCAATCTATACATGAATTCTTGAAATACTGGCGCCAGAAGGGATGTGGAGAAGCGTTTAGAGCCAAAGTTGTGGCTTATACAGATGACTTTGTCATCCTGTGCCGGGGCAATAACGCTGAAGCACTCCAAATGCGGTAGCTCCGCACGTCCGGTTTGATGAGCAGGGACAGGAAACGGAGTAGATTTACCACCGCGCCTGTCCTTGACTCTACTATGTCGAAATCCGACAATTCAGGTTAATTCTTGAGAGTTTGGGGTGTGGACGATCTTCCGATCGTTGCCCATGACCGGTGCTGGCAATCTATTGTGCCTTCCGGGCGATGATTTCATGGATGGCCTGATAATCCGAATCGCTTACGGCTTCGATACCCAGCATCTGCATATTTTTAAACATCGCGTCAAGCTCCGGCAGAGAGGAGAGCATCACCGACCTGATCTGATCCTTGAGCGACGGGTCCAGGCCGCCCCTGAACACGAACGGATCCGAGTGAATCGGTTTGGACTGCCAGAGCACAATGACCTGGTCAGGTTCCAGGCTGCCCTTTTCTATGGCTTCATCGATCCTGGCAGAGGAGACAAACGCACCATCTGCATAGCCTTTTTTAACGGATTTTATGGACCGGTCATGGGAACCGGTATAGATATGCGATCCGAAAAATTCGTTCAACGCCTCTCCGATCTCCTTTGAAAAATAGATACTCGGGATCACCGAGCCCGACGTGCTGGCAGGGTCTGTAAATGCGATCTTTTTACCTTTCAAGTCCTCCCAGGTATCATAACGGTTATCTTTGACGGTAAAGAGTACGGAGTAGTAAAAACTGCCCCGGGGGGTAATGAAACCCTTTTTGCTGGCAAATGAGGCAAACGCCTCTACCTGGTTGTCCCGTGCCCTTGCTTTTGCATAGGATGCCGGCCCGAGTATGGCAAAGTCGATGGTTCGGGACAGGATGCCTTCAATGACCGAGTGATAGGATTGGGGGCGGATCACCTTGATCTGCCTGTTGAGCCTTTTTTCCAGGAGGTCGAGCAGGGGCTGAAGCTCTGTGATCTGGTGATCCACATTTTTTTTGGGAACCAGGGAAAAGCATATGGGACCGTCCTGGGAGGGAGATGAAGACGCCCCGAGCACGGGGGTCGACTCAAAAAAGGCCAAAAACATCATCAGTATCACAAGCGGGGCTGTCAATCGTTTCATATGCTGATACTCCTTAAAGGTGAAGTGATATATTCACGAATTCCATCTTCTGGTACCGGGCGGCTGAAATAGTATCCCTGTACCATGTCACACCCGGCCACTTTGAGGTTGAGCAGCTGATCATGGGTTTCTACCCCTTCAGCCACTACCTTCATACTCAGTTTCTGGGCCAGGATGATGGTTGACGACACAATCGGGTTGTCGTTGAATCTGTTTCGGATATCCTGGATAAAACTGCGGTCGATCTTCAACGTATTGACCGGCAGATTTCTGACATTGGACAGGCTTGAAAAGCCTTTTCCGAAATCATCCAGGGAGATGCTCACCCCGTTGTCTGAGAGGGTGTTCAGATTCCCAATGACCGTATCCTTATCCCGGATAAATGCATTTTCAGTAATTTCGATTTCGATCAGTTCAGGGGGGAGCTGATAGTGATCCAGAATTTTTATAAATGTGTCGGCATATCCGCTGTCCTGCAGTTCAAGCGGGGACACATTGACCGCTACGGGCACAAGGTCCAACCCCGCATTTTTCCAGTCCACCATCTGTCTGCAGGCCTGGTTCAGCAGCTGTTGCCCCAGTTGTATGATCAGACCGGTCTCCTCTGCGATCTCAATGAAGTCGGATGGAAATATCAACTGGTGAGTGGGGTGGTTCCACCGGACCAGGGCCTCCAGGCCCACCACCCGGAAATCCTCAAGCCGGATTTTGGGCTGGTAGTGGAGTACAAACTCCTCATCACTGATGGCAGCCGGCATCCGCTGCTCCAGTTCAAATTTCTGGGCCGATACGGTATTCAGGCTGGTATCGAAGAAACTGTATCTGCCGCGTCCCGATTTTTTGGATTTATACATGGCTGCGTCTGCATTGAGGAGCAGGGATTCGATGTCAACACCGTCCCTGGGGTAGACGGAGACACCAATGCTCGGGCTGGTAATAATGCGGTGACCGTCAAGGTTTTCACACGGTTCTGAAATGGTAGTGATAATTTTTTTAACAATGGGAAGAATATTGTCTTCCGTGGTCATTTCCGACAGCATGACCACAAACTCGTCCCCCCCGAACCGGGCGACAATATCGGATTTTCTGGTGCAGGTCTCCAGGCGCTGTGCTACTGTTTTAAGAAGCAGGTCCCCCACCCGGTGTCCAAGCGTGTCGTTGATTTTTTTAAACCGGTCCAGGTCGATAAACAGGACCGCGTAAACCAATCGGTTCCGCTTGGCTGAAAGCAGCTGCTTCTGGGCAAGGTACACGAACAGGCGCCGGTTGTACAGCCCGGTCAGGGCATCGACGGACGCGGCCTTGGTGGATGCTTTATGCTCCTGTTCCAGTTTTAAAATCAGTTCCTTGTTTTGTTCATGTGAAACGGCCAGTGCACTGAGATAGTGATGTTTCCTGTTGATCAGCCTGAGCAGGAAATAGAGTCCGGCCAGGCACAAAGAGGTGAGGATCGACAAAGTCCACAACAGCCTTTTTTTATGTGTACGGAACTCGGAAAAGAAATCATCCACCTCCTGGCTGACCACAATGATCATTGGATATTCTTGTATACGCCGGTAGGCCAGGTGGCGTTCTTTGGATCCCGAATACCGGTATATACCCGAGCCCGAGCTGTCCTTCAGTGAAGGGATCACGGTCCGCTGGGGCTGGGAGCTGTCAACCACCAGGCCACCGCTTTCAAAGCGGGCCAGGTGTCTGCCCTGATCAGTGCTGACAGTGATCCTGCCGGTTCTGCCCAGATTAATATCCTGCAGCAAATTCAGCAGATACCCCATGTCAAGCTCCAGAAGCAGGGCCCCCTTGATCTCCCCTTGTCGTTTCAGGGGAAATAACAGGGGGATTTGCCAGGGAACGTTTAAAAGGTCTGTTTCTGATGAAATAAAAATCAGGTTTTTGCCAGAGGCCATCTGCTCGATGTAATGCGGGATATTGATCTTGGTTTGTTTGTCCTGAAAGTGATGGGGGGAGGATTGGTAAAAAGTGTTTCCGAATTTATCGTAAAGTACCACCCGGTTAAAGGAACGCTCACCGTAAAGAAAACTGGTAATATCGTCCAAGGATTTTTGCCGCTGATGATCAAGCCAGTTGTTGGCCAGCATTTCAATGGCCTGTTTCTGTTCGATGATCTGAAACAGGTTTTCAGCCAGCACCCCGCACAGGTTTTGCTGCTCTCGTTCCAGGCGGTCAAGCAAAGAGACCTGGTTGCTGCTGAATTGATGAAGGGTGAATCCCCACGCGAGAAGAACAACCACTGCCCCAAAAATGATAAGCCCGGTCTGCAGAACCAGCGGGTTATCATTCTTGAGTGCCTTGGCTATTTGGGTGGGATCTTTCTGATCCCGGACCGTGTCCGGGTTAGTCACTCTACTCAACGCTTCCTCAACATGGCCGCTGCAACAATTGTAAATTGGGCAAATGCGGCTTTTTAAAAACCTGAGTATACGTGCAGACCGGAAAAATTGCGAGGCTTTCAGTCGGCTTTTAACATAATCCTAACCCCAAATAAGAGATCATGTTTCCCCGGCCATCATTTTGATGTCCCTGTTTTCAAGGATCACACGATTTTCTCCGGTTAATCCGGCCGTGAACATGGCATGTGCAAGCTGGGTTGAAGTGATCACCTGGTTGGGGAATATCCATTTAAAAACCGGGTAAAGGGATCGCATGATCCTGTAACTCAGGTTGGGTTCTTTTCGCGGAGTAACCGGATAGATATAGGCCGGCCTGAAAATATTGAGCTGATCAAATTCCTGCCGGACTAAAAAGTTTTCAGCCGCACCTTTATCCTTGGCAAACATCATCCGGCTGTTTTCGCTTTGATCGGCTCCCTGGCCGCTTAGGAAGCATAACGCCGAACCCGGGCTATGCTGCTTTAAAACCGTTGCAAACGCAATGGTATAATCCACCGTGATGGTTCGGAACAATTCCCGATCAACCGCACCGGTATAGACCCCCAGGCAGTAATAGGCAATATCCTGATCCTTGAAGCAGGATTCAACAGCCTTAAAATCCGTAAAGTCCGTATGGATGATCTCGGTGAGTTTGTCATGGGAGATACCTGCAGTGCGCCGGTTGATCATGGTTACCCTTTCAATCAATGGAGAGTCCAGGCAGGCGGTTAAAATGATATTTCCGATCATGCCGGTGGCACCGGTGATAATGACGTTTTTCATGGATGGTTTACCCCTGGTTTTTTCGTTTAACTTTCATCATGCGTTTGCCCAGCCATATCATGGGTTTGGTCATAAACCCCTCCATATCCTGGACCACCTCTTCTAACAGATCGGGGATGGCAAGACTCTGGGGGCATTTTTCAAGACACTTGCCGCAATTGACGCATTGGGAGGCCAGGGTGGGTTTTTCCGTCACGAGCCCTCCGTTCTGAAACAGATACATCATCCTTGCAGAGCGGTCCTTGAATGCATGTTTGGAGTTATAGCAGTCAAAAGCACTGGGAATATTGACACCGGCAGGGCAGGGCATGCAGTACTGGCAGGCTGTACAGCCCACTTTCATTACCCGCCTGAATTCCCCTGCTGCCTCATCCACAAGTAAGGATTCCTGGTCCGTAAAAGCGTTGGGCAGGCAGGTGCGGGCAAGCTCAATGTTTTCAGCGATGTGGGTATCGTCATTCATCCCGGACAGAATCACGGTGACTTCGGGGTGGTCCCACAGCCAGGACAGGGACCAGGCAGCGGGTGTTTTTTTATCTGGTGCCCTTCCCCAGATCTTGTGAACCGATGGGGGAGGTGTTTTAGCCAGGTTCCCGCCCCTGAGCGGCTCCATGATCATGACGGCCATCTCTTTGGATGCGGCATACTCCAGGCCTGCGGTCCCGGCCTGGTTCTGGGTGTCCAGGAAATTGTACTGGATCTGGCAGAAGGTCCAGTCGTAATCATCGACAATGGGGTTGAAGTCCTCTGAAAGCCCGTGAAAAGAGAACCCTGCATTGACGATTTTGCCCTTTCTAAGCGCATCATCCATGAACTCGATTACCCCGTGCTGTTTGGCACTTTCCCAGAGTTCACCGTTCAATGCATGGATCAGGTAGTAATCGATGCGATCGGTCCTGAGTTTGGCCAACTGCTCATCCAGGATGTCTTCCATCTCCGCTTTGGAATGGGTCATCCAGTGGGGCAGCTTGGTGGCCAGCTTGACCTTGTCCCGGCAATTGTTATTTGAAAACACTTTGCCCACAAACGGCTCGCTTTTGTTGCTGTGATAGGGATAGGCCGTATCAAAATAGTTGATTCCCTGGTCAAGGGCATGCATCATCTGGCGTTCGGCCTTTTTTTCATCGATTCCGCCGAGCCGGGTGGGGAACCGCATGCAGCCGTAGCCCAGTGCGGATAATTGATCCCCGTTTTTCGGGACATGTCTGTATTGCATATGATTAACTCCTTTAGTTGATTTCGTTGTTGCTTGTTTCAAATGCTCTGGGTTCTATGTCCGGGCACGGACCAGCCTCAACACGGTAATTTCCGACGGGGCGCCGATCCGGATCGGCGGCCCCCAGTAGCCGGTTCCCCGGCTGACGTAGATGAGCGATCTGCCGTGGCGGTGAAGACCGTGCACATAGGGCTGGTCCAGGGGAACCATGTAGTTCCATGGGATATACTGGCCGCCATGGGTATGACCGCAGATCAGGAGGTCAACCCCTGAGGGTTCTGCCTGGAACACGCTCTTGGGCTGATGGGCCAGCATGATCCGGGGGAGACCGCCGGGTGCACCGGCCAGGGCACGCACCGGGTCGGAGGCGTGGTGCGGAACGATCTGGGAAGCCCGGTAGTCGGTAATCCCGGCCAAAACCATTTGGGCATGGTTACGCCGGATCACCCGGTGTTCATTGAGCAGGGGCACAAACCCGCAGCGGCTGATTTCATGGAGCCATCCTGCCACACCGGAATAGTACTCATGATTTCCCGTGACAAAGTATTTGCCAAAAGGGGCCTCAAGCTGTGCCAGCGGGGCGGACTCACCCCGAAGGTCATCCACATGCCCGTCGGCCAGGTCGCCTGTGAACACGACCATATCAGGGGTTTGACCGTTGGCCCGGTCGACCACCTTCTGGACGTAGTCCCGGCGGATGGTCATGCTGACGTGGAGATCTGAGATCTGGAGAATCCTGAACCCCTCAAATTCATTCGGCAGGTTGGCCAAAGGGACATCCACATCCAACACCCGGGGCACCTGGCGCGCATGGGCCAGGCCGTACCCGGCCAGGGATCCGCTCACACCGAGAATGGCTGCATTGGTGCTGTTGAGCAGAAACACCCGTCTTGAGGGATCATCCGGAACCTGGGCTTTACCCGGCACCCCTGTCCGGTAAAAAGGTTTTATTCGTGTCTGCAATCCCTTACGGATGCCATGCCCGATGACCAGGATGCCGTCCCTGAGCAGGATGGCACAAAAGGTGAGGGTGAAAAATCCAAAGGTTGCGTAGGCAAACCATGACAGGGGAATGGTCATGGGGTTGTCAGGCCAGTTGAACCTGAAAACCAGGGCCATGGGCAGGGCGGCATAACAAACTGACAGGGTCGCCCAGCCAAGAATTTTGATTTTCCTTCCAAGCCTTGCCGGCCGGAGTATCCGGATGCCGAAAAGGCCGTAGATCAGTGTGAGTGCCAAAATGGCTATGATTAAAAACATCATGTCAAACCTCTATTTTAACTGCTGCCACCATCTGTTTTCTTTGGGCAGGCGATCAAGGTCGACCACCGCCCCGATGGGTGGGGTAAGAAGTGTTACGCCCTTTGCATTGGATGATTCCAGCGCACGGTCTGCCGGTTCATACCAGGGATGCATGGCCAGATCAAATGTGACCCAGTGCAGGGGCACCATGATATTACCCTGAAGATCCAGGTGCTGTTGAACCGCCTCTTCCGGGAGCATATGGATCTGTTTCCATAAGTCATCATAGGCGCCCACCTTCAGGAAGGTCAGGTCAAAGGGTCCCAAACGACGGCCAACGGTTTTAAAACCATCATAGTATCCGGAGTCTCCGCTGATAAAAATACGCCTGGATTCGCCATGGACCGTCCAGGCACACCATAGCCGCTGATCACCGTCAAACAGCCCCCGTTTGGCATAATGGACCCCGGGCACGGCCGTCAAACGAAGGGGGCCGGCGTCATGGGGTTCCCACCAGTCCAGCTCAACAATTTTCTCATGCGGGATCTGCCACTCTTCAAGCAGTGCCCCAATCCCCAGGGGGACGGCAAAGAGACCGGCCTTGTCCGCCAGGTATCTCATGGTGGATTCTTCCAGGTGATCGTAATGATCATGGGTGATCAGCACCACATCGATGTGCGGCAGGCCATTGGCAGCAACCGGAGAGGGGTGAAACCGTTTCGGGCCGATCCAGGAAAACGGAGAACACCTCTCTTCAAGCACCGGGTCCACGAGAATGGTTTTTCCGCCCATGGCAATCAGGACGCTGGCGTGTCCAAGCCAGGCAAATGACAAGCGGCTCTTTTCCGGCGCGGCCCACTCTTTCTTGATAATGGGTGTGACCGGAATAACACCTTCAGGGGGTTCAGGATCGACCCGCGGGACCATGACCCGTTTTTTAACATATTTCCAGAACGACCCGGATGCCATCACCGGTGCAAAAATCGGATTCTGAAATTTGCCGTCCTGATATTGGGGCGATTGCTCCAGGCGGGTTTCACGGGAAAGCTGTGCCGGGGTTTTCTTGCCGCAACCGGTGAGCCCGGCACAGACCGTGATCCATGCAAAGATCAGAACAATGGTTATCTTTCTATACGTCATGGTCAGTTTCCTATTGGTTTGTCTGCTCAGGGGTATCCATGAGCATACAGCGTAATACATTGGGTGATTCCGTGTCTGCATCACCGGCACCGGCATCAGCCCGTGGACAGCTCTTACCTTTCCGCCGCCGGTGCCTGCCTATGCGACCAGTCCCAGTGTTTTCAGTTTGGCGTTACCGGGTTTTGATGTGTCAAGATCCCAGCCGCGTTTGGTGTAAAATTCATCCATCATGGTCTTGAACTGCTCCCGGGTGAGGACGGCGCCTTTTTTCTCACCCACTGTCAGGGGCTCTTGAAAAAAACGTTCCGGTATCACATCATCAACACGGGTAAACCCCTCCTGATAATTGAACATTTTTTCCAGGTTGTAGATCCGCTCTCCTGTTTCCATGGGATTGCCAACTGCGGCGCTGCCGATGATCGCGCTCAAGAGTTTAATGACCATGGCAAAATCGTGACCATAGCCCCCCAGGGCAAACAGGCAGACCCCGATGGAATCCGCCAGTGCTATCATGTTCTGCTGTTCAATGGTGGTCCCGTTGAGATGGCAGGCTCCCCGGTGGGCAGTGGCATAGCACAGGGCTCTCGGTGGGTTGGCATGACAGTTGTGGGCCGCCAGTTCATGACCTTTGACATGCATGGCAAATTGATGGGAGCCCTGCCCGATTTCATCGGCCAGTGCCTTGACCCCCATTGATGCCAGATAACCGACCCCTTCCCGGGCGGCAATGCGGTGAATCATCTCAATGGTGGCCTCCACACTTCCCCATTTAAGATCAATACCATCCAGGAAATCCTTATCGATCAGCTTTTTATCGTAGGCTTCCATGAGAAAGCCGATGACGTTGCCCAGGGAGATCATATCCAGACCGTAGTCATCAGAAATATAGATCGCTTTGAGGATACCTTTAAGGTCTGAAATCATGAGGTTGGCGCCCAGCATGGTTCCGGTTTCATATTCCGGGCCGTCATGGATCAGGCCGGCAAAGGGGCTGTCCGTTGTTTTTCCGCTTTTTTTACAGGCCAGGGGGCAGCAGTAGCAGGCCAGGGACTTGACCCAGTGCTTCATGGAGGCTTTGGCCCCGATCTTGTCCGCATCCACAAAGGTCCCTTCCCTGAAATTTTTCACGGCCTGAATGCCCTGGCCGGACAGGTATTCAATACCAGCCGCCGTACCGGCAGTGCGCCATCGGCCATAAACCTTAGGATCCTTGAATTTCTCCCGGGCCTCTTCAAGGGCTTCAAGAAACAGTTTATGATTGGCGACTTTGGGCTGCCCGGTTCCCTTGACGGCAATGGCTTTGAGATTTTTACTTCCCATGACACAGCCGGTGCCGCCCCGTCCGGCCGCCCTTGCTGCCGTGTTGATGATGCAGGCGTATTTTACCCCGTTCTCCCCGGCCTGTCCGATGTAACAGGTCCGGAAACGGGGATCACCGAGTTCCTCTGTAAAGGCTTTGTCAAACCGGTCGGTTCCCATGCCCCAGAATTTTCCGGCACTCCGGATCTCCACGGTGTCGTTGTTGATATAGAGGTATACCGGTGATTTAGCCTGTCCGGTCACCACGATGCCGTCATAGCCTGCAAATCTCATTTCAGGTCCGAAAAATCCGCCCATGTTGGCATAGCTCACTGTTGATGCATGGGGGTATGCGGATTTTTCAGGAGAGGTCAACGGGGACTTGGTCACCACACAGGTCCTTGAAGAGGAGGGTGCGGGAAATCCCGAGAACGGTCCGGCCATGAACATGAGCGGGTTGTCAGGCCCCAGCGGATCTGTCCCGGGTTTGTTTTTCAGGTGGTCCCAAAGCAGCTTGACTCCAAGGCCGCGGCCGCCGATATAGTTTTTCAGGTCATCCGGGTGGATCGCCTGCTTTCTCACCTTACCTGAGCTGAGATCCACTTTCAATAATGTGCCGTGATATCCATCTATCTGTTTTGTCATGATATTTTTCCTTTTCCCGTGGTGTTAGTGGCTTTTGCCATACCATTTTTGAATCAGCTTCCCGGCGATCTGATCCGGTTTCATGGCGTAAAAATCCCTATCCAGATCGACGCTGACATGGGTCAGGGCACCGAAGGGGCAGTGCTTGACGCACTGAGGGTCGCCATTGCAAAGGGTGCACATGTGTTCGGGTAAACCGGTGTCATCATTTGGAATAATGGTTCCGGTCCGGCAGGCATCTGCACAGCTGCCGCAGGTGATGCAGCGGTTCGGATCATTGGTGACCGCCCTTGTTTCCGGATGACGGAACAGGGCTTTGAAACCTGTTTTAGGATCGGGGTCCACCGGGCAGGCTTCGATACACGGGTTGTCCGGGCACATGGCGCAGACATTGGGAACATCCACATCCGGGTTATACGGGTATACCCGGATATTGGCCGTTTCAGGGTTACCCAGGCCGTTGAGTGTTTCTCCGTTTACGGTCTGCTTGTGGTTGGCTGCTGAACATGCTGTTTCACAGGTCCGGCACCCCGTACATTTGGCATAATCCACCACAATCATGGTCAAACCGGTTTTATCTGCCTGGGAAGCCATGGCCAGGCGAAATATACCGAATTGCCCCATCACGGCCAATGCACTACTGCTGACCACCGCTTTCATGAATTTTCTCCGGGACCAGGCATCTGTTTCCTGATTTGAATTCATTTTTATCTCCTTGGCTGTTTTTATACGCTGTTTCATGATTAGACCCCTTCTAATCATAATCGAACATTCGTTATTGAAATAGGTAAAAAATTTTCCTGATTTTAAAGTTTTATCGCATCCCAGGCCATACCAAATGCCTGCTCAAGCTTTTCCTCATTCATTTCAAGCTCTGCACACAGACGGGGGTTGGCCAGCCTGAACAGGGGATTGAAAATAAATGCCGCCAGTATGCTGATATCCACATCCTTGATGATTTTCTGCTCAATGCCCTTGACCATCACATTCCCGAACGGGACAAACTCTCTTTCAACCACGGCCTTGTCCACGAGTTCGCTGTACGGAGAGTTGCTGAACTGCTCCATGTATGCCGCTTCATCCGGGTGTTCCGACACATAATTGAACACGGAATACCACCCGTTTCTGATAATGTCCCGGATGGGCAGGGTATCATCGAAGTTTTCAAGAAGCGCGTGGGCCAGCTGGGTTTTGATCTCCACATAGGTGGAAACCAGGAGATCCTCCTTGTTGTCAAAAAAAACATACAGCGTGGAGGGGGACACGTTGGCCTCTTTGGCGATCTTGGATACGGAGCTTGAGGCAAACCCGATCTCATTGACCAGTTTGATGGTGGCGCGGAAAAGCGCTTCTTTTTTATTCTCATCCTTTGTTCTCATAATTGGCATAATAAAACGTTCATTCGTTTATGTCAATGGGTTTTATTTTCAACCGCTCCATTTTTTATAGAATAACTTTGTTTTTCATGTTCATGTCAATTTTGTTCAAGACATGGCTGCGATTCGCGTGGTAATCTGGAGGCAGCAACGTGAAATTGGTTGGGAAATGATCGAAATTGTGCCGGAGGTAAGTATGAAACACCGTGTCACCAGCAGAATTATTGAATTTGTTGCGGCGTATCCCAAGGAATATGCTGTCCGGACCCAATGGGGAACCCCCATTGTCGGGTTTGCCGATGCATCAGATCCGATATTCAGGATGCTCAGTTCTGTGGCCAGCCCCACCCATGCGGTTCCACAGGATTTTTTAGCCGGGGCCAAGACGGTGATCGCTTTTTTTATCCCCTTTTCAAAAGATATGACCCGTACCAATATCAAGGACAGGAACTGCTCGAAGGACTGGGCAGCCGCTTATGTGGAAACCAATGAACTGATCCGGCAGATCAGCATGGATCTCAATGAATTTTTCATGGCAGAAGATCTCCAGGCCGTGATGATTCCAGCCACCCATAACTGGGACGAGGAAAAACTGATCTCCGACTGGTCCCACCGGCATGTTGCCTACATTGCCGGCATCGGGAATTTTGGCAAGAACAATATGCTGATCACGGACCAGGGGTGCTGCGGCCGGCTGGGCAGTTTTATCACCTCGGCAGTCATTGAACCGGACAAGCGGGATACCCGGGAATCCTGCCTGTACAAATACGACGGCAGCTGCCAGAAGTGCGTCGACAGATGTGTGAACACCGCTCTGGACCCGGATGGATTCAACCGGTTTAAGTGTTACGACATGTTATTGGAAAATGAAAAAATCCATCGATCCGTGGGATATGCCGATGTATGCGGTAAGTGCCTGGTGGCGGTGCCATGCGCCCATATGGACCCGGTAAAGGGAAAACTGAGAGCCAAGCAGCGCAAGTGACCGGGGTATCTGTCAAGGCTCTTAGCGATCGCTGATAGACGAAATGCAATCTTCCTTTCATTGAAGTTTAGACATTCATTTTTCTTAGAACATGTGAGACCCGCTCTGTTAGCTCTTTTGCAATACGAGGATTTCCCTGCCTTTGTTTATGTGATTGAAAAATCATTCATTATGGAATTGTTTTCGAAAAAGGATTTGGTAAATCCATGGAACCTGTTTCTGAGACACCTTAAAGTGTGTATACTTGTCAAGATATAAGCATCAATTCCAAATTTGAAAAACTAAAGAGGAACAAAGAATATGCCTGTTGTGAAACGTATTGCAGACTATGCAGAAGATATGAAGCGGTGGCGGCAACAATTACATAAGCACCCAGAATTATTATTCGACTGTCATCAAACTTCAACCTTCGTGATTGATAAATTAAAAGAATTCGGTGTCGATGAAATCCACGAAAAGATTGCCAAAACAGGTGTTGTCGCAGTTATTAACGGACAGGGAGAAGGCAGTGGCACAACCCTTGGATTGCGCGCTGACATGGACGCATTACCGATGCAGGAAACCACCGGTTTGGAACATGCGTCCATTTACGAGGGTAAAATGCACGCATGTGGTCATGACGGGCATACCACCATGTTGTTAGGGGCTGCACGCTACCTTGCTGAAACACGCAATTTTTCCGGCCAGGTGGTGTTGATTTTCCAACCGGCTGAAGAGGGCGGAGGAGGGGCTGAGGTCATGGTAAAGGAAGGCATTATGGATAGATTTGGGATCACCGAGGTCTATGCGATGCATATCTCAACGGAAGCATGTGCGGGACATTTTTATACCATGCCGGGTGCGATCATGGCGGCAGTCGATTCTTTTGAAATAAATATCAAGGGATTGGGAGGCCATGGCGCCTCTCCCCAAAATACGGTAGATCCATTGGTGGCAGGCGTCGGAATCGCTACTGCAATTCAAACAATCATCAGCCGCAATCATGACCCGAGACAAGATGCGGTATGCTCGGTCACCCAGTTTCACGCGGGTACAACCCATAATGTGATTGCCGAAACCGCATTTATAGGTGGGACCATCCGCACATTCGACAAGGGTGACCGCCAGATGATTCTTAGACGCCTGCGAGAAGTTGCAGAAGGACAAGCATCAGCCTACAACTGCGAGGTAGAGGTGAAGATTGAAGAGGGCTATCCTGCCACAGTGAATGACCCGAAAAAAACAGAATTCGCCGTGGAGGCAGCCAAAGAGGTGGTTGGCGAGTCAGCAGTTAATGGTAATACCGGTAAGGAATTGGGTGCAGAGGATTTTGCATTTATGCTTGAGGCACGCCCCGGTTCCTATGTTTTCCTGGGCCAAGGTGAAGGGATAGGAGTTCATAACCCGAAATTCGATTTCAACGATGACATATCTCCTTATGGTGCTTCCTTTTTTGCGCGGATTGTAGAAAGGGCTCAACCGGTGGATGCTTAATATTCGCAAATCGGCTGCTTGCGGAACAGGATGGGGTTTATTAAACAGGCAACGCTGCCAGAAGCATCCAACGCCATTACTGTTAGGCATCATCGTGTTCAATTATACCTATGACCTGGCCTTACAGGGACTTCCAAGGGAAGTTCCGCCCTTGACCCAAATGAGCTGTCTGGATTCTGGCCAGCTGGCCGCTGGTGACACATCCCGCCAGAACCAACAGGAGGGATAAGAGTAGTAAATATCTGAAAATCTGTTGAGTTTTTTTGCCGGTGTTCATCCAAGGCTCCTTTCACACAGCATCTTTTATTCAATGATCGATCCATACAAAAAACCGGATATTTCCTCAACATCGTTCTGATTGTTTAATGCGATCATTTTTGGTACTTTATAGTTGCGATATTTAAAACCTACCATTTAAAATTTGATGATCGTTTTTATTGGCACTGGATATAATGAAAGAGAAAAATCAAAGTACCGAACTCAGAACAATCCTTTTATTGCTGACCATTGTCACAATTACGCTTATCACCATAGTGTCGAGCGGGGTACAGCTCTACCTGGATTATCAAAAAAGAATTAAAGGTGTGGAATCAAACCTGCAATTCATTGCCAAAAGCTATCTATCACCCATCATTGACAGTCTTTGGGATTTCGATGAGAGCAATGTTCGAATGCAGCTCAGGGGTATGCTCATGGTTCCTGGCGTCAAATTCTGTTCCATACAGGATGAAGAGGGCATCATTGGATTGTCAATTGAAGAGGGGGACTCAGAATCAAAAAAAGACCTGGTCAGGACATTTCCGCTGACCCATGAAAATAGACCTTTGGGAACGCTGACGCTTGCAGCCAATTTCGATCATATAAAAAGTGAGATGATTGCGTCGAGTATGGTGGTCTTTGCCAGCTATGGCTGCGCCGTACTTATCTCTGCAGCCATAATATTCATCCTGAGCAATTATCTTCTGTTCCGTCATTTTTCTTCGATTGCAGGCTACATGGAGAAACTGGATATCCATCATTTGGAGACATCCCTGAAACTGAAGCGGGCACAGAGAAAAGATGAACTTCAACTCATCGTCAATGCTATAAACGATATGCGCTTAAGAATTCAAACCGGGATAGAAGAAAACCGGATCATCCAGGAGAAACTTGAATACCATCATAACGTCATGAAAGCCCAACAGGAGGCCTCTTGGGAGGGGATATTGATTGTTGATGAGAATGGTCGAGTGGTCAGCCGAAATCAACGGTTCAATGAAATCTGGCAATTCGATAAAACTGATGTGGATACCGATGATGATCAGCAATTAATCGAACATGTTCTCAGCCTCTTGAAAGATCCTGAACAATTTCAATCCAGGATTAAAACCCTGTATAAAAACAGGGATGAAACAAGCAAAGATATTATTATTTTTAAGGACGGGAGAATCATTGAGCGACGTTCCGGTCCGATATACGATGGTGGGCAAAAGTATTTTGGCCGGGTCTGGTATTTTCGTGATGTAACACAAGAGACACTGGCTGAAATTTCTTTGCGTGAAAGTGAAGATAAGTATCGTCACCTTTTCAATATGGAGTCTGACGGTATATTTCTAATAGAGAGTGAAACCGGGAAAATCGTCGAAGCAAATGATGCGGCCTTGGCCATATACGGTTATGAGCTACCCCAGATTTTAAAGTTGAAGAATACAGACCTGTCTGCAGAACCGGATCAAACCCGCAGCGCAACAGATGAGAAACATGAGATCGTACCGGTCAGGTATCATAAGAAGAAAGATGGCAGTATATTTCCGGTTGAAATTACGGCCACGCATTTTAATTGGAAGAACAAAGACGTCCATATCGCTGCGGTCAGGGATATTTCATTCCGTATAAATTATGAAAAAGAAAAAAAACAAATGGATTTACGGTTGCAGCAGGCGCAAAAGATGGAATCCATTGGAAATCTTGCCGGGGGAATTGCTCACGATTTTAACAATATACTCTATCCCATTTTGGGATTGTCAGAAATGCTTCTGCACGATTTGCCCAAAAACAGCTTTGATTATGAGAACACTGAGGAGATTTTTAAAGCAGCCATCAGAGGGCGTGATCTGGTTAAGCAGATCCTGGCCTTCAGTCGGCAGACAGAGCATGTGCTGGCACCGGTTCGATTTCAAAATGTGTTAAATGAAGTGCTCAAGCTAAGCCGCTCAACCATTCCGACCAACATTCCAATTGATCATGACATAGATCCCGATTGTGGATTGATCAATGCGGATGCAACACAGTTGCACCAAATTGTGATGAATCTGGTAACAAACGCTTATCATGCCGTGGAAAAAACAGCAGGCAGGATTTCCATTCAACTAAAAGAAGCAATGATCCAAGATGAACCGCAAAGATCTGAAATGATTACGCCCGGGCAATATGTCGAGCTGACTGTATCAGATACAGGTGAAGGGATAGATGAGAGGGATGTCGATAAAATTTTTGAACCATACTTTACCACCAAAGAGAAAGGGCGGGGTACAGGACTCGGACTGGCAACCGTTTACGGGATTGTAAAAGAGCACCAGGGGTATATCAATGTAGACAGTCAGGCGGGTGTCGGGACAACCTTTCGTGTTCTGTTTCCTTTGATCAGGGGGCAAAAAGAAGCAGAAGAACCGGTGTCATCGTTTACCCAATTGCGGGGTACGGAAAAAATTCTTTTAGTTGATGATGAACATGCCGTTGCGGCCATGCAGGAACAGATATTAAAGCGAATCGGCTACACAGTGTTCACATTTACCAGCAGCGTTGAGGCGCTGGAGGCATTTCAAAATGCGGCAGATGAGTTTGATGTGGTGATCACAGATATGACCATGCCCGAAATGACTGGGGATATGCTTGCCAGGAAAATTCTTGAACTAAGATCAGATATTCCGATTATCATATGTACAGGCTTTAGTGAGAAAATCGATCAAATCATAGCCGAGGAAATCGGCATAAAGGGCTTTTTAATGAAACCTGTCGTATCGGATGAGTTGGCTCAACTGGTTCGAAAAGTCATCGATAATGGGAAACGGTAGCCATGAGATCATTTTGTTTTTGCCTGCTGCCAGTACTGGTCAATTAACCCTTCTTGTTTCATGGTTTTCAACACAGCAGCCAAGGCCGGGACAAGGGCCCGGTGCTTGTAATGCAGGAATGGGTGGGTCGCAATTTTTTCAAGCTCGCCAACACGATAAATCGATGTCGTTTGGTTGGTCCTGGATTCCAATACAGGTGCCATGACGGATTCAAAATCAACATAAATATCTATAAAGCCTGCATGCAATTTTAGTATCCCCTGCTCTGGCTTGGAGACATCATCAAGTGTTGCAGGGCCGACCACTGTCGGCAGTTTTTGTTCACAAAGCTTCACGCCCCGACGGTAGCCGACAAGCAGGTTTTTATTTTTTAAACTTTCCCAGCCATTGAGTTCAAGTGCGTTGTTCGTAGAGTAGGCGACAAGGTTGATGGTTTGCAGGCGCTCTTCTACCCGTATCAGATTGGGGTAGGCATCATTGAATGAGACAACGCGCTCCATCTCTCCGTCAACCACCCCGGAGTTTGAGAGCATGGCACATCGTTTTGACGGATATTGTTCATAGATAAAACGCCAACCCAATCTTGAAAAGGCTTCGGAATAGATCAATCTGAACCACTTCCCTTCGATGGATTCGGGTGCCCGTGGCGTCACCATGACCATATCCTTTGCATATGCTGTAACAAGGGGAAGAACGGTCATGAAAATGGTGAGCAATATTAGGGAGCAAATGTTCTTGGTTCTGCAGTGTCTTCTCATTAGACTATTGGGCACTGTCAACCCACACCTTTTTTTCACACATTGACTCTGACATTTCATTCATTCCCTCTGGGCATGAACTTACTATGTAACGGGAGAGACTGGTTAGAGGTAATGATTATGGCATTGTGATACAGGATGACAAATTTTTCAATACTTTATTGCGGATCCAATGGCCTGTAGGGAGTGAATCACAATTTTTGAATGGCCTGCCAAAGCGTGGAGTCCACCGGAATCCCCTTTTTCAGATTTTCAGTTCGCTTGGAAAATAGACCTTGGCCGGGGTATCGTACCTTTGATGCCGGATCAAGGGGCAGGGTGTAAAGCAGGTCATGGAGGATGGCATCCACTTTATTGCTGACGGTTTCTGCGCCCATCTTAGATACGACGTCAATGGCAATAAATATCTGGGATACGCCGGAGTCATTGTCCTGTCTGCTTACTTCACGGGTGGATTGTCCATTTGCGATAAGGGAGGCCGTCAAATCAAGAAGGATAGCCAGCC
>QZLA01000096.1 GCA_004796375.1 Desulfobacteraceae bacterium
CGTTGGGTATTTCCGATGCAGATATCTTCGGACATCTCATTGATATCATTTCCCGATAAAAAGGCATCAATGGCACATGCACCCGCCTTACCCGAACCGATGGCCTGGGCAATATTGTGCTCGTCGCAGGCCAGATCACCCCCGGCAAACACCTTTTCTTGCCCGGTGGCACCAAAATCATCGGTCAGTACTTTCCAGGGATCGTGTTTCAATGTTTCCGGCAGGATATCAAAATCCGGTGTTTCCCCGATGGCCGCCACCACGGTGTCTGCCTTGAAACTGAAATCAGATCCCAGGATGGGTTCGGGCCTGCGGCGGCCGGATTCATCGGGTTCACCCAGTTTGGTTTTCCTCAGTTTGAGTTCCTTGACCTTTCCCCACTTGATCCCGACATCCACGGGCTGGATCAGGAATTCAAATTCAACCCCCTCCTTTTCCGCATCCCGGATCTCCTCTTCAAAGGCCGGCATCTCATTTCTGGTTCGATGATAGAAGACGGTCACGCTGCTGCCCAGGCGAAGGGCTGTCCGTGCCGCATCAATGGCGGAGTTGCCGCCGCCGATGACCGCCGTAGTTTTGCCGAACTCCCGGGTTTCACCCCGGGCGGTCATGGTCAGGTATGTCAGGGATGGGTAAAACCCCTTAACCCCCTTTTTCACATCAAACAGGGGACGCTCTTTGTGGCAGCCGGTGCCGATAAACAGGGCATCATATTCATCAAGGTCCTCCCAGGAGATATCCTTGCCCACCAGGGTATTGCACTGGATACTGACCCCCAGGGCCTTGATATCTTCAATCTCCGCATCCAGGATCTCCTTGGGGAGCCGGTACTGGGGGATGCCATAGCGCAGAATACCACCGGGCTTGTCACTCTTCTCAAAGATCATCACCCCATGCCCCATGCGGGCCAGGTGATAGGCGCAGGACAGGGAGGCCGGTCCGGAACCGACCACAGCGATCTTTTTTCCGGTAGACGGGCAAAGTGCGTTGGGCTTGTAGGCTTCGGACGCCTCTTCAGCAATGAATCGCTCGATGGCAGAAATGGCAATGGGATGATCATACTCTTTACGGTTACAGGCAGTTTCACAAGGGTGAAAACAGACCCGCCCGCAGATACCGGGCAGCGGGTTCTCATCCTTGATCACCTGGAGGGCGTCCACAAACTGCCCCTCTTCTGCCAGGCGGATAAACGCTTCAATATTGTTCCCGGCCGGGCACCCGTTGTTGCAGGCCGGGGTCAGGCGCTGGTAAGCCGGCCGCATATATCGCCAGGAACCGGTTTTATTCCAGAGCATGGTCCCTTCGGAAATCACACTTTCGGGGAGATCATTCAGGTTGTCAAACACTATGGGTTTTCTGGACATGATAAGCTTCCTGATTAAAATAGGGTGGACTCAAAGGCAACCCGTGCTGCCTTGCTGTTATTCTCCGGCTTGATCGGCACCTCCTGGGTGATGGCCTCACACACGGCGTCAATCCCCACCAGGCCCGAACTCCTGGCAAATGCACCGCAGATGGCCGTATTGACAATGGGAGAGGTGACGGATCCCAGACGGTGATCTGCCGCAATCTTGGACGCATTGACGCAGGACACCTTGAACCGGTCTGACAAATCCAGTTCCTGGGGGGTTTTGGGGGTGTTGATCAGGATGGAACCGTTCTCTTTAAGACCGGTGGTAAAGTCGATCACCTCGACCAGAGAGGGATCAAGCACCACCACAAAATCCGGATCCGTGACCTCGCTTCTGATAAATATTTTATCCCGGGCAATGCGGAGAAATGCTTCCACAGGCGCGCCGCGGCGTTCTACACCGAACTTTGGAAATGACTGAACCCAGTTGCCTTCTGCAAAAGCGGCAACGGCAAGGATTTTTGAAGCAATTACAGAACCCTGCCCTCCCCGGCCATGTAACCGTATCTCGATCATATCAATACCGCTCCTTGGTGAAAATATATTGGCATTGGCAATGATAATGAAAAGATATCAATAAAATGTCAAGGCTTTTTTTTGATTAAATCAAATATGGTTTGATATTAAGAAACAAATTTACTTGGGGGTAAAAATGACCACCAGGGACTTGGCAGTACCGCCAATCCCCCTGAGGGCATGGGGAATACTGGAATCAAAATAGATACTGTCGCCCATCTCAAGGGTGTGGGTCTGGTCGGAACTTTTAAACTCCACCGTTCCCTCCATGACATGCAGAAACTCCTCACCCTTGTGGTCGTTATACAGCATCTCCTGCTCTTTTCGGGGTTCAATTTCAGCGATGAACGGTTCCATCTGCTTTCCCACCATGGGATAGGCCAGGGACTCGTACCGGTAGCCGATCCCCATCTCTTTATTATGATGGGACAGTTTTTTAATCCCGTAACGCTGGTCCTTTTTGACCACCACCACCCGGTTCTCATGGTTTTGTTCCCTGAAAAAATGGCTGATCTTTACACCGAGTGCCGTGGATATCTTGATCAATGTGGCAATGGGCGGGGCGGCGATATTGTTTTCCACCTGTGACAGCAGCGGTTTGGACAGACCGGTCGCATCAGATACCTCCTGCAGGGTCATGGCCCGCTGTTTCCGCAAATTGCGGATTTTACTGCCCAGATTCAAAGCAGCCACTTCATCCTTTACCTTATTCTCCAAGTCAGGGGACATGTTTTTCTCCGCACCTTCTAAAACTGAAAAAAGAACCTTTTTTTGATTCTACTTAAAAAATGACAAAAAAGTTTAACATGGTGGAATTTTTTAATCAAGGCCTCAGGCACCGGGAAATTTTTTATTGACACAGGTGCACAGATCATACACCGAAAAGGGTTCCATCAGGCCGGCATCCAGGAAGTGCTCATGGCTGCCGGTATCCCCAAAGGATCTAACCCCTGCAGATCTGGATACGGCGCAGGCAGATCAGTTTATTGTCACCCCCTGGCATGGTGCCCTGATAAAAATGAAAATCGATCAAAGCGTTGCCCCGTTAAAGCTGCACAAGTAGTTTGTACTGGATCTTGTGACCCGGCCCACATAATAATTTTATATTTACTATAGTAGACTGGTCTATTTTCAACAGAATCAGCCCGGGTGATTATACACCTAAACGTTTGTTTTACTAGTTGAAGCAATTCAATTACTTATTGACAAAAGGAGAGGAACTCGTCATCTTATATCCATGCAAAACATTGAAATTCTGATGATACAATAGGATCCATGGCAGCGAGATTTCCCTTTACCCTGTTTCCGGGCCTGACGGCTCTTCTGCTGTTTTCTGCCTGTGCTGCATGGGCACAGCCTCCCCTTGTCCTGTCAAAGGCAGTGAATACTTACACGCTTACGGGCCACTTGGGTGTTTTTCAAGACATGAACGGAACCGCCAGAATCAACACCGTCACGCTGCCGGAATTTGATTCACGCTTCAACACCCTGGATCGTCGTGCATTTCAACCGTCAGATCCCCTGATCTCGACCTGGTTTAAATTCACCCTGGATTTTTCAAAGCTGCCCCGGAGAGTTAAAAAAGACCAGTATATGATCCGCTTCTCCTGGCCCTTCATCCACATGATCGAGTTGTACATCCAGTCTGAAAACGGTCAGTGGCAGCGAAAACGGTCAGGGATCATGTACACGGACAAACATCCCTACGGCCCTGAAAAATTTATTGCCATGGACCTGGGCATGCCGCCCGGCTCTCAAGCCACGTACTATGTGCGGATGGTGGCCGGCGATCGTATGCCCACCACGGTGGAGATCTGCTCAAAAGGTGCCGTTTTCACCCAGGCCCGCTGGAAAAGCCTTTTGGAAGGAATTTTCTACGGCATCCTGATCGCCATGACGTTTTACAACCTTATGATGTGGTTCTCTCTCAGGCAGCAGGCCTTTATCTGGTATGTCCTCTCCATGATCCTCCTGGGGGTTTACTTTTCAGGGTTTAACGGCCTGACCTACCAGTTTGCCCCCGCTCTCATGGGACCCTGGTTTTACCCGCCGCGCCTGTTGCTGTTTTTATCCCTGTCCGGTGTCACCATGATCCTGTTTGCCAGAAGTTTCCTGTACACACGAACCATTGCGCCACTTGCAGACAAACTGCTCCTGGTGTGCATGGGATTATGGATACTTGGCGCCCTGTTGATCTTTACCGCACGCCTGGAGACCACCCTGATATATTCAACTTTATTGGGATTGCTGTTTTCCTTTGTCATGGCCTATACATCTCTGGTGTGCTGGCTCAGGGGGTTTAAGCCGGCACTCATGGTCTTGGTTGCCGTCATGTTCTCAAGTGTTGGGGGGGTGGTGTTCTCACTGACCATGAGCGGTCTGCTGCCCTATACCGCAACCGGGTTCTACGGCCTGCAGATCGGCACAGCCATAGAGATGGTCCTGTTCTCCCTGGCCCTTGCCCAGGGCGTTAGGATGCTGAAAAAAGAAAAGGAACAGTTTAGATCCGGTCAGGAAAAATACATGACCCTGAGCATGGAGGACCCCCTGACCGGGTTGTACAATCAGCGCTGGCTCTTTGACACCCTTAAGAAGCGGGTGGATCATGCCCAGAGATCATCCGACCTGCTGAGTGTGGCCATGGTGGATGTGGACCACTTCAAACACTTTAATGATACCTATGGCCATCCGGCGGGCGACCGTGCACTCAAAACCGTTGCTCGGATACTTGAGTCCTGCCTGAGAAAGGACGATGCCGCCTGCCGTTACGGTGGCGAGGAGTTTACCCTGGTTCTTACGGGTGTGGACGCTGACGGGGCCTTTGAGGTGGCCGAGCGGGTCAGGACCACCCTGGAACAGACCCCGCTCAAAATCGGTAAACGCACATCCGTCACCATCACTGCCAGCATCGGTGTTGCGGTCCATGAAAAGGGAGAAAGCCCTGAAAACCTGATCAAAAGGGCAGATGAAGCCCTGTATACCGCCAAGACCAAAGGCAGGAATCAGACCCTGATCGCATCATGACCCTGACTAGTCTACCACACCGCTGATCAGGCATGCCTGCGCCATAGCCTTTTGGAGTTCTTCTGCACAAGCATTGCCCCCGCTCATCTGGATGCCTACTTTTTTACCGCTTAACTGCTTTCGGATTTTAACGGCTGCCCTTAAGCAAGCGGATCCCGCACCTTCGCAAAGGTTCCTGGTGTGGTGTGCGGCCAGGGCGATTCCCTGGTATAACTCCGCTTCTGTTAAGACAACAAAATCAGACAGGGCATCTCTATAGATTGAAAATGGTGTCTCATAGGCTTTTCCTGTTGCAAAACCGCCGGCAAAGGTGGTATTGGGCGCACTGAGAATCTCCCTCTTTTTCCAGGATTGATATGCTGCGCATGAGGCCTCTGCCTGGACCGCAATGATCTCAATATCAGGTCGAACCTGCTTGAGCACGCTCACCGCTGCCGCTGCCTCACTGCCGGCACCGATGGGGACCATCATGACATCCAGGTCGGGTACCATTTCAATAATCTCTAAAAATCCGGTGGCAACACCATTGATCAGGTGAGCCTCATTGGCCGGGTGCACAAAGTAGAGTCCGCGCTCCTCAACCAGTTGGGCCACCTTTTTGCCGGCTTCTTCAAAATCCTTCCCATAGGCAATCAACTCGGCGCCGGCATCCTTGATACTCTGCACCTTTAACGGGTTTGATCCTTCAGGTACCACCACAACAGCGTCCAGTCCAAACATCCTGGCGCTAGCTGCAACCGAAGTCCCGTGATTCCCTGTTGAGTATGTTATCACCCCGTTTGTTCCAGACGACCGTAATTGATGCATCAAATTGATACCACCCCTGATCTTGAATGTCCCGGTGGGGTTGTGGTTCTCATGTTTCACAAACAGTCGGGCCCCGGTGATCCGGTCGAGACTTTCATATGGGTACAACGGGGTCGGAGATAAATATTTTTTTATGATCTGTCTTGCACCCAATGCGTTGGATAAGGATATCGCCTCTCTGATAGTTTGCATTGCCATCTCCTTTTTAGCCGACCGTTTCAGTTGCTCGTCCGGATCGCAAACTCGACGGCTTTTTCAACATGAATTCTGGTCGTATCAAACAGAGGAATCCTTGTATGTAACTGATTCACCAGCATGACAATCTCTGTGCACCCCTCAATGATACCCTCTGCACCTTGCTGGTGCATGGCATCGATGATTTCTAAAAACTGTTCTCTTGAATGATCCTTCACAACACCCAGGCAAAGCTCTTCAAATATGATCCGGTTCACCACCTGTCTTTCTTTTTCAGATGGAATGATCACCTCAAGGCCGTGTCGATCCGTCAGCCGGCCCTTGTAAAAGTCCTCTTCCATGGTAAAGACGGTTCCCAGAAGGCCGACGGTGTTCATATTCTGTTGCTTGATGTGTTCAGCAGTTGCATCTGCAAGGTGAAGCAGCGGAATTGAAATATGCGCCTCTATCTGGGGGGCCACCTTGTGCATGGTGTTGGTGCAGATCAGGAGCACATCTGCACCGGCAGCTTCGACCTGTTGGGCTGCCTTGCCAAGGACAAGACCTGCAAGATCCCACTGCCCTGTTTTCTGGTAATGTTCGATCTCGCCGAAATTCACACTGACCAGTGCAATTTTAGCGGAGTTCAGTCCGCCCATATCATGCCTGACCTGTTCATTAATCCATTGATAATACAATGCCGTGCTTTCCCAGCTCATCCCGCCCAGTAAACCGATGGTTTTCATGTTTTGTCCCCGGATATTTGTTATTCAGCCACACAATCAGCAACATTAAAAAACATGACAATACCATTGCGTATTGCCAAATGTTATGCAACATATTTATTGTCACCATAACAATATAATGAATGATACCAAACATGTGGATTCCAGATCTGTCGAAGTACCAGGGCCCCAAATACATTGCCATTGCAGAAGCCCTCTGCGATGATATTCAGAGCGGCCGCCTCAAGCCCGGTGAAAAGCTCCCGGCACAAAGGGAATTATCCTACGCACTGCAGGTGAATTTCGGGACCGTGACCAAAGCATACTCGCTTGCCTCCGACAGGGGCATGGTGCGCGGAGAGATCGGCCGCGGGACGTTTGTTCGAAAAGCAGCCCCCTCGACAGAGACCCCATGGCCGAGGGAAACCGTACAGGTCGGCCGGATAGATATGCGGTCCGATTTTCCCTGCAGTCTTGCGGACGACCCGGTTTTCAAAGAGACCTTTCAAGAACTTGGACAGCATGCGCATTTTGAAGCACTGTTCCAATACCAGCCCGGATCAGCCAGATCGGATCACCTGGAATCGGCACAAGCCTGGCTCAAATCCATGTGCCGGATAGAGGCAATGGAAAACCGTATCATTATCACCAACGGCGCCCTCCATGGCGGTTTTCTCTCATTGATGGCGATTTCAAAACCGGGTGACCTGATCCTGACCGAAGAGACAACGTCCCCGGCCGTACGCAGTATTGCGGCCATGCTTCACTTGAGGCTTAAATCCATAGACACGGATGATCAGGGTGCAGTCCCCGAACACCTTGAAGCGCTCCTGAATCAGGAAACATGCACCGGGATATACCTGATCCCCAATTTCCATAACCCCACCACATCCATCCTGCCGGTTGAACGCAGACAGAAAATCGCCCGTCTGGCCGAACATTTTGGGATATACGTCATTGAAGATGATGTGTTTGGATGTCTCATGCAGCAGAAGACGGTTCCGATTTCTGCCATGATACCTGAGCATTCTTTCTATATTACCAGTTTTTCAAAAGCCATCGCACCGGGATTTCGTGTCGGATATGTTGTCCCACCGGATCATTTTTACCAGACCCTGCTGACAAATTTAAAGGTCACCTCATGGATGGCTTCCCCGGTCATGGGAGAGGTCATTTCGCAGTGGATAAATAACGGAACGGCCCGGCGACTGGTGTCCCTCCAGATTAAAAGAGTGTCGCAGCGGGTCACATTCATCACAGACAAACTTAACAATTTCTCAATAAGATCCCATAGCGGCTGTCCCCACATGTGGCTGGATTTACCCGGATCCATTCGGGAAAGTGAAGCGGTCATGGCGTTAAATCAAGAAGGAATCGATGTGACGCAAGGGGAGTACTTTTCCGTTCGAAAAGGGGACTTTCCGGGCGGCCTGAGGTTGTGTGTCGGCCAGGTCAATGATCCTGCCCAATGGGAATATATCTGCGATGTGATACGCAAGGTGCTGTCCGACCCCTTTGCGTAATTCATATCACCGGGGGACTGTCAGCGCTCCTGCCACACGGTGACCTTGTTCCTGTGGTTTTCCTTGGACTGGTACAGTGCCGAGTCTGCTCTTGAAATCAGTATCTTTGAATGATCGGTCCGGCCCGGAACCATGGTGGCCACCCCGGCACTGATAGTTCGCTGTATCTTTTCTCCGTGATGCAGGATATAGGTTTGCTCCACAGCCGCACGAAAGCGTTCCGCCCGTTTGGCTGCCGTTTCAAGGGATTCAGGCAGAAGTACGATAAACTCCTCACCGCCGTACCGGGCAGAAAGATCGGTGGTCCGTCTGAATACCTGCAAGATGATACCTCCGATATGCTTCAGGTATGCATCGCCGGCCGGGTGCCCGTACTGATCGTTAACCCGCTTAAAATAATCAATGTCAAACAGTATTATGGAAAGCGGGCTTTGTCCTCTGACGGCCCTGCGCCACTCCCGGGCATAGGATTCGTCAAAATACCTGCGGTTGAACATCCCGGTCAATCCGTCGGTTCGACTGAGCTGTTCAAGCTCCCTTGACCGCACCGCCAAAAGATGTTCACTCTCCAGGGCGTCCCAGTACTCCCGGTTGCTCCGAACAGCGATAAAACACAGGTAGATGACAAACATGAAAATTGCGATGGCCAGGGGCCGGTCTATCCCGGTGGCGAACAGGGTCAGGTCGGCCGGCATCAGGAACAGGATTAAAAAGACCAGACAGAGACGGATATCGGGAACAAACGCGACAACACCACCGGCACACAGGCCGATGGAGCATACCGTCATCATAAAGCGGGTGGGGGCCTCTCCCTCCTGAAGCAGGAATTTTGCAAATCCGACACCCCAGATCAAGGCGGTCAGGGCCACACTGGCAAGAAAAATGTGGTTGTTCAGCTTTTCAAACCGCTGCTTTGTAAGGCGGGCCACAGGCAGGTGGATCAATCGAAACAAGCAGATCAGAGATACCCAAAACATGTATTCCCGGGCAAAACCGGGATGCCGGTAGTAATATCCGTCTGCAAACAGGACCAGGCAGACCACCATCAGGTAAAACACGATACCGATGGTGGACCGCTTTTTCAGGTCCTGTACGACCCGCGCATTCAGTTGGTAACGCTTGAATCCCACAGGTCCTCCTTGCAGTTCTTCAGCAGGATATTGTCACTTATGAATCAACAGATGCAGCCATTTTGGAGGCCAGGCCCATCAGTTCTTCAGCGCTCTGATCAACGGTTTTCGCTCCCATGCTAACATGTTCAGCAGATAATTCAAGTTCAACAATATGCCCGGAAACATTTTGCACGCGCTCATCATTGTCATTGATAATCTGCCGGACCTCTGAAAAATTGGAAGAGACCTCATTGATATTCCGGGCCACCTCACGGCTGGCGCTGGACTGCTCATCCACGGATTGGGAAATGGACGCCACCCGCTGGTCTGCCTCCATCACGATATCCTTAATCCCGCCCATGGCCTGGGCAGTATCTTTTGTGGCGCCCTGGATCCCTTTGACCTGCTCATTGATCTGGCCGACCGAGGTTGACGTTTGAACCGCAAGCTCTTTGATCTCGGTTGCAACCACGGCAAATCCTTTGCCGGCGTCACCGGCCCTTGCAGCTTCGATGGTGGCGTTCAGGGCCAGCAGGTTGATCTGCTCCGAGATTTCACCAATGGCCTCCGTGATCTGGTTGATGGCAGAAGCCGCCTGGTCAAGGTTCTGCATTTTCTGGACGGTTTCTTCGGTCCGGCCCACCGCATTCTGGGAGATCTCCCGGGTCTTCCGGGTACTTGCGGCAATATCGGAAATGGTTGCCGTCATCTCCTCGGTGGTGGATGCAATACTTGAAAAGCCTTGGGTGGCCTGCTCCATCAGTTCCACGATAGTATTGGAGTTGGCATTGATATCTGAGGTTTGTGCCACCACCTCTTTGAGTTTTTCTCCCATATCCGATGCATTGCGGTTCATCTCGTTGGAGAATTGCGTCAAATCACCGGAAGATGACCTGAGGCTGTCCGCGTCGCTGCGCACCCCGTCAAACACACCGGTCATCCTATGGCTCTGCCGGGTCATCTTTTCGGTATTTTCAATATTTTCCCAGTACCAGTAAAAGTTATCTTTTCCCATCCGGATGAACATAAAGGCGGAAAAAAAGCAGAGAATCCCCACGCCGATTCCAAGCGCAGTACCGTTCAAGAACCCGATGATGGCCAGGGGCCCGAGCATCAGGCAGGTGAAAACGGATGACATCTGGAAACTGGGCCCAAGGGAGCTGGTTGCCCCGGCCGCAAGGCCGCTGTTAATGACCATGATGAACAAAAAGGGCCACTGGAGAGAGTAGTAGTGCCCGATGATGAATGCCAGGGTTCCCCAGAGTGCGCCGGCCAGATAATTCAAGCTGATCAGCACCCGCTCCCAGGTCAGGGGCGCATCATCATAGTTCACCTGGACCCTTTTTCCCAGGGCAATCCGGATGATGGATACGGCGCAGATCAGGATACCGAACAGCCATAGCAGTTGCCGGTGATCCGATTTCATGGGGGTGATGACGGCCACGAAAATAAAAAGGGCGATGTGGGCCACAACCGATGTCTGGGATCGTCGTGCCACCTCCAGTACCTGATCTTTTTTAAACCTTTGGATCAAATCCCCATTAATTCTCTTTTTCATAACCCCTCACTTTTAAAACAATTAAAACCATTTACAACACTAAACATTGTTTACATACTATTCAAAAATTCCACCCCAAGGTCAAGAGAAATGTTAGGAACATATTTGAAAGGCTTGCGCAGTGCAGCGAATCCTTGAAATTTTATTTGGGGTTGACAGGAACCTGCCAATTTTTATACGACTTACTTTTTAATCTTGCTACATATGGAGGAACACCCTTGGAACAGAAATTCATCATGACCGCTTTTGGAAAAGACCGTCCCGGTATCGTCGCTGAAATTGCCGAGGTGATATATGAGAATGGGTGCAGCCTGGAAGACTCAAACATGGGAAGACTGGCTGACGAATTCACTTTGATCCTGCTCCTGTCCGGTAAAGGAGAGGATCTGCAGGATAAGCTTTCCAGGGACTGCAAGCGCCTGGAAAGGGAAAAGGAAATCTTTGTATTTATCCGCCCGCTGGATTACTCCCGTCCCAAAGATGAAAACGGCAACGGGCTCATCACCATCGACATCGAAGGCGTGGATCAGGCCGGAATCGTTTTCAAGGTGGCCAGGGTACTGGCTGAGGAGAAGGTTAATATTGAAACCCTGCGATCCAAAAAGAAGTTCTCCCCCAACAGCGGGACCGCACTGTATTCAATGACCATAACGGCCAAACTGCCCGAAAGCATCACAACGGAGGACCTGGAAGCCAGGCTCGACACCCTGGCCAATGATCTCAATGTGGATATCAGCCTGACATCCTGATGGGGTTACTTGCCTGAGTTAATCAGTTCCCCGCCGCCGGCCAGCTGCTCGATGGTGCCGAACCAGATAAAGGGGATACTGATGACCGCCAGAATCGAAACAAGGATCAGGATAATGTGAACACCGCGGGCCAGGGGTTTCACCAGACCCTCTGGCAGTTTCTTATTATCCCGGATCAGTGGTGCGTTCAAAGCCTCCATGCACAGGTACAGCAGCAGAATGGGCGACACCACCCACAACAGGCTCAAATCCGGATCAATGATCTCCCACTTTTTCAGAATTTCGGCGGCAATCACGCCGAAACCTGAAAGGCCTCCCAGGCAGGCCAAAATACGGAGCAGGGTTTTCAAGATAACTGTTTTCCCAAAATCAGGGTGCCACGTTGGACCCGACACAGGTGGCACAGGTTGACATATTCACCCCGTTACCCAGGCACGTGTTCTGGTGAATCATGCAGTAAAGCCCCAGCTCAATTCCATATTCCGTGTTGTTGTTGCACGTGTTGCTGGTCAGAGTGGAACCGTTCTGGGCATGGATACCACTGTCTGAGTTATCATAACAGGTGTTGCCGATAATGGTGGAACCAACATCGGCTTCGATCCCATTAAGGGTATTCTGACTGCAGGTGTTGCTTGTGATGGTCGACCCATTGCCTGCATTGATCCCATTGCCACCATTCCTATAACAGGTGTTGCCGATAACAGTGGAATAGGAAAAGGAAACAATACCTGAGTTGTCATTATCAAAGCACGTATTATTGGAAAAAACCGAAACATTACCCGTTATGCCGGCACTAGCGTTATCATAACTGGTGTTGCCGGTGATGGTACAGCCCCTGCCCGCCTCAATTCCGTCATTCCCATTTTTAAAAATGGTGTTGCCGATCACTTTAGAGCTATCACCAGGGTCGATACCGATATACGAATTATGAGAAACCGTGCAGCCCTGAACGATATGGTTTTGCTCATCCAGATATATCCCATATTGACCATTATGATGTACCCTGAGATTCATGATCCTCATCCCGAAATGGTCGATGGTTCCATTGGATTGAACTCCATCTGCGGTAAAGGATCGCACGGTCCCGTTGCGGATCTCAACGTTATCAACCAGATGCATATAGATACCATGCATAGAAGCGCCGCTTCCCGGACCAATGATCGAGAACCCCATCAGATCGAGCGTCACATCACTGGCCTCAATCCGTATGGCCTGGTCTCCTGTGGTACAGGTTAGATTTTTTGTGATGTAATAAAACCCGGATGATGTGATGGTATAGGGCAGAGAACGGATCTCTGTGCCGGCAGCCCGGCTGCCGGCCACCACATAAAAATCTGCATTCACGGCAGCCACGATTATAAATAAACTGAATAAAACAGCCAATAGAATAAAAATGCTTTTTCTATTTACAGACTTCATGACGATTCCTCCCTGGGTGGGTTACGGGCCAAGCCTTCTAAACCCTATAGTACGAGTCGGATGGCAAAGTCAACAAACCGAACAAAAACAGGCAGATACCCTTCAGACGCAGTTATCCAACTGCCGTATCTTATCCTTGATGATAGAGATCGTCTGATTCACCTCTTTGAGATGAGACCGGAAGGATAATATGGCCATGCGAAGGACAAAGCTCCCATTGACCATGGTAGAGGATAAAAAGACCTGCCCGTCATTCTGTATCTCGTGGGCCAGGCGCTCGTTAAATCCATCCGGATCCCCTTTTTTGGGAATATACCGGAAGATCACGATGGAGAGATCCGGAAAAGGCCCCAGTTCCACCCCCTCGATTTGAGAGAGTTCCTGGTAAAAATACCGGGCCAGCAGCATCTTCTCCTCCAGTGCCGCCCGGAAAGGGGCGGTACCGCAAAGCATCAGGGGCAGCCATAATCTCAGCCCCCTGAAGTGCCGGGAGAGTTCAGGAGACAGTTCTGCCGGGGAAATCATATCCGGCCGGGCCAAAGCAGAGGTATCCTGCATATAATCCGCCTCATACCGGTGGGGACCATGCAGCTTGATGCCGTCGCGAACCAGTACGGCACCGGTGCCAAACGGCAGGAACAATCCTTTGTGGGGGTCCATGACCACTGAATCAGATAGTTCAATACCGGCAAGGGCTTTTTTCCCCGGCTCACACAGGGCAAAGGCACCGCCGTATGCCCCGTCCACATGAAACCACAGGCCAAAATCTCTTGCAATGGTGTGGAGATCCATCAATGGATCCACAGATCCGGTATTGGTGGTCCCGGCCGTGGCAATGAGCAGGAACGGGTTCAGCCCCTCCCCTTTATCTGCACGGACACGGTCCGCCAGATGATCGGCCCGCATCCGCAAGGTGTCATCAATGTCGACAAAGCGGATAATGCTTTCGGAAAGACCTGCAATTCGGATCGCCTTTTCCACGCAGTGATGTGTATGTTCAGTCATGTAGATCACGGACCGCTCAACATCTTTTGCCCGGATGCCCATGGCATCCCGTGCCGTGACCACGGCAGACAGGGTCGCCACGCTGCCCCCAGAGGTCAGATCGCCGGCCATGGTGGAAGGATACCCCAGAAAATCGGCCATCCATTTGAGCACCAGGTGCTCACACCGGACAGCCCCGGGTGACGCCGCATAGATCCCGGAATACCGGTTGCTCACTGCGGCCAGGTAATCGGCCAGGGCCGAATGAAACAGGCCGCTGCCCGGAATGTAGCCGAAGTGCCTGGGCGATGCCGGGTTCAACCCGGACTCGAGCATCTGTGATTTAAACAGTGAAAGAACCGTCTCAAGTTCGTACCCGGATTCCCGGACCGGTGTATCATTCAGGCCGGCCCCTTCGGAATCGGAACGGTTGAATACCGGGCTTTGATGAAGATCAGATAAAAAGGCCTCTGCCTGGGACACGACTGCTTCAGTGGCTTTTAGCCGGTCTTCGGGCGAGGGATCCAGTGTGGCTGACTGCTGTTCAAGTGTCTGTATCGCTTCAAGGTCCATAAGATGCCAATCCGGTTCAGTCCATCAGTTTTCCATTCAACAGGTACCGGTCTACCCCTCTTTGTCAGGCAGCAGGACAAATACCGCCTTGGGGTTGCCCGGTCCCACCCCCCTGAGCACATGGGGGACATTGGAATAAAAGTGGAGGCTGTCCCCGGGGGTCAATCGGATCTTCCGGTCATCCGTAATAAATTCGATCTCACCCTCCAGGCAGTAGCAGAACTCCTCTCCCTCATGAGACAGGGGAACCGGGTTTTCCTCCACCGTGGAATCAAACTCCACAAAAAAGGTTTCCATCTGCTTGTCTTTGAGCCGGTAGGAGAGCGCCTGAAAATTGTAGGTCATCCGGGTGGTATCCGATTCCCGGCTCCTGGATACGGAAAGCCGTTCATTGGTCCGGGTCACCTCAACCTTTTCCATGACTTCATCTTTAACAAAAAAGGAATCCATACCCTTGCCCAGGGCATGGGAGATATTGATCAGGGTCGCCAGGGTGGGAGGTACGACATCCTGTTCAATCTGTGACATCAGGGCAGCCGTGATATTGGCTTTTTGGGCCAGATCCTCAAGCGTCATGTCCCCTTCTTCACGAAAGCTTCTAATTTTACGACCGATTCCAAGTTTCTTGAGTTCTTCCTGGGTTGAAAGCGTCATGGAATACCTCCTGAAATAAGATCAATAAAAAACGGGCAGGAGCCTTTCATGAAGGCCCCTGCCCGGTCAATCACATGTTGGGGTTATTATTCCTTATCTTTTTCATCTTTCCCGGCATCAGCCATCATCTTGAGGATATTAAACCGGTCAGACACCTCTTGATCAAGTTTTGCCCGCAAGCGTTTGGACTCTTCCGGAAAACTCTTTTCAAGGGCTGCAAAACGGGTTTCACCGGCGAGGAATTCCTGCAGTGTGCCGTCCGGAGCCTTGCAGTCCAGGGTGAACGGGTTCTTGCCCTCTTCGATCAATTCCGGGTTGTACCGGTATATGGGCCAGTAACCGGACTCTACCGCCAGTTTTCCTTCAAGCTGGGATTTACCCATACCCTTGCGGATACCCTGGTTGATACAGGGGGCATAGGCGATGATCACCGAGGGACCGGGATAGCGTTCCGCTTCGATAAATGCCTTCATGGTCTGGTTCTTGTTGGCACCCATGGATATGGAGGCCACATAGATGTAGCCGTATGTCATGGAAATCCGTCCCAGGTCCTTTTTACCGATCTTTTTACCGGATGCGGCATACTTGGCAATGGCGCCGGTGGGCGTCGCCTTGGAGGACTGTCCGCCGGTGTTGGAGTATACTTCCGTATCCATGACCAGGATGTTGATATCTTCGCCGGATGCCAGGACATGATCCAGACCGCCGTAACCGATATCATATGCCCATCCGTCACCACCGAAAATCCAGTGAGATTTTTTCGTGAACACATCTTTTTCTTCATAGATCTTGGCCAGCAGATCGCTGTCGCAATTATCCGCCAGCAACGCCGCCATCTTATCACCATAGGTCCTGGATGCGGCAGCATCATCCTTTCCGGCCACCCAGCCTTCAAAGGCTTCTTTAAGGTCTGCTGGAATATCGGTTGCAAGCGCTTCTTCAATGTGTGCCGCCAGGATCCCTCTTCTGTTGTTGGTGGCCAGCATCATGCCGTAGCCGTATTCGGCCGCATCTTCAAACAGGGAGCTGGCCCAGGCCGGTCCGTGACCGTCAACATTGGTGCAGTATGGCGTGGAGGGTGCGGAACCGCCCCAGATGGAGGAACACCCCGTGGCATTGGCCACGGTCATTCTTTCACCAAAGAGCTGGGTGAGTACCTTTACATATGGTGTTTCACCACACCCGGCGCAGGCACCGGAGAACTCAAGCAGCGGCTGGTAGAACTGGGAGCCCTTGACGCTTTCCCGTTTGCCCAGTTCCGGTTTGAACGGAATAGACAGGGAGAACTTGTGGTTGACATCTTCGACTTCCACCTGGGAGGCCAGTGACTTCATCTCCAGGGCAACGGTCTTGGCCGGACAGATATCGGCACAGTTCCCGCATCCCTGGCAGTCCAGGGGATTGACCTGGATGCGGAACTTGTAGTCTTCCATGCCTTTGCCCTTGCCCTCAATGGTGACAAAAGTGTCGGGCGCGCCCTCAAGTTCCTCTTCTGTGGCCACGATGGGGATAATGGCTGAATGGGGACAGACAAAAGAGCACTGGTTACACTGGATACAGTTCTCAGCAATCCACTCGGGGACATCAATGGCCACGCCGCGCTTTTCATACTGGCTGGTGCAGTTTTCAAACACGCCGTCCGGTGAAAAGCAGGATACAGGCAGGTCATCGCCTGACTGGGCATTGATCGGTTTCATCACGTTGTCAACAAAGTCCGTGGTCTTTTCTGCAATAACCTCAGGTGCGACCCCGTCTTTCCAGGATTCGGGAACACTGACTTCGATCAGGTTGTCCAGGGTCTTGTCAACGGCTTCAATATTCATGGCAACGATCTTGTCGCCTTTTTTACCGAACATCTCCTGGATATCGGTCTTGAGCAGTCCGATGGCTTCCTCTACCGGCAGGATATTGGCCAGCTTGAAGAAACAGGTCTGCATGATCATGTTGATGCGGTTGCCAAGACCCACTTCGCCGGCAATCTTGACCGCGTCGATCACGTAGAACTTGAGTTCTTTGTCCAGGATGGTTTTTCTGACATCACCCGGGATGAACTCTTCCATCTCCTCGACCGACCAGGGTGCATTTAATAAAAAGGTACCACCCGGCTTGATGCCCTTGAGCACCTCATAGATCTCGACATAGTTGGATTTGTGGCAGGCCACAAAGTCCGGGTTACTGATCTGGTAGGTGGATTTGATGGGGCTGTCGCCGAAACGCAGATGGGATACGGTGAGCCCGCCTGATTTCTTGGAATCATAGGCAAAATACCCCTGGGCATATTTATCGGTATTATCCCCGATAATTTTGATGGCACTCTGGTTGGCGCCGACGGTTCCGTCAGATCCGAGGCCCCAGAATTTGGCATTGATGGTGCTCGAAGGCGCCGGGTCAAAACCGGGAGTCACTTCCAGGGAGGTATGGGTGACATCATCGACAATCCCCACGGTAAAGTGATTCTTGGGGGTAAACGCCTTCATGTTGTCAAATACTGCCTTGACCATGGGCGGATTGAACTCCTTGGAGCTGAGCCCGTATCTGCCGCCGATCACCTTGGGAGAGTAACCTTTTTCCATGAAAGCCGTGCATACATCAGTATACAGCGGATCACCGATACTGCCCGGCTCTTTGGTCCGGTCCAGGACGGTCAGGGTTTCAACCGATGCCGGCAGGGTGTTTAAAAAGCGTTCCACATCAAAGGGCCTGTAGAGTCTGACCTTGACCAGGCCCAGGCGTTCGCCTTCGCTGTTGAGTTTTTCAATGGTCTCTTCAATGGCTTCACAGCCGGAGCCCATGGCAACGATCACCCGGTCTGCCTCGGGATCACCCACATAATCAAATGCATTGTAATATCTTCCGGTGAGATCACCGACTTTTTTCATGTATTTTTCAGTGATGTTGGGCACTTCAAGATAATAGGGGTTTGCTGCTTCACGGCCCTGGAAGTAGATATCCGGGTTCTGTGCAGTCCCGCGGGTATCGGGGTGTTCCGGGTTGATGGCCCGCGCTTTGAACTCCCGGTATGCATCCCAGTTCATCAGGGAGGCCATATCCTCATATTCAATCATCTCGATTTTCTGCATTTCATGGGAGGTCCTGAACCCGTCATAGAAATGGAGGAAGGGAACCCGGCTTTCCAGGGTGGCCAGGTGGGCCACCAGTGCAAGGTCCTGGGCTTCCTGGACCGAACTTGACGCCAGCATGGCAAAACCGGTCTGTCTGGCGGCCATGACATCCTGATGATCTCCGAAAATAGACAGGGCATGGGCGGAGACGGAACGGGCGGTGACGTGGAATACACTGGGCAGCAGCTCTCCGGAGATCTTGTACATGTTGGGGATTTTAAGCAGCAGACCCTGTGATGCCGTGAAGGTTGTTGTCAGGGCCCCGGCAGCCAGGGAGCCGTGGACAGCTCCGGCAGCACCGGCTTCAGACTGCATCTGTTTTATATTCAATACATGGCCAAATATGTTTTTTCTGCCTTTTGAAGCCCATGTATCTGCGGTTTCGCCCAAAGGACTGGAAGGAGTGATCGGGTATATGGCTGCGACTTCGCTCATGGCATAAGCCACATGGGTTGCCGCCGTATTACCGTCAATCGTTTGCATTCTCTTTTTCATACCACGCACCTCGTTGTGAATTTAAAATAAACGGCTGAATACTAACTCACTATATTTATAAAACGATTTACCATACAATAGATCAAATGGTTTGTAAACGATTTACCAAAATTTGTCTTTGGTATGACCATTTAGTTATTAGATTCTTGTTCACCATGGAAAACAATCATTGTCAGTTACCCCGATTTTTGATAAGTCAAATCCCAGTAGGAGGTGAATATGAAAAAGCTTCTAATCATTGGATGCGGTGGATTTTTAGGCGCTGTCCTGAGATATGTCCTGATCAGTTTGGTGCAGAATTTTTCAAAGGACGGACTGTTTCCACACGGTACCCTGGTGGTCAATGTGGCAGGCTGCTTCCTGATTGGTATCTTGTCGAACCTGTTGGATACCCCTGCAGCCCTCACCGCGGAGCTGCGATTCTTCCTGATCATCGGTTTCCTGGGATCATTCACCACCTATTCCACCTTTGGCAATGAAACCATATTCCTGGTCCAGAACCAGAGATATACCCTGGCCCTGCTCAATGTGATGATGCATATGATCCTGGGATTTTCAGCCGTCCTGGCAGGCCGGGCGATCCCGGTGTGACGGGCTTAAAGTCAGACTATCCGCCGTTGACCAACCGCTTGGACATGGTGTCTTCCAGGGCAATTTCAAGCTGCGCAATACTGATCTCGGACATGCCCAGGATATCGGCCTCCTTGCTGCTCACCACGGAGGAGAGATCCTCATCCGGATTGCTTCGTTCCATTTTATTGACCACCTCATTGACGATTCTCACGATCAGCAAAAGGAGGTTGGCGTGGTCATAGGATTCGGCATGGTGGTCGCGGGCAATAACCCGGTACCCTTCGGGCAGGTTCCATTTGCTTAGAATAGCATACCCCTGCTCGGCGTGGAGGCTGCTCATGATGGTTCTCATGAGTTCCGGTGTGGGCTTGGCATCTGTTTTGGCGTTTTTCAGCAGTTTTTCAAGTGCGGTCAAAAGGTACAGTTTACCCATGTCATGGAGGAGTCCGGCAATAAATGCCTTGGGGACCAGGTTCTCCATCTTCAGGTGCCGGGCGGTCCATAGTGCTCCCATGGCACAGGCCATGGAATGGGACCACAATTTACCCTGGTAGGTTTTGATAAAGGGATTTTTTGATTTAAAGTTCTGCTTGTGGATCGCTTCGATAATGATGTTAACCATTTCAATCTGGCCCAGCCTCAACACCGCGTCCTTGATGGTTTCTACATCCCCCAAACCCCTGTAATACGGCGAATTGGCCGCCTTGAGCACCTGGCTGGTCAATGTGGGGTCGGTCTGGATCTGCTGAATCATCACCTTGAAATCCGGGTCAGGTTTGATGGCCTCCTGCTGCAGTGCCGCTGCTTTCGGGCTCAGGACCGGCAGTGATTCCTCTTTTTTAATCTGGCTCTTAATGATATCCAGTATGGAATGCTCTTTCATTATATGCGGTTTAAACTCCTAACAGTCTGTTGATCTCGTGAATCGGCCGGGGCGGGATAAGCCGGGGGATACACCTGAACACCTCTTCAAATGTGGTAATACCCTGTGCGACTTTTGACAGGGCTTCCTCCATCAGGGTGACCAGACCCGTAGTCTCCACACTGATTTTCCGGATTTCATAACTGGATTTATGACTCAGGATCGCCTCCCTCACATATTCATTGAGGATCAGCATCTCAAACACCGCCACCCGTCCCCGGTAACCCGTGTGGTTGCAATGGGTGCACCCTTTCCCCTTCATGAACTCATACCGGCTGGTATCCTCGATGGTATATCCCAGCAGCTTCAGGTCCTTGGGCTGGGGTTTATATACGGTCTTGCAGTGGACACATACCCGCCGCAGCAGCCGCTGTGCCATGACGCACACCACCGTGGAGGAGATCAGGAACGCCTCGATATCCATGTTCATCAAGCGGATCAGGCCGCTGATACTGTCCTCGGTATGAAAGGAGGTCAATACCTTATGGCCGGTCAATGCCGCGTGGACCGCCACATCCGCCGAATAGTTGTCACGGATCTCCCCGATCACGATCACATCCGGGTCCTGCCGCACCACATGCCGCAACGTTTCCTCATAGGTCAGGTTGATGGCCGGATTGATCGAGCACTGTGAGATACCCTCCATTACATACTCCACCGGGTCTTCGGCCGTAATGATACTGGTCTGTGGATTCTTGATCTTATTGATGCAGCTGTAAAGCGTGGTGGTTTTCCCTGAACCCGTGGGCCCGGTAATGATGAGGACACCGCTGGGGGCGTCCAGTACATCCCTGCTGAACCGTTCCAGCATTTTGGGCTGCATGCCGATATCTTCGATGTGGATGATCTGGTCAATACGGTTGAGGACACGCAATACGATTTTCTCACCAAATACCGTGGCATAGATCGACACCCTCAGATCATAGGAGTTGCCCTTCAACTCATAGGACATGCGGCCGTCCTGATGGCGGCGCTTTTCAGCAATATTGGCCCGGCTCAATACCTTGATGCGGGCCGCCACCATGGGGGCGGCATCCAGATCAAACTCCTTGTGCAGCACCAGGATACCGTCAATCCGGTATCGGACCTGCATTTTCTCGCGATAGGGCTCAATATGGATGTCACTGGCGCCCTTTTCAATGGCAGACTCGATCAGGTTGTTGACAATGCCGATGGCCGTGTTTTCATCGATCACCTTGCGTGCCGCAAACTTGCCGGATTCCAGCCGTTCCAGGGTCTGCTCGATCTGTTTGGCCGAACCGATGGCCACGGTGATATTTTTCCCCAACAGCCGTTTGGCCGCCTGGATATCGTTTTTGCTGAAGGGATCGGCAAAGGCCACCACCAGGTGATCGTCCACCCTTTTCACCGGGATAAAATGGTTGTTCTGGCACCACTTAACCGGGATATCCTTTATAATTTCCCTGGGGATCTCATGGGTAACGAGATCAATATGTTCAAATCCCAGCTGGACCGAAAGCAGCTCGTTGAAATCCCGCTCTGAAATAAACTGATTTTCAATCAGGATCTGACCGATCCGTTTGCCTTTATTATCCTTCTGGATAGTTAAAGCGGCTTCCAGCTCCTGCATGGACAGATAACCCAGTTCAACCATCAAATCCCCGATCCTTAAAGAGAGCCGGTTCTTTTTCAGGGCGCTTTTAACCTGCTCATCCTCAATGTATTTCAGGTCCTTTAATGTGTCGACCAGGGTTTTATCAGTGGTGAGTTTTGAGTGAACCCGCAGTGCATATTCTGCTTTTTTACGGGTCAGGTATTTCTCCTTGATTAAAAGGGAAACGATTTCACCAATTCCTGCTTTCTGCATGATACTGTCAAATCCTTTGCTGGTCATTCAATTCAACTATCTAACCATATAGGAATAAGGAAAAAAGTGAAAGTGAAATATTCATGGGGATTTAAATGAACCACCAGATAAAACCATTGTTTTGATCCCTTAAAACTGGTAGTAAATAACCCAGGTTTTCAACGAGTTTTTTACCCGGAATCAACAACATAAGAATAGGCCCATGCATTTTCTGGATCTGATTTTAAAAAAGAGAAACAGGGGCAGGTTGACACCGGAGGAGATCGATTACTTTATCTCCGGTTATGTCATGGGAAATATCCCGGATTACCAGGTATCTGCGATGTTGATGGCCATCTGGTTCTGCGGGTTGGATACCGAGGAAACCGCCCACCTGACTTTTGCCATGCGCGACTCCGGCGACACCATCGACCTTGCCGGCATTCGAGGCACCACCATAGATAAACACTCCACGGGCGGCGTGGCCGATACCACGACCCTGATCGTTGCCCCCCTTGTCGCCGCCTGCGGCCTCAAGGTGGCCAAAATGTCCGGCCGGGGGCTCGGGCACACCGGCGGAACGCTGGATAAACTTGAATCCATTCCCGGATTTTCCACCGAAATCGACATGGACCTTTTCCAGGACCTGGTCTCCCGGAACGGTCTGTGTGTCATGGGCCAGACCGCTGAGCTGGTACCGGCGGACAAACTGCTCTATGCCCTGCGGGACGTTACCGGCACCGTGGATAATATCTCCCTGATCGCGGCCAGCATCATGAGCAAGAAACTGGCCCTGGGCAGCGATATCATTGTACTGGATGTCAAGACCGGAAACGGCGCCTTCATGCCCGAAACGTCCGAGGCCGTCAAACTGGCTCAGGCCATGGTGGCCATCGGCAAATCAGCCGGTCGAAAAATCCAGGCCCTGGTCACGGACATGAACCAGCCCCTTGGAGATGCCGTGGGCAATGCCCTGGAGGTGGCCCATGCCCTGGAGATTCTTCAGGGCAGATCCGATGGCGACCTTAAAACCGTATCCCTCAGCCTGGCAGCCCGGCTGCTGGTGGCCGCCGGGATTGAACCCGATGAGGCAATGGCTGTGGCCCGGCTGAACCGGGAACTTGATTCAGGCAATGCGCTTGAAACCCTTGCCCGAATGGTAGAAGCCCAGGGCGGAGATCCCCGGGTTTGCGAGGATCTCACGCTTCTTCCAAAAGCCGACCGGATCATTGAGGTCAAATCAGCCCAAACCGGATTTATCTCGCGAATACACACCAATGAAGTGGGGGTATGTGCCCTTCTTTTGGGCGCAGGCCGTGAAAGAAAAGACGATGCCGTGGACCCGGCCGTTGGGATCCGCACGGCTGTGCGACTGGGAGACCCGGTCAGCAAGGGAGACCTTCTGGCATCATTCCATGTGAACAACACCCGGCATCTTGATGAAGCCATGGCCCGGTTTACCAATGCCCTGGAGATTGGGCCTAGTGCACCGGAACCGAACCCTTTAATATATAACACCATTGTGTAGCCCTTAATAAAAACTGATTAGGAAAAAACCATGAAAGCAGAAACTTTGGCCAGGTATTTTGATCACACGATCCTGAATCCGGCCGCCAAAACAGAAGAGGTGGAGCAGGTCTGCCAGGAAGCCCTGGAGCATGGATTTTTCAGTGTCTGTGTCAACCCGGTCCATGTCCGGTGGGTCAGCCGGTACCTCGCCAGATCCACGGTCCAGACCTGTTCGGTGATCGGGTTTCCCCTGGGCGCAGCCACCACAGAGATCAAGTCAGCGGAAACCGCCAAAGCCATCGGGGACGGGGCCCATGAAATTGACATGGTGATCAATATCGGCGCGCTCAAGGATGGCGACGATGTTGCGGTCACGGCCGATATCCGCGCAGTGGTTGAGGCAGCCAAGGGAAACGTGGTCAAGGTGATTATTGAAACCTGCCTGCTGGATGATGCAGAGAAGGTCAGGGCCTGCGAACTCTCCAAACAAGCCGGCGCCCACTTTGTGAAAACCTCCACCGGGTTTGCCGGCGGTGGTGCCACGGTCGAGGATGTGGCACTCATGAAAAAGACCGTGGGCAAAGGCATGAACGTCAAGGCTTCCGGCGGGATCAAAACCCCGGAAGATGCGCTGGCCATGATCGAGGCCGGTGCGGACCGCATCGGCGCCAGTGCAGGTGTGGCCATCATGAAGGCCCTGACCTGAATGCGGGCCGTCCTCCTGATCATAGACAGCTTCGGCATGGGCGCGCTTCCCGATGCCCACCTGTATGGAGATGAGGGCGCCAACACCGCCCGCCATATCTGTGACGCCATTACCGCTCCCAAATGGCCCACCCTCAAACAGCTGGGCCTGGGAAACTGTGCAGAGCTTTTGGGATTCACCCTGAAAGGTTGTGAAGCCGTGGACCGCCCCATGGCCGGATTTGGCGTCATGGCCGAAGCCTCGGCCGGAAAGGACACCACCACGGGCCACTGGGAACTGGCCGGTATCCGGCTGGATCAGCCCTTTCATACCTTTTCTTTAGACTTTCCCTCGTTTCCAGAAGACCTGGTCCAACAGTTTGAAGATTTAACCGGGCATCGCATGCTGGGTAACAAAGGGGCTTCAGGCACCATTATTATTGAAGAGCTTGGCGAGGCCCACATGACCGGGGAGGGGATCATTGTCTACACCTCAGCCGATTCCGTGTTCCAGGTGGCGGCCCATGAAGAGATCATCCCGTTGGACGAACTGTATAGGATCTGTGAAATCTCAAGGCAGCTGTGCGATCCCTTTCATGTCGGACGGGTCATTGCCCGGCCCTTTATCGGCACGCCCGGGAACTTGACCCGTACAAGGAACCGGAAGGACTATTCCATGAAACCGGCCGGCCCCACCCTCCTGGACCATCTGCAGCACCATGGCGTGGAAACCGTCGGGGTCGGTAAAATCGGGGATATCTTTGTGGAGCAGGGGCTGTCACTCAGCTACCATGATGCCGGAAATGAAGCTTGCCTTGAGCGGACCATTAAGTGTATGACAGAACAGACAAAAAAAAACAGGTTCATCTTTGTGAACCTGGTGGATACCGACATGCTTTTCGGCCACCGCCGGGATATCCAGGGATACCATGATGCGGTCCAGGCCATTGACCAGACCCTGGGGATCCTCATGGATCAAATGACCCGAGAGGATCTTCTGATCATCACGGCCGACCACGGATGTGATCCGGGATTCAAGGGCACGGACCACACCCGGGAATATGTGCCGCTGCTGGTATATGCCAGGACCGGAGAAACCGGCCGGCCCAGGGCAGGTAATCTTGGGATCCGGACCAGTTTTTGCGATGTGGCCCAGAGCCTTTGTGCCTTTTTCAAGGTACCGGCTCTTGCCAACGGAACATCCTTTATATAGACCAGGCTTTTTATAGACAGGAACATGAAATAATTAACCATGAAAGGAGAGAGAGGATGAAAAAACTAAGTGTTGTATTAACCGTACTGGCCTGCTGCGCGATGTTTCTTGCCGCAGGACCTGTCAGCGCTAAAAAATTCAAGGTGGCCATGGTCACGGATGTGGGCGGTGTAAATGACCAGTCCTTTAACCAGTCTGCCTGGGAAGGCCACAAGCGGGCCAAAGATGAACTGGGCGTCAAGATCGCTTACAAGGAATCCAAACAGGATGCCGACTATGCACCGAACATGGAAACCCTGACCGATGCCGGTTATGACCTGATCTGGGGCATCGGTTTCCTCATGGGTGATGCCATCAAGAACACCGCGCTCATCAACCCGGACCAGAAATATGCCATCATCGACTTTGCCTATGGCGATGAAACCCCGAAAAATGTCGGCTGCGCCGTATTCCAGGAAGAACAGCCCTCTTTCCTGGTCGGCTACATTGCCGGTAAAATGACCAAGACCAACAAGGTCGGTTTTGTCGGCGGTATCAAGTTCCCGCTGATCGAGAAATTCGAATACGGGTACATGGCCGGTGTCAAGCTTGCCAACCCCGATTGCGAAGTCCTTTCCCAGTATGCCGAGTCATTTACCGATGCCGCCAAGGGTAAAGCCATTGCCAACAACATGTATCAACAGAACGCAGATATCGTATTCCATGCCTCCGGCGGTGTGGGCGACGGCGTGATCGAAGCCGCCAAGGAAAAGGGCAAATGGGCCATCGGCGTAGACAAGGACCAGAACTTTCTGGCACCGGACAACGTGTTGACCTCTGCCATGAAACGGGTAGACAATGCGGTATTTGACATGATCCGCCAGATGACCGAAGGCAAGTTCAAAGGCGGCCAGGCCGTGGTGTATAACCTGTCCAATGATGGTGTCGGCATTGCACCGACCTCATCCAAGCATGTTCCCAAGGCGATCCTGGATGAAGTGGATGCCCTGGTTGCAAAAATCAAGGGCGGTCAGATCACGGTACCTGCCACCAAAAAAGAGTATGATGCGTTTGTAAAATAAACCATACCTGTCCTGCCGGTGCATCTATATGACAGCCGGCAGGGCACCCCATATCTGGAGATGCATTCGGTGAATTCCATTGATTTTTCCCACAAAGCGGTGGAGATGGTGGATGTGGTCAAAAAGTTCGGCGATTTCACTGCCAATGACCGGATCAATCTCACCGTCCACAAGGGGGAGGTTCATGCCCTGCTCGGTGAGAACGGTGCCGGCAAGACCACTCTGATGAATGTCCTCTACGGCCTGTACCAGCCCACAGAAGGTGCGGTACGGATCAACGGCAAGCCCCTGTCCGTCAAGGACCCCAATGTCGCCATCAAGAACGGAATCGGCATGGTGCATCAGCACTTCATGCTGGTCGAACCGTTCACCGTGACCCAGAACATCATCCTGGGCAATGAAACCACGAAAATGCTGGGCATGATCGACATCAAAAAAGCGGAAAGTGAGATTGCCGCCCTTTCCGAGCGGTACGGGCTGGCCGTGGACCCCAAAGCGGTTATCCAGGACCTGTCCGTGGGCGCCCAGCAGCGGGTGGAGATCCTTAAAACCCTTTACCGGGGGGCCCAGATCCTGATCCTGGACGAACCCACTGCCGTATTGACCCCCCAGGAGATCCAGGAGCTGGTGGGCATCATCCACAACCTGACCCGCGAGGGAAAATCGATCATCATCATCACCCACAAACTCAAGGAGATCAAGCAGGTTGCTGACTTCTGCACCATCATCCGGCGGGGTAAACACATCGACACCGTGGAGGTGGATCAGGTGACTGAAGAGGATCTGGCATCCAAGATGGTGGGCCGCGAGGTGAGTTTCAAGGTGGAGAAAGACCCCCAGCCCCAGGGTGACCGGATCCTTGAGATCCGTGACCTGGTGGTGGAGGACAGCCGGGGCATCCCGGCGGTCAACGGGCTCAACCTGGATCTCTACAAAGGGGAAATCTTAGGGATCGCCGGTGTGGACGGCAACGGCCAGACCGAACTGATCGAGGCCCTGACCGGGCTGCGGCCCGCCAAAAGCGGACAGGCCCTGGTCCGGGAAAAGGAGATCACCAACCTCACACCCGGTAAAATCATCCAGCAGCACGGGATCAGCCACATCCCCGAGGACCGGCAGAAAAGGGGGCTGATCTTTGAATTTGACATCGCTGAAAACCTGATCCTTGAAAACTATGCCACCGAGGCATTTTCAAAGGGGTTTACCCTGGATTTCAAGCGCATCTATCGCAATGCCGACCAACTGATTGAAAAATTCGACATCCGGCCCCAGAACTCAAAGCTTGCAGCCAAAGCCTTGTCCGGCGGCAACCAGCAGAAGATGATCATCGCACGGGAGGTGGCCAATGATCCCGATATCCTGATTGCGGCCCAGCCCACCCGCGGGCTGGATGTGGGCGCCATTGAATATGTCCACAAGGCCCTGGTGGACCAGAGAAACCAGGGAAAAGCCGTGTTGCTCATCTCATTCGAGCTGGACGAGGTGATCAATGTATCGGACCGGATCGCAGTAATCTATGAAGGGAAAATCGTGGGAATCATTGACGCGCACGATGCCGATGAAAAAGAGATCGGCCTGATGATGGCAGGAGGCACGGCATGACACTCAACAGGGAGTATTTAAAAGAGGTATTTCTCAAGGGCCCGCTGGGATTGACCGTCATCTCCGTGGTCCTCGGGTTTGTCGTGGGTGCGGTTGTGCTCCTGATTGCCGGATTCAACCCCATTGAGGCCTACATGGCCATCCTGCGGGGCATCTTTTCAAAACCCAAATACATGTCCTATGTGATCATCTATGCCACCCCATTGATCATGACCGGTCTTTCCGTGGCCTTTGCCCTGAGGACCGGACTCTTTAACATCGGGGCCGAGGGCCAGTTTATCGTGGGCGCCATGGTGGCAGCCATGGCCGGTTACTTTATCCATCTGCCCATGCTTCTCCATGTCCCGGTATGCATTCTTCTGGCTGCATCGGCCGCGTCGGTATGGGGCGGCCTGGCCGGATACATCAAGGCCCGGTTCGGGGTCCATGAGGTGATCTCCACCATCATGCTCAACTGGATCGCCCTGTACCTGTCCAACTGGTCGGTCACCCTCAAATCATTCGGCAAGCAGGGCACGGGTAAATCCTACGTGATCCAGGAAACCGCACGGGTGGACCTGTTCGGCCAGTGGAAAATCACTGAGGCCGGTATCGATTTTATCCGCTCCCACCGGTTCTGGGGCGATATCCTGAAATCACCGGTCAATGTGGGTATCATTTTTGCCATCATCCTGGCCTTTGTCATGTGGTACATCCTGAACAAGACCACCCTGGGGTATGAACTCAGGGCCGTGGGGTACAATCCCCATGCCGCAGAGTACGGCGGCATCAACGTCAACCGGAGCATCATCACCTCCATGGTGATCTCCGGCGCCTTTGCCGGGACTGCAGGCGCCCTCCAGGTCATGGGGGTCAGCCATCGGATCGCCAAGCTGGCCGCCATGGAAGGATACGGGTTTGACGGCATTGCCGTGTCGCTGATCGGCAACAACACCGGTATCGGCTCCGTGTTTGCCGGGGTGCTGTTCGGGGCCCTCAAGTACGGGGGGTCCAAAATCCAGGATGCAGTGGGCGCCCCCACCGAGGTGATCAATATCGTGGTGGGCACCATTATCCTATTTATCGCCATGCCCAAGCTCATCCGGATGATCCTTCAAGCCAGGAACAAAAAGGGGTAGAATATGGAAACACTCATCAAGGATATCGGCTTTATCATCGGAACCACATTGATGTATTCCACCCCGCTGATCTTCACCTCCCTGGGCGGGGTGATCACCGAGCGCTCCGGCGTGGTCAACATCGGACTCGAGGGCATGATGTACTTCGGCGCCTTTGCCGGTGCCGCGGCCGCCTACTTTTACCAGGATCCCTGGATCGGCCTGGCCTTTGCCGGGGTCGGCGGGATGATCCTGGGCCTGATCCACGCCATTGCCTGTGTCTCATTCTCCGCGGAGCAGATCGTATCCGGGATTGCCATCAACTTTTTAGGCCCGGGTGCGGCCCTGTTTATCAGCCGCATGCTCTTTGACGGCGCCACCCAGACCCTGACCATCCCCAACAAGATGCCGCTGCCGTTGGATTTCCTGTTTGGCGAGGGCAACCTGTTTCCCTCCTCAGGGTTCATGGATCTCGTGTTCAACCGGTTTGCCACGGTCTATATCGCCTTTTTCCTGGTCTTTTTGGTGTGGTTCGTACTCTACCGGACCAAGGTCGGCATGCGGGTTAGAGCGGTGGGTGAAAACCCGGAAGCCGCCATGACCCTGGGCATCAGCGTCACCCGGATCCGCTATGGTGCGGTCATGATGTCCGGGCTGTTTGCAGGGCTTGGCGGGGCTGCCATGAGCATCGCCGTGGTGTCACGCTTTTCCAACACCCTGATCTCGGGCCACGGGTTTATTGCCCTTGCCGCCATGATCTTCGGCAAATGGAAACCCCAGGGCGCTTTGCTGGCCTGCCTGCTCTTCGGCGGCGCCAAGGGCCTTGAAATCTTTTTAGGATCAAAAGGGGTCCCCATACCGGGCGATATCCTGGCCATGCTGCCCTATATCCTGACCATCGTGATCCTGGTCGGCCTGGTGGGCCAGACCACACCACCCGGCGCTATCGGTAAAATTTTTGATAAAAGTGAGCATTCATGATGTCAGAGCAAAAACATTCAAGCCAGACCAGGCTGAATCAAATCATTTCAGCCACTGGCTTTATCAGGTCCCGGACCGATATCAAACCCCGGTTCGGTATTGTACTGGGATCCGGTCTCGGGTCCTTTGCCGACTATCTCGACGACCCGGTCCGGATCAAATTTGAACAGATCCCCCACTTCCCCGTCTCTACCGTGGAGGGTCATGAAGGCCAGATGGTGATCGGCACGTTCAAGGAAATCCCGGTACTGATCCTCCAGGGCCGGTTCCACTACTATGAGGGCTATGACATGGACCAGGTGGTCTTCCCCATCCGCTGCATGATCCGGATGGGCATTCCCAACCTGATCGTGACCAATGCCGCCGGCAGTGTGGACCCGGATTACATGCCCGGCGACCTCATGCTGATCGAGGACCACATCAAGTTCCATGCAGACTCTCCGCTTCGCGGTCCCAATATCGATGCCTTCGGCCCCCGGTTCAACGACATGTCCGATCCCTATACCCAAAAGGTCCGCACCCTGGCCAGAGCCTGTGCTGAAGAACTTTCCATCCCCATCAAAGAGGGGGTGTACTACTATATGGCCGGCCCCAGCTATGAAACCCGCAGTGAAGTCCGCGCCATCCGAACCCTGGGCGCCAATGCCGTGGGCATGTCCACCGTGCCCGAGGTGATCGTGGCGGCCCACGCCGGCATGAATGTCATGGGCCTGTCCTGCATCACCAACATGGCCACCGGCATCCTGGACCGGCCCATCGGCCACGAAGAGGTGATCAAAACCGGAGAATCGGTCAAGGAGACCTTTATCCGGCTGCTCCAGGAGATTTTAGTGAAATGGGACCAGGACAGTTGAACCTACACCGGCCAGGATAGCGCTTCAGGATTTTCCAGCAGCGATTCGAGTTTTTCAAAGAATAATCCGGCATGATATCCGTCGGCCAGCCCGTGGTGGAGCTGGAGGGAGACCGGCATGGTCATCCGCTGATCCCGGCCTTGGCCCTGGGGGGTGAATTTCCCCCAGGAGATCCGCGGGAATGAATCCTGATTGCCCAGTTTCATGGGATGGGAAATAGAGGTAAAGTTGATCCAGGGCACGCATGACACAAAGATCATGTCATCTTTGCCCGGCTCATCCTTCAGGCTCGGTTCGGCCTTGACCCGTTCGATGCCCTGTGCCACCCGTTGGAAAAACGCTGCAATATCATCGCTGTAGTCAGCATAGCAGAACGACAGGCTCTGGTCGGGATTTAAAAAGGTAAACGAAGGGTGCACCGCGTCGTGCTCAACCACCCGATTTTCACGGATCCGGCAGCGGATCTCGGCAACAGAATTGGCCGCGCAGGAAATCATCCACAGCATGGCATTGAACTTGGAGATCCGGTGC
>QZLA01000220.1 GCA_004796375.1 Desulfobacteraceae bacterium
ATGATTCTGGGCAACCTGGACAAGCTGGGTGATCCGGCATCATCTCTGTATAACTGGGCGGTCATCGGGGACTCCGGGTATATCTGCCTGGGCATTCCCGTTTCCATGGGGGCCCAGGCCGTACTTTACTATCAGATTATCCATGGTGCTGCATTCAGCGTGAGCGAATGTTTCGAGCAGGTCAAAAGGCATTTCAGTGCTCTCGTCATTGCATCTGTGATCTACGCGTTAATATTTATCTGCGGCCTGATGGTGTTCATTTTACCGGGGTTGTACATGGCTGCACGGCTGAGTTTTTACCCCTTTTACATCATGTATGAGAACCTGCCGCCCATGCAGGCGTTGAAACAAAGCATGGTGGTTACCCGGAGCTATTTCACGGAGGTGGTCCTGCCGGTCATGGGAATCAGTTTTGTTATCCTGGCGGTGTCCTATATCTCCCCAACCCTGTTCCCGGTACCCGGGTTTGACGGATTCGCCGGTCTTGTACTGATTGACCTTGCCATGGCCTGGATCGGGTGGGTGACCCTGATTATTCCGTTCCGGATCTACTGCCGGATGAGAAGCCGGTCAGCGTCATCCTGACGGCGGTGGTGCTCAGGTTACCGGGCTTTTTTTGCAGAATTAAAGAGCCGGTGTATGGTTTGGGCGTGCCATTCGCCCCGACCGCTGAACGTGGGGATCCCTTTTTCTATGAAGGCCTTGGCAATATCGTCAAAGGTAAGCCCCTGGTCTCTCAGGGACAGAATCAGGGAGACGACCTCCTGCTTGGTGTGCCCGGAAGCGTCAATGACGTATCCCTCTTCTCCGGACAGGGGTTGAGAGATGTTTTCCCCGGCGAGAAATGCCTGAATCCGGGTGAAAAAGTGGCTCACGGACTCATTGCAGCGGTTCTGGCTTTCGGTTTCAGCCTGGTTGATCTCCATGAACCGGCCCAGGCTTTTAGACAGTGCTGAAAATTGATCGGACAGAATGGTTTTTAGTTCTTCCGGAGTTTTGTCTTTCAGATCTCCCATGATATCCTTTTCCTTTCCATTTGGGTCGATTATGAGACGGCAGACAGTACTGCAATATCAGAAAAACAAGGAATTGTATATTAAAAGTGAGCAGGTACTAGTAAAATTTATAAAAAGGTCATGATATGAGAATCGATCGAATGGTAGCGATCCTGGTGTTATTGCTCAACCGCCGCAGAATCACTGCGCAGGCCCTTGCCGACCGTTTCGAAGTCAGTGTACGCACGGTTTACCGGGATATTGAGGCACTGAACCTGGCCGGGATCCCTGTGATCTCAAACCAGGGCGCAGGGGGGGGATATGAGATTCCTGATAATTATAAACTCAACAAGCAATACCTGAGCAGCCGGGATATGCGTGCCATTCTTTCGGCCCTGAAAGGGGTGAATGCCGCTTTGGATGATCATGAACTCGACATTCTCTACCAAAAGGTACAAAGTCTTCTGCCTGAAGACCTGGAAACGGCTGAAGCCGCAAGCGATGCCTATATCCTGTTCGACCCACTGGGATGGGATCATTCCAACCGGTTTGCAAGGCGGATTCAAACGCTGTATCGTGCCGCACGGGGGTGCAGACTGACACGCCTGGATTATGCAGATGCGCAAGGGGCGTTAACCACCCGGCGTGTGGAACCCATGACCATCGTTCAGAAGGGGGTGTCCTGGTATCTGTTTGCCTACTGTCTCAAACGGAAGGATTTCAGGTTGTTCAAATTGTCCAGAATCCGAGATATCCATGTGGAGGAGATTTTGTATGAGCGACGTCCGACCAGTTACAGGACCCTGCAGTCCTCCTGGGAGATGACGCGTGACGCCATGCCTGAGCGCGTCCGGGTCGTTCTCAAATTTGACAGCCGGATGGCGCATGTGGTCACGGATTATTTTGAGAATGCCTATCGTATTGAAAACAACGATGGTCACCTCATTGTTGAGGACAGGCTTCCCCTGGGCCAATGGCTTCTCGGTATGATACTCAGTTTCGGCAGCGCGGTCGAGGTGATCCGCCCGGATACACTCAGGGACCAGGTTCAAAATGAGATCCTGAGAATGAAAGCGCGCTATCCCTAAAAAAATAATTTTAAACCTGACATAAAGGTGTCACGGTCAACGGATATAACTACCCATGAAGAAACAGCTAACCATTTCGACATGGAGGAAAAAGATGAAACCAGTGACTCAGGACACCAATCTTGTGGCAAAGTGCGGGTTGTACTGCGGGGCATGTCCCCGGTATCTCAAAGGGAAATGTGCGGGATGCAGCGAGAATCACAAGGCATCCTGGTGTAAGTCGCGATCCTGCTGCATGGAAAAAGGATTCAGGTCCTGTGCCGATTGCAGTGATCATGATGATGTCATGACCTGCCCGAAATTTGACACCCTGACCGCCAGGCTGTTCGGCCTGGTGTTCAATTCAGACCGTGCAGCCTGTATCCGCAGCATCCGTGACGTGGGTTACGAGCAGTATGCCGATACCATGACACGGGAGAAGCGGATGACATTCAAGCGCCGGTGAACAGATGGCCGGGCATGGCAGCGGGGTGTTTTGCATGGCCAACACCCCGTTGCATGTCTGTGCGTTATGTTTTTAACGCTTTTTTCAGCACTGCTGAGTGAACATCCGCAGCCATGTGGACCGGGCTTTTGCTGTAGATGGGATCCCAGGCAGCCGGATTGGCTGAGCAGCAGAACTGCACCTCCAGGCCGAACCGGGTCAGTGCCTTTTCAATCGACATCCCTTCTATTTTCGCGGCAGCTTCCCAGGTTGCCCCGCAGGGAGCACCCTTTATCACCTCCACTTTCTGGATGGTCTGGCCGTCATGGGTCACATTAATCTTTGGCGCACCAAAATAGCGTCCATAGTCCCCAAGGCAGTCCTGCCTTGACAGGGAACATCATGTCGGGGGGCAGATGGCTTCCCCTGTGGAGATCTTCTTGCCGGACATGATCACCGGGATCTTCAAGCGGCTGCATAACACTGCCAGATCTGCCGACAGGTCATGATGTTTGAGAAAATCCAGGACAATATCCGCTTCAATCGAATCGGGAAGGTAATCGGAAGAATCATCGATGATATCCGGAAGGCCGGATTCAATATCAAAGACCTCTATACTGAATTGATCCCGGCCGTAAGCTTTGATGCCGTCAATCTTGCTCTGGCCGGATCCGTTCTGCTGAAATAAGGCAATCCGGTACATCTTAGAATCCTAAATCTTCGTTAACCAGAACGATCTTGATCCGGTTTTTGACAAAACACTTTTCAGTAATGGTCCAGGTGTTGCAAATACGGTCCGGGCTACTGCAGTTTTGGCAGATGCCGGTTTTCATGCACGGTGTCTTTTTTTCCAGCCGCATGGTGTTGACCGGTGCAGCATAATTCTTGATTCGGAACATGGCCTCTTCAAGGTCTGCGCATACCTTGTTCCTGCCGATGAAGAGCAGCACAAATTTAGGGCCCCAGGTAATGGCCGCCACCCGGTTGCCGACCATATCCAGGTTAACCAGGTGCCCCTCCTCGGTGATGGCATTGGTACCGGTGATGTACAGGTCCACCATCAGGGACTGCCGCCGCAGCTCCATCATCTCTTCCGGGGACAGGGACTTGTCAAAGGTGTTGAGCACCTCCATGTCGTTGGATTCATTCAGTTCGTGGAACAGTCCCGTGGAAACAAATGATACGGATCCGCCCCATGAAACACTTTTTGCCTTGAGCGGCGGGATAATGGCTTCAAGTGCTATGGTTTTTGCCTCTTCCCGGGTATCAGCGATAAATACTTCAAAATTATTTTTTTCAAGGTTTTCCTTTAATGCTTCAAGTCTCAGGTTCCAGTAATTTTGGATTGGGTTTTTCATCAGTCGGGGTCTCCTTGTTAAGAATCCTTTATTATCAAGAGTCTCAGTATACCTGCAATGGCTTTGGGGATGCAATAATTAATTAATTTTCTGAAAAAAGTGAAATTTTCTATTGACTTCCCTTTGACTTCTTACTAATTGAGTTAGGTATAGATAAATCTGATTCAGTAAATGAGTGAGATTCCCAACGCCTGCTCTTACTATCTTTCTGAGCTGAACTTCAATTTCTCGATCGCCTGATTTGAAGAACGATTTTGTGAAACCCTGGTACTAAAAGATACGTCATTCTTATATATTTAGTGTTTTCCAAACCCCGGATCCTTTGACATCAATGGTTCCGGTAAAAATAGCTGCTTAATACATTAACCTTTGTACGCAAGCGAAAGGAGAAGACGTATGAGCAAGAAAGACGTTGTTGAGACCACGGAATCACAGATCGCGGTTCACTGGAAGGAAGAGGACTACTACTATCCTTCGGCTAAATTTGTCGGTCAGGCCAATTTGACCGACCCTGACATCTACGATCGTTTCAGCCTGGACAACTTTCCTGATTGTTTTACTGAGTACGCCGACCTGCTCACCTGGTACAAGTATTGGGATGAGGTACTTGATACCAGTGATGCCCCCTGCTGGAAATGGTTTAAAGGCGGTAAACTGAATGCCAGTTACAACTGCATCGACCGCCATCTTGAAAAGAACAAGAATAAAACAGCCATCCATTTTGTTCCCGAACCTGAAGAAGAACGGGTCGATCATGTCACATATCAGGAGCTGTATGTGCGGGTGAATGAATTCGCCGCCCTGCTGCGCGATACGGCAAAGCTGAAAAGAGGAGACCGGGTCACCATTCACATGCCCATGTCTTCCGAACTGCCCATCACCATGCTGGCCTGTGCCAGGCTGGGTGTAATCCACTCAGTGGTGTTCGGGGGATTTTCCGCCAGTGCCAGTGCGGATAGGATTGTTGATTCACAGTCCAGGGTCCTGATCGTCATGGATGCATACTACCGGAGTGGTAAGCTGCTCAACCATAAGGTCAACGCGGACGAAGCGGTTAAGATTGCAGCTGAGCAGGGGCAGGAGGTCGATACCGTACTGGTCTGGGAAAGATATCCCGGAAAATACTCCTCTGAAACGCCCATGGTTGACGGCAGAGATGTCTCTGTGAACAATGAGTTGAAAAAATATTACGGGGTCCGGGTAGAGCCGGAGCAGATGCTTGCTGAAGAGCCGCTGTTCCTGATGTATACCAGCGGAACAACAGGCAAACCCAAAGGGTGTCAGCACGGTACCGGCGGGTACCTGGCTTATGTGACCGCCATGTCAAAATACATCCAGGATATTCACCCCGAGGATGTATACTGGTGCATGGCCGATATCGGGTGGATCACGGGGCATTCATTCATTGTTTACGGCCCGCTGGCCCTGTGTGCATCAAGTGTTATTTACGAAGGGGTACCCACCTACCCGGATGCGGGACGGTCCTGGCGAATTGCCCAGGAGCTGGATGTAAATATTTTCCATACGGCCCCGACAGCGATCCGTGCTCTGCGGAAAGTCGGGCCGGATGAGCCTGCCAAATATACCTATCACTTCAAACATATGACCACTGTGGGCGAGCCCATCGAACCGGAAGTCTGGAAATGGTACGAGGAAAAGGTCGGCAAAGGTGAAGCCGCCATTGTCGACACCTGGTGGCAGACCGAAACCGGTGG
>QZLA01000023.1 GCA_004796375.1 Desulfobacteraceae bacterium
GCCCTGAGCTGGAGTCCGATGGTATCTTTATCGTAGTGATCATATTCATATTCGACCTTGTAGATATCGAAACCGGCTGACAACGGAATGTCAAACAGCCAGGGTTCGGTAAAGCCGATATTAATTTCGTTGGAGTCTTCACCGATCTGCACCTTTGCGTTGGACATCCACCCCTTGCCAAACAGGTTTCGTTCCTGGATGGACAACGCTACAAACGCACCGTCCTCGCCGCTATAGCCGCCGCCAAAACTGAAGGAACCGGTATTCTTTTCAATCACGTCCACCAGAAGATTCAGGCGGTCAGGCACCTGGGTTTTTCTGGGTTCAATATCCACCTTCTCGAAATAATCGAGACGGGTAAGATTTTTAAAACTTCTCTGGATGTTTTTCTTGCTGTACAGGGACTGTTCCTGGGCTTTAATTTCTCTTCTGATCACCTTGTCACGGGTTTTCAGGTTTCCTGAAATCAAGACCCGTTCAATGTAGACGGGTGATCCCTTTTTAACGGCAAAGGTGATATCAATGGTCTGGTCTTCGTTCCTAACGATCATGGGCCGGATATCCGCGTTGGCAAAGCCCTTATTGGCATATATATCACCAAGAGAAATGACATCCTTTCGAATCGTCTCACGGTTATAAACTTCATTGGCAACTGTCTCGATTTCTTCAAACAGGGCCTCTTTTTCAATGATCAGGTCGCCTTTTATTTCGACCTGTTTGACGGTGTATTGATCACCTTCCCTGATTTCAAAGCTGACTTCAATCCCTTTTTCCTGAAATACAATTTTGGGATCTGATACCTGGGCGTCTACATATCCGTTATTTTTGTAAAACGATTCAATCCGTATGGCGTCATTTTTCAATTCAATTTCATCAAGGTCTCCTGAAGAGGTGATCCAGTAGAACATGCCTTTTTCTGAACTCTCCATTTCATCCTTGAGATCATCATCATCAAATTGCTTGTTTCCGATAAAACTAATATTTTCTATTCTGAGCTTATCCCCTTCATCGAACCGGAAAATGACGTCTGCCTGGTTATTTTCCAATTCGACAATCTCATAGGCAATGCTGCAGTTGTGATAATTTTTCTCAGTGTACAGCAGTTTCATGCGGGCCATATCTTCGTTGAGTTTGAAGATATTCAGGATGGACCCGGTTCTCGTACTGATCACTTCGGTAAAATCCTCTTTGTCAAACCGGTGATTTTTCTCGAATTTTACCCGCCTGACACTGGGTTTTTCTTTGACTTCAAAAACAATCTCGACCCCGGTATCCAGGTCTTCGCGTTTAATGGTGACCGTTTCAAAGTATCCCATTTTGTGAATACGTCCGAGGTCCTTACTGAGCTTCTCTTTCTTAAAAATATCCCCGACCTGGGTTTCGATGACATTTTTAATGGCATCTGATTCCACGCGACTGTTCCCTGTGACCTCAAGGCTGGCAATAATTTTTTTCTTGAAAACGACCGATATCACCTCTTTGGAAATATCGGATACGGCAGAAAGCAGGTTCTCAAAGCTCAATGCCTCGGCAAAAAAGGTGATCGGCAGTGACTTACCGTAGACTGGAATCATCCGGGTGTCGATACTGATGCTTTCCCCGGCCAGGAATGCACTGCCTGTAATCATGAAATCTGCTCCGGTTTTTATCCCCTCAGACCGGAATTCATCAAGTGACCAGGTGTCTGTATTAATTTGATCTTTAAGAAAAACACATTTGATACCTTCCTCTTCAAGCTTCTGGGCGAGCATCAGAGATATCCGCTCACCAAGCATCTGATTCGGTTGATCAGAAAGGACCGAAACAGGAAAGATACCGATGGCAACTTTTTTTTCAGCATGCACAAGGCCTGTTCCGGAAAGAACAAGAAACATCCCCATGAGTAAGAGCGCAAACGTTTTTCTAATCATAATTAACATTCCGAAAATTAAATGGTTGGAACAATCTTTCCCTCTTCAATGGTCACTCTTTTATCCATCATCCCGGCAAAATCACTGTTATGAGTAACAACAATCACCGTCATGTCAAGCTCTTTATTCAATTCAAGGATCAACTCGTGAACACTCTGGCTGTTTTTTTTATCCAGATTGCCCGTTGGTTCGTCAGCCAGCAGCAGGTCAGGCCCCATGAGCAGTGCACGCGCCAGGGCTACTCTCTGCTGTTCCCCCCCTGACAGGTCTTCAACACGATCGAGTATTTTATTTTTCAACCCTACTCTTTCAAGCATATTTACTGCATGGTTTTCAATACTTTTTTTATTACCATTAATTAATCCAGGCATCATGGTGTTTTCAAGTGTGGAAAATCCTTGAAGCAGGTAATGAAATTGAAAGACAAAACCAATTCTTTTATTTCTGAATCTGGCCAGCTTATCTTCCGAGTATGAATACAGGTCGATCCCTTCAAACATCAGTTTTCCACTGTCCGGGGGGTCCAGCGTCCCCATAAGGTTAAGCAGGGTTGATTTGCCGATACCTGATGCGCCAACAATGGCAATGGTCTCACCTCTTAGAACTGAAAAATCGGCCTGGATAAGGATATCCGTCCGAACATTGTGGCTATTAAACCCTTTGGATATCTCGTCAAGGACTATCAAATCGGTCAGGGGCCTCTTATCCATACCGAAGGGCCTCTACTGTATTCATCCTTGACGCCTTATATGAAGGGTAAAGGGTGGACAAAAAGCAGATCAATAACGCTGAGATCGAAATAATTGCAACATCAAACATCTCAAGCTGTACCGGCAATGTGGAAAATGGGTATGCTTCGGGTAATTCGATAAACTTATATTTCTTGAGCAGGATACAGGAAATGATTCCCAGGACAGTTCCCGATATGGTTCCGATGATTCCGATAAACATCCCCTGGATCATGAATATTTTGCGGATATGGGAACCGGTCGCCCCCATTGCCTTGAGAACGGCAATGTCCTTGGTTTTTTCCATGACCATCATGATCAAGGTGCTGGCGATATTGAACGCAGCCACAAATATGATCAAAGTGAGGATGATAAACATGGCGGTTTTTTCAAGTTTCAGTGCAGAAAACAGGCTTTGGTTGATATCCATCCAGTCCCTGATATAGAATGAAGTGTCCACATGCCTGAGAATATCAGTTTTCACCCTTTTAACATCAAACACATCCTCCACCCAGACCCCGATGGCCGACACCTGATTCCGGGCCTTTGCAACGGATTGAGCATCACCTAAATGAACGTATGCCAGGATACTGTCGTATTCATACCAGCCGGACTCGAAAATCCCGGTGACTTGAAACCGTTTCATGGAAGGCAGCGGTCCCAAAGGAGAAACAATACCCTTTGGAGAAACCAGAATAATCTTTTCACCGATAACGGCCCCGATTGACCTGGCCAGATCCTTTCCTAAAATGATACCGTGAACCGATGATTCAGGATTGATTTTCCCCAGTTTTTCCTCAAGATCATCAGCTGAAAAATCCTTGATCAGGCTGCTGCCCATCCGGGGATCTATACCTCTGACCATGGCTCCTGAAAATCCGCTGGCAGTCCTGATCATGGCCTGTTCATATAAAATGGGTGCAGAGGACGATACCCCATCCACCGTATCGATACTGCGGATTATCCCGGAGTCGTATTCAAATTTTCCGCTGTAGTTCATGATCAGGATATGGGGCTCAAGCCCGAGGATCCGTTTGCGGAAATCAGTTTCAGCACCACTCATGACGGCAATAACGATAACCAGCGCCATCACTCCGAGAGTGACCCCGAAAATGGACAGGAATGTAATTAGTGATATAAACCCCTCTTTTCTTTTTGCCCTGAGATACCTGAAGGCTATAAAAAATTCAAAGGTCATCGGGTTTAAAGGGTTTTTTTCATATGCGGAAAAAGAATCACTTCCCGTATAGAGGCAGAGTCAGTTAACAGCATGACCAGACGGTCAATCCCGATCCCTTCACCTGCAGTGGGGGGCATGCCGTACTCAAGGGCCTTGACATAGTCATTATCCATGATATGTGCTTCGGTATTGCCCTCTTCTCTCTGGCTGACCTGCATCAGGAAGCGCTCATATTGATCTTGGGGATCATTGATCTCGGAAAAGCCGTTGGCGATCTCTTTTCCGGCAATAAACAGCTCAAACCGGTCTGTAATCTCCGGATTCTGATCATTTTTCCTGGACAGGGGAGATACCTCGACCGGGTAGCCGGTAATAAACGTTGGTTGGATCAGTTTGGGTTCCACCAGTGCGTCAAAGAGCTTGGTGATGATTTTACCATGACGTTCTTTTTTGGTGATCTGAATATTTCTATCTTCTGCCAGTTTTAAAAGGGCCTGGGAATCATCAAGTATATCCGGATCGATACCACCGATTTGGGTGAGTGATTCAATCATGGGGATCCTGGCCCAGGGTTTTGAAAAGTCGATCTGTTCATCCTGATAGGTGACTGTAGCACTGCCGCAGACCTCCTGGGCAATATCGAGGAACATCTCCTCGGTCAGGTCCATCAGCTCCTCGTATGTGGCATAGGCTTGGTAAAATTCAACCATGGTAAACTCAGGGTTATGACGTGTAGAGACCCCTTCGTTCCTAAAGTTGCGGTTGATTTCAAACACTTTTTCAAATCCGCCAACCACAAGCCGCTTCAGGTAAAGTTCAGGAGCAATCCGCAGAAACAGTTCCATCCCCAGTGCATTGTGCCAGGTCTTGAATGGCGTGGCTTCAGCACCACCGGCCAGCGGCTGCATCATGGGGGTCTCAACTTCCATGAATCCCTTTTCCTGGAAGAACATTCTCATTTTTGCAACGATCCGGCTTCTTTTTTCAAAAATATCCCGGGCATTTTCATTCATGATCAGGTCAAGATAGCGTTGCCGGTATCTTTTTTCAGGATCCTTAATACCATGAAATTTTTCAGGTAACGGGCTGACCGCTTTTGAAAGCAGCCTGAACTCTGTGGCAAGAATCGTCCATTCGCCGGTGCGTGTTTGAAACAGGGATCCTGTCACGCCGATGAAGTCACCAATATCAAGCTTTTTAAACAAGTCATAAACCCCGTCTTCCAGCTTGTTTTTTTGAAGATAGGCCTGGATGGAACCGGTCCCGTCTTTAAATCGGATAAATGATGACTTTCCCATTTTGTTCACAGCCATCATTCTTCCGGCAAGGGATACCGGCTCCCCCTCCTCACCGAGTTTTTCAGGGTGTGTTTCTTCATATGTGCGAATCAGGCTGTGAGCATCACCAATACTGAATGAAATCTTGAAATCGTTTGGATATAATGGGGTTCCGCCCTCTTTGATTTCTTGAATTTTACTGAGACGGAGTTCCTGGAGTCTGCTTTTCTGATCTGGTTTTTTACTTTGTTCTGGTGGGGTATCGGGTTCATTTGAGCCTGCAGGCTCGAAATTGGAGTTGTCTGTATTCATGGACTGTTATCTTTTTCTATAAAATAAAATGGTAACGGATTACGGGCGCACGTATTAAAAGTACTATTGATATCTTAATCCGGTGTTGTTTGTCAAGATTTTGTTAATCGGAATCAGGGTCAGTAATGTTCAAAATCAATGTAAAAACAGTACCTTTTCCTGGTGTGGACTCAAAATCGATCATACCGTCATAGGCGTCTACAATTTTATGAATGATCGACAGGCCGAGTCCTGAGCCATCTGTCTTGGTGGTAAAGAACGGATCAAATATATGGAGGGCGTCCTGCTCATTAATACCTTGCCCGGTGTCACGTATGGTCAGGTAGACGCGGCTCTGTTTTGAAACAGACAGTTCAATGAAAATCCGGCCGGTCCCTTCAATGGACTGTGCAGCATTTTTTAAAAGATTCCACAGGATCTGCTTGAAATGTACCGGATCCATGAACACAACCACCTCTTTCTGTATTTTCAGAAACAGGTCCACCCGGTCACTCCACTCGGGATCATTGGCAAATAGTTCAACGGTTTCACGCAGCAACCGGCTCAGTTGAAGGTTCACTGAACCTTCACGGCTAGGCCGGGAAAACAGCCGGATATCATTGAGGATCTCTTTGAGCCGTTCGGTCTCCCTGAGAATGATTTTCATCAGTTTTTCCTCAGAAGAGCCTGGCTGGGTATCCTCCTTGAGCAGTTGAATCGATCCGGACAACGAGGCCAGGGGATTTTTAATCTCATGGGCAATGCCTGATAGCATCTCATCCATGGCATTCATCTTTTCCACCCTGGACAGGTGCTGCTGGGTAATCTTAAGCTCCTGCCGGGCATTTTTGGCCTGCTGGGCCAACAAACCGCTCAACAAAGATATGGCATAGGATGCCCCGGAGATGATGATGATTTTATAGATAATCTGATTGGTGTTCGTCGTATGATAGATGGTATGTTCTCCAATAATCGGCCTGAGAACCCCGTGAAATTCAAGCAGTGTAATGGAAATGTACTGGATACAGGTCAGGGTGGCAATCATCAAACTGCCTTTTAATAAAACCAGCATGCTGGAATAGATGATCACCAAAAGATAAAGAAAGGAAAAAATACTGTTGATCCCGCCCGTGATAAAAATGACGGCTGTAATAAAACAGGTGTCTAAAACCAGTTGGACATGGATGAACCACTTGAAGTCGGTAATCTGGTAGTAGATGACAATGTAGATGATAGAAATGACCAGGATGATGGCAGACAGGTTATATAGTGATATAAAGGGCTGGGAGTAAAATGAAAGCCCTTCACTGATCCCGTATATGAAGCATCCCAGGCACAGGAATATGGCGAACAGGGCCCGGGCCAGTATGAGGTCTTTTATATTCTTTCTGGAATAGAATCCGGGTGTGATAAGGTCTTGGTCCATTTGTAAGATCTACTTGCATCTATGAAACGAGCAGTTTAACGGAAATTTTTTGTAGCTTTAACTAACGGCACCGGCCATTTCAAAGATCGGAAGATACATGGCAACAACCATCCCACCGACAATCACACCGAGAAAAACCAGCATGAACGGCTCGATCATATCGGTGAGGTTTTTAACTGCCTGATCCACCTCATCGTCATAAAAATCGGCAATTTTACCCAGCATGGTATCGAGAGCGCCAGTGGATTCACCCACCGATATCATGGAACAGACCATGGTGGGGAATACCCCGCTTTCAATCAGGGGATCGGCCATGGACCGCCCTTCGGCAATCCCGGTTTTGACATCCTGGATGGCATTTTCAATAATCCGGTTCCCTGCAGTCTTGGCAACAATATCCAAGGTATCGAGAATGGCAACCCCACTGGCCAGCATGGTGCTTGAGGTCCGGGTAAATTTGGCAACCGCAACTTTCCGAATCAATATCCCCACCACCGGCAATCTTAAAAACAAGTCGTCGAAAAAGAGGCGTCCTCTTTTGGTTTTATAGATCTGTTTATAAATTATGCCTGTAAGAAAAATACCTCCGAGAATCCAGTACCAGTATTTTTGTGCCACCTCACTCATGGCCACGACTATTTGGGTCGGTCTGGGCAGTGCCCCGCCGAAATCAGAGAACATTTGCTCAAAGACAGGAATAACAAAAACCAGAAGGATACCGACAACAAGTGCTGCAACAACCAGTGTAATGGCCGGATAGGTCATGGCACCCTTGACCTGCTTTTTCAATTTGTACATCTTTTCCATATAATTGGACAATCGCTGCAGGATTACATCGAGAATACCCCCGGCCTCTCCGGCCGTGATCATGTTCACGTAGAGTTCATTAAACACCTTGGGAAACTTTTTAAGAGAATCCGCAAAGGTTTCACCGGTTTCAACCGATTCCTTGATAGTTTTTAGCTGTTTTTTAAAGGTGGGGTTTTCCTGCTGCCCCTGGAGAATGTCCAGGCATTGAAGCAGCGGGAGCCCGGCATCGATCATGGTGGAGAACTGTCTTGAAAACACGATCACATCGTGCTCTTTAACTTTGGGCTGAAGGAAAACAACATTCTCGAAGAGGTCTTTGGGCTTGGGTTTGACCTTTATGGGGGTGATCTTACGTCTGAGCAGTGCGGACCTGACCTGTTCCACGGTTTCCGCTTCCATCTCACCCTTGATTTTCCTTCCTTTTGGATTAGCCCCTTTCCACAGAAATAACGTCGGCATTTTGATTCCTCTTTATTGGATTAATCACTTATCAATATTCAACCCCGGTCAACCCACATAAACGGTGTTTATTGTATTATTCAAACAGATATACTATATAAATATTATTCCAATATTACAACAGGAGTTCTTTGTTGGGCGAAAAAAAGGATACAATAAAAGCAAAAACCATCATAACGAGTCACATTAATTCCGATTTTGATGCAATTGCCTCTATGCTGGCGGCTCAGAAACTGTATGAGGATTCGGTGATTATTTTCCCAGGATCCCAGGAAAAATCCCTGAGAAATTTCTTTATTCACTCTATGGGGTACCTGTTTAATATGGCAGACCCGGATCATGTGGACTTCAGCGTGCCGGAGAAACTGGTGATTGTCGATACGCGCCAGCCTGACCGTCTTTCAGGGGTAAGCCCTCTGCTCGAGCGCGAAGATATATCCATCGATATCTATGATCACCACCCGTCATTGGGCGGCGATATCAAGGGAACATTTGAGATGAACCGCGCAACCGGTGCCACCATTACCATTCTCATGGACCTGCTCCGAGAACGGAACATCCATATCTCTCCGGATGAAGCCACAGTAATGGCCCTGGGAATTTATGAAGATACCGGGCTTTTTACTTACTCCTCTACGACACGAGAAGACTTTCTGCAGGCGGCCTATCTGCTGGACTGTGGGGCCAACCTGGACACCATCGTCAATCTTGTGGTCAAAGAGATCAAATCGGAACAGGTTGCCTGGCTTAATGAACTGCTCAACGAGATGGTTGCCCATAATATCAACGGCATCGACATCCATATATCGACCATTTCCTCACCCGTCTATATCACTGACCTTGCCTCTATTGTTCAAAAAGTTGTTCGGATGGAAAACCTGGATGTTTTTTTTGCAGTTGTACTCATGGGGAATAAAATCAGTATTATTGCACGAAGCCGGAACATGGAAGTGGATGTTGGCCGGATCATGCTGGCGTTTGGCGGCGGCGGTCATGCATATGCCGCATCAGCCAAGGTGGATGGTAAAACCCTTGCCCAGGTAGAATTGCTTCTCCAACAGACCATTAAACAGGAGATCAAACCGGTTTCCATAGCAGACAAGCTCATGTCTTCACCGGCCATAACCATAGGCCCTGACATTTCATGCAAAAATGCGGGTGAACTCCTTACCCGGTATAACATCAACTCACTCCTGGTAGTGGATCAAACCAATTCAGATCTCCTGGGAACGATTACTCGCCAGGTCATTGAAAAGGTCCTGTTTCACAACCTGGCTGACCTCCCGGTCAGGGATTACATGAACTCTGAGATAGAAACCATCACCTCCAAGGCCGATATTTCACAAATCGAGCGGCAGATTATCCGTGGAACGCAACGCATTATTCCTGTTGTGGATGGTCATGATATCAAGGGCGTCATCACCCGGACCGATTTTTTAAACTACCTGGTGCAACACAATGAAATGGTCCAGAAATCCGACAACAGCTCCCTGGCCCGGCAGATGGCTAAAAAACGCCATATAAAAAACATCATGATCCAGCGCCTGGAGCCGAAAGTGCTAAAGCTCCTCGAAAAAATCGGCAGATCGGGTTACGAACTGGGATACAACATGTTTGTTGTCGGCGGTTTTGTCAGGGATCTTCTGCTGGGACGTCGCGTTGATGACATTGATATCGTGGTAGAAGGAGACGGGATTGCGTTTGCCAAGCACTTTGCAGCAAATAACGGCTGCCGGGTCAACACCTATAAAAAGTTTGGAACCGCCGTGATTATATTTGAAGATGGGGCAAAGGTGGATATCGCGTCTGCACGACTTGAGTATTATGCATCTCCTGCATCACTCCCCATTGTAGAAAAAAGCTCAATAAAACTGGACCTTTCCAGAAGGGACTTTACCATCAACACCCTGGCCATCCACTTAAACCCTGATCATTTTGGTACGCTTATTGATTTTTTCGGTGCCACCCGTGATCTTAAAGACAAATCGATTCGAATCATCCACAATCTGAGTTTTGTAGAAGACCCGACGCGTATTTTCAGGGCCATTAAGTTTGCGAACCGGTTTGATTTCAAAATCGGCAAGGTCACGTCTAACTTAATACAGAACGCCCTTAAAATAAACTGTTTTAAAAACCTGTCCGGCCTGCGGGTGCTCTCGGAAATTAAACAGATCCTTGAAGAGGAAGATCCCATCCCTGCCATCAAGACCCTTCAGGAATATAACCTTGACAAGGTGATGCACCCCCAGTTGATTTTAAATGCAAAAACCTATGACATGCTTGAATCCGTGAAAAAAGCAATTGCCTGGCACGACCTGCTTCACATTGATTCAGACTATCCCAAATGGGCGGTGTATTTTATGGCGGTTCTCCAGAACTGCACCCATTCTGTTGCCAAAGAGATCTGCAGCAAACTGAAAATGCCGCAAAAAGAACGGGTCATGGTCCTGGACAAGCGCTATAAAGCAGAAAAATGTCTGTATGTGATTGAAAACACAAACAAATACACCAACAGTCAACTCTATCGAAAATTGCTCAACTTCAAAACAGAATCCATTTTGTACATGATGGCCCTGGCAAAAAGCAAGAAAACCATCAAGGCGATTTCTTACTACTATACCCACCTGAGAGACAAAAAGAACATCCTAAAAGGCAAAGATCTTCTGGATTTCGGTCTCAAGTCAGGGCCGGTTTTCAGTGATATTCTCGATGCACTGCTTGATGCCCGCCTGGATCGAAAGGTAAAGAGCCTGGACCAGGAAAAGGAATTTGTTAAATCATACATCCATGAGAATAAACTTATTGATTAAATCCTAAACTTTTGATATTTCAAGCCTTTCTAAGTTAACCCAATTGATTTCAAGGACGCAATAATGAAGAACGCAGATTTTCTGACTGGCATCACAACCACCGGAACGCCACATCTTGGTAACTACGTGGGGGCCATCCGCCCCGCTGTGGAAACCAGCAAAGATCCCGGCCTGGTATCCTATTATTTTCTGGCAGATTACCACTCATTGATTAAAAATCATGATCCAAAACTACTTCGGCAATCCGCTCTTGAAATTGCTGCAGCCTGGATCGCATTGGGACTGGACTATAAGAACTGCGTCTTCTACAGACAGTCTGATATCCCTGAAATCACTGAGCTGACCTGGATCCTGACTTCAGTGTGTGCAAAAGGACTGATGAATAGGGCCCATGCATACAAAGCTGCTGTGGATGAAAATGAGAACATCAAAAGCAAGGATCCGGACAAGGGAATAACCATGGGATTGTTTTCCTACCCGATTCTCATGGCTGCTGACATCTTGATGTTCAATGCTGCCAAAGTCCCGGTGGGAAAGGATCAGGTCCAGCATCTTGAGATGACCCGTGACATTGCTTCACGGTTTAACCACCTGTATAAGAAATTGTTTCATCTGCCTGAAGTGGTTGTGGATGAAAACACTGCTGTTTTGTCCGGTCTTGACGGCAGGAAAATGAGCAAAAGCTATCAGAACACCATACCTTTGTTTGAAACCGAAAAAAGACTGCGCAAGCTGATTATGAAGATCACCACCAACTCCCTGGGCCCTGATGAACCCAAGGATCCTGAATCGTGCACCCTGTTTTCGATCTACAAGGCATTTGCAAAACCCGATGAGATCAAACAGATGGAAAACCGGTATAAAGAGGGGATTGCGTGGGGTACGATGAAACAGGAACTGTTTGAATACCTGAATAACATCCTTAAACAGCCCCGGCAGGAGTATGAAAAACTGGTTCAAAATGCTGGTGATATCGATGCTATCCTGATTCAGGGTGCCAAAAAGGCCAGAGAATACTCCGTTCCTTTTCTGGATAAAATCAGAAAAGCCGTGGGTATCCAGTCACTGGGTTAATTTTCTAATCTCAGACTGACTCAGATAACGCCATTGCCCGGGTTTAAGCCCATGCAGCCGGATATGCGCCATGCGTACCCGGGTCAGGGAGGTCACGTGGTTCCCCAACGTTTCCACCATCTTCCTGATCTGACGGTTGAGTCCCTGCTTTAAAACAATGTTGAACGTGTTCCCGGCCAGTCGTTTCACCCTGGCAGGCCGGGTCTTTTTGCCGTCTATGACCATGCCTTTGGACATGGTATTTAAATCCCTGTCTGAGAGCGGGGAGCGGGTTTTCACAATATACTCCTTTTCATGATCAAACGAGGGGTGGGATAATCTATGATGAAGGTTTCCGTCATTGGTAAGCAGTAATAGACCCTGGGAATCCTTGTCAAGCCGGCCCACAGGGTACACCCGCTCTTTAGTGTCCACCAGATCGATCACAATCTTCACATTTTTCTGGGAACAGGAGCTGACAACGCCTTTGGGTTTATTCAATGCAATATAGGTAAATGCTGGCTCTTGTTTGATGGCGACCGGTTTCCCCTGGAAAACCACCTCATCTTTTTCCGGATCGATCTGAGTCCCAAGCTGTGTCACGACCTTTTGGTTGACTTTAACCTGGCCATTGAGAATGTGTTCCTCTGCCTTTCTTCTCGAGCATATGCCGGCATGGGCAAGAAATTTCTGCAAACGCATCATGATAATTTTGGTACTTTTCAGGTCCGGTAATCTGCATTTATCCTGACATAATCTTCTGAAAAATCACAGAAATAAAAATAATCGTGACATTCTCCGCAGTTCAGATCCAGGGTAATGGTCAGTTCATCCTTCTTCATTATCTGGGCGGCCTGTTGCTCAATAGCATTTCCCTGCCACAATCCTTTTTTAACAAGACAAATATCATCAAAATAAAGGTCCATCAGCCCTGGATCTACATCTGCTCCGGATCTTCCGGCTGCAGCTGTAATTCTTCCCCAGTTGGGGTCCTCACCATATACAGCTGTTTTGACCAGATTGGAATGGGAAATGGCATAGGCAACCTGATAGGCAGCCTTGGGTGAAGGTGCGTGGGTAACATTTATTTTAACCAGTTTTGTAGCGCCCTCCCCGTCCCTGACGATTGCCTTGGACAACTCAATACAGACATGGTCAAGGGCGTTTTGAAACAGATCGATCTCCAGTTCATCAACAACAGAGTATTGTGACAAGCCATTGGCCAGGCAGAAGACGGTATCATTGGTACTGGTATCGCCATCCACGGTGATACGGTTGAATGACCGGTCACAGGTATCTTTCAGGCATGTCTGGAGAAGGCCGGGATCAACCCCGGCATCTGTGCAGACAAAGGCGAGCATGGTGGCCATATTGGGTTGAATCATACCGGATCCCTTTGCAACTCCGGTAAGGGTATACTCAAACCGATCTGTTTTAACTGAACGTGACACCACCTTGATACAGGTGTCTGTGGTCAGGATCGATTCGGCAAAATCGTTGATGCTGCCCTTTTTAAGATCATTGACCAACCTGGGAACCCCGTCTCTGATCCTGTGCATGGGCATGGGTGCACCGATTACACCGGTAGAAGACACCTGCACAAGCCTGGGTGAGATATTGAGTGCCTGCCCCATAAGTTTGGCTGTTTCCTCAGCGTCTTCAATCCCCTGTTCCCCAGTGAAACAATTGGCATTTCCGCTGTTGACCACAATGGCCTGACATTGGCCGGATTTAATTTTTTCCCTTCCCAACTCAACCGGTGCTGCAACCACCCTGTTTTTTGTGAATACAGCAGCGGCAGACGCAGGGACTGTTGAAAAAATGACTCCCAGGTCTTTCAGACCCTGTTTTTTAATTCCGCAATCGATTCCATGAAACTGGAAACCTTTCATATCTACCTACTTTGCTGGCTGTTCAATGATAAACTTCTGGACATCTGAATGAAGTATTTATTTTTTTGTTTGGTGTAACATATTGACTATTTTTTGTAAAAGTTATAATTGCAAATACAAACAGGGTTTAAATTACATGACAAATATCCAACACCTCTTACCCAGCTGCCTGTATTTCAATGCCAATGTATTTTCAAGACAATTAAACCGACTGGCAGACCAGGCATTTAAAGACACAGGTATTTCAGCATCCCACGCCTCTGTCATGCTTATGGTGTATGACAACCCTGGAATTTCCCCAAAAGATTTAAGCAATGCCTTGAGCCTGTCACCTTCCACCATCACACGGTTTGTCGATGCCTTGATTAAAAAGAAAATGCTCAAAAGAAAAACCCATGGGAAATCCGCATTTATTTACACCACACCTTTGGGCCTTCAGAAAAAAAAAGAGATCTCACAGGCATGGCTGATGCTTCATGAAAATTACTGTTCCCTCTTAGGAAATGACAGCGCCCATCGGCTTGCCCACCAAATCTCACTGGCCAATGAAAAATTATAAACTGACCATTGAATATGACGGGACCGGGTTTTACGGCTGGCAGCGCCAGCAGGATCGACTCACGGTACAGGGAGAGCTGGAGCGCGTATTATCCGTGATTTTTAATCAGGAAACCCGAATCCATGGTGCCGGACGGACCGATGCAGGCGTCCACGCCATAGCCCAGGTCGCCAGTTTTACATCGGACACCCGAATCTCCTGCGCAGACCTTAAAAAAAGTCTCAACAGTATGATTAAGCATCCCATCGTGATCCACGACTGCGCTGTGGTCCCAGATGATTTTCATGCCCAGTATTCTGCCGCTTCCAAGGAGTATCATTACCGTATTTTAAACCGGGAAACCCCGTGCGCCATCCAGCGCAATTTTCAATGGCATGTGCGGCATCCCCTTGACGTGGATGCCATGAATTCCTGTTGCGATTGGATCATCGGCGCACATGACTTTAAATCATTTGAAAACACGGGCAGCCCGAGAACACATACCACAAGAGAGATACTGAGTGGACACTGGCAGGTCGATGCGACCGACCTGTTGGTGTTCAAAATTGCAGGTACCGGATTTTTAAAATATATGGTCAGAAACCTTGTGGGCACCATGGTGCTTGCCGGTCAGCACAAAATCAGTGTCAACTCAGTAAAAAAAATTTTAGACGGCCGTGACCGGAAACTGGCAGGACCTACTGCACCGGCACATGGATTGTTTCTGATGCAGATCAACTATCCGTGACCTGTGAGTTACGCTGGCAGCGACAGCCGCGGTTCTGCCTGACACGACAGGGAACAGCTACTCCTGATCCCTCATCTGGCGAACCAGCTCATTATAATGACCGATCACATCCCGACGGTACAGCAACCCCATAAAGCTGCCGGTGTCATCCTCTTTCACCACGGGCAGGGCATCGATATTCTTTTTTGTCAGTTTGAACAACACGGTGTTAAGATCTTCTGACGGGGTGGTATAGATGATGTCCGATACCATGATGTCGCGCATCACAACCAGATCTTCAATATGAATAGTGAAGATCACCTCCCGGATATCGGTTGAAGAGAATATTCCGATAAAACGCCCCTGGCTGTTCATCACAGGGAAGTAATGCTGCTTGGTGCTTGAAAAGATCTTCTTGAATTCGGAAAACAGCATATTCTCGTTCACCACCCGGACCTCTTTCACCTTGTGAAACAGGGTTTCAACCTTTATGGTCTGGAGGATATCCATCATGAACTCACCAGCATGAGCAGGCGAATCCACCCTGGATTTCACCTGTTTTTTATAAATTGTCCATCGTTCAGACAACAGGTAACACAACGAACAGACCAGCAGGCTCGGCAGGAGCAGGTGATAGGAGTTGGTCATCTCGCTGACAAAAATGATGGTTGAAATCGGCGTGTTGGATACGGCAGTGAAGAAGCCGGCCATTCCAACGATCACAAATGTTCCCGGGTTGACAACCACAGTGGGCATCAGGTAGTGAAATATCTTACCGACCACACCGCCCATGGCGCCGCCAATAACAACGGAAGGGCCGAAAACCCCTCCGGATCCGCCAGAACCGATGGAAAAGGCAGTGGTAAATATTTTTCCGATGGCCAGTAGAAAAAGAATTTTGATGGGAACCGTATTGAAAATGGCATCCTGTGCCAGGCCATACCCGAATGCAAGGGTATAGGGTAGAAAAAACCCTATGATACCGGTGATCAGACCCCCAACAGCGGGTTTGAAGTGATTTTTGATCTTAAATTTTTTAAAGAGTGCGGTTACACCGTAGAACACCTTGATGTACAGTACACCGGTGGCAACCAGTATCAGGGACAAGACAATATAGGGGCCGAGTTCCAAAGGATTGGTGAATTTGAAAGCCGGAGAATCAAACAGCGAGCCCCAGCCAAATACCAGGCAGAAAATGCAATAGGCAACAACAGAGGAGATTCCGGCCGGAATGATGACTTCGGATTCGAAATCGGGGTCACGGTAAAGTACCTCTGCGGCAAACAGGGCACCAGCCAAGGGTGCTCTAAATATGCTTCCGACACCGGCCCCAACACCGGCAGCCATCATGATCCGCCGTTCCCGGTCTGACAGTTTCAGGGTGGTGGCCAGAAAAGAACCAAACCCGGCGCCAATTTGGGCAATGGGCCCTTCCCTGCCGCCTGAACCACCCGTTGTCAGGGTAATGGCAGATGCAATGGTTTTGATGATGGGAATCCGGCCGCGGATCAATCCGCCTTTAGTGTGATAGGCGTCAATGGCAGCATCAGTCCCATGACCTTCGGCCTCGGGTGCAAAGGTGTACACCAGCCAACCGCTAATGATACCGCCAAATGCAGGCAAAAACAGAAGGATCCACCGATTGAATTCAGTTGAGGTGGGTGCAAACAGATGATGCTCTCCTGCAGGCGAACCCGGTCGGTACCCCGCAATGAGATCCATGAAAAAATGCATCCCAAGCCCGCAAAGATAGTGAAAAACAATAGACCCAAGTCCTGCAATCACTCCGATGAAAACAAAGTTAAACAGCCATTTGCCGGCAACCGCAATGTTCAGTGCGTCAAATTTTTCTTTGAAACCCATAACATCAGCTTTTTCTTAAGTCATTGATTCCCTGGAGAATGATATCGAACAACGTCCGCACATCCTCCTTTTCCAGACAGGAAAATGCAATCCGTATATTGCTTTTCCCTATGGATATAAGGCCAGTACCGTAATTCTCAAGAAGGTGGACCCTCAAGCTTTCCGCATCCACGTCCTTGATCCGGATACACATAAAATATCCAGAATTAAAGGGATAGACATCAAAACCATCATTGTATTTTGGATCCTCAAGAACCCGTTTCATCTCTGCACAGCGTTCTTTGAGCAGGTCGAATTTTTCAGCTTTATAATCACCATACTGCTCATCTTTCATGGACTTCAGCAGAATGGACTGGCTCAAGTGGGAAGCGTTCGAGATGTTCCCCCGGATACATCCGGCGGTCTTCTTTTCAAGGGCTTCGTAAACTCCTGCATATTCAGATTCACTTCCCCTGTCAATCGTGATTCCGTAAGTGATAAAACCTGTTCTGAACCCCCAGACATAATCCTCTTTGGTGGCGCCGTCCAGTTTAACGGTTACAATACGTTCATGCGCACCGGTCAGTAACGAGAACAAGGATTCTTTGAGTGTTTCCTCTTCATAAAACAGGCCAAAATACGCATCATCGCAGGCCACTACCAGATGGGTGCCCTTTTGGGCAAGATGGATCAAGATGCGCGCAACCTGCTCCCCCTCCTCTCGGGTGAGGGAGTATCCGCTGGGATTGTGGGGAAAATTTAAAACTGTAACGATTTTATTAGTATTGGCAGCCGCCTGGTTCAGGGTATGCTCAAATGCCTCCACGTTAAAACGGGTCAGATGTTCATCATAGGCCGGGTAATGGATCACTTTTGCATGATTCCTGACACAGAATGTCATGTTATAATTGCCCCACATCATATCCGGCAGAATTAACGTGTCTCCGGCATTCACCCAGAGATCAGAAAAACAGCTGACGCCATGGGTAATACCTGAGGTCACAACCGGCAGGCTGATGGGTTTGCCTTCGAGTGTGGGATTTTTTGCAAACACACTTTCTTTCCAGACCTTGCGCAGCTCGGGAATGCCATATGAGGGTGCATAAGGAAGATACTGGTCTGGATCCATTTCCGGAATATACCGGGTGATAGAGGGCAGGCTGAGGACTGATCCTTTCTCTTTTGCAATGCCGATGGTTGCATTGATCTTATCTGCCTTGACCTTGGCTTCTGCACTCTGGCTTAAAATGCCCTTTGGAAAAAACAATGCTTTGCCCATATCCGAAAGCATATTGTAAACGGCGGGTGATGAGTTCTGGATTGTTTTGTTGAGTTCTTCAGCGAGTATATTCATCATTTTTTCCTGTCAATCGGGATCTATATGTTGTGATGCCTGAAATAAAAAAACTCTGCAGCTTTAAGACAATTAAAACCACAGAGTTTTTATGGATGAAACGGGGACGTTTATCTTCTTTTGGAAGCTTTGATCGGATTGATTTTCTGGGTTTTCACTGCTGCAACAGTTTTCACATGTGTGGCGATATTGCAGTTTCCGTTTTGCCATTTCAAGGCAGGATCCGGAGCGGCTGTGCAGTAGATGCCTGTTTCAAAGGGAGCAGATCTTTTGCAACCCTGGCAGTTCTCAACGATCGGTGCGCAGGAGCCGCCATTGTAGCCGCAACCTGCTCCAGTCATGAATACGCAGTCCTGGCCATTTCTTACTGTAGTACAAAGCATAATTTAAAATCCTATTTTATATCTTTCAAAAATACCGAAAAATCAAATCTTAGAATAATACCAGTAATTTTGAATTTGTCAAGAAAAAAAGCAATTATTCCAAAATATGGGCCGGCATATCCAGGAATAAAAAACCCGGAGTGATCAGGTAGTGATCACTCCAGGTTAATCAGTTCATGTCAGTACGATGTTACATTTCTGATTCAGGATGGAAGACGTCCACATCCTTGAGATCATCTCCAAGGTACTCTCTTTCATTGGGGCCAAGAATCCCTAAGGAGAGGCACAGCAGGGTCCACAAATGTACAGTCTCCCAGGCATGGTCGTTGACTTCAGACATGTCATGGACCTGTGCATGACAGTTATGACAAGGCGTGATGCAGTACTTGGCCTTGGTCGCCAGAATCTGGTTGGCTTTTGTTTGGCCGTAAGCCCGGCGTTGCTCCTGAAAGCCGGATTGCAGGTACCCGCCGCCGCCGCCGCAGCAGAAGTTGTTGGACCGGTTGGGGGTCATGTCGATAAAGTTTTCTTCACCAACCACTGCTTTGACAACGTATCTGAGGTCTTCTGCAACGGGATCGCCAAGGGTTTTACGTACCAGCTGGCACGGGTCCTGGACCGTGAATTTGATCTGGCGGTCTTTGTTCCAGTCTGAAGACGGCTTCAGTTTTCCTTCACGAATCCACTGGGCATACAGCTGAATGATGCTCTGAATTTCAAAGTTGTAAGGGATGTTGAATTTTTTCAGTCCTGCCAGGACTGCGAAAAGTTCGTGCCCTCACTCGGTGTTGAGCCAGACCTTGCAGCCCAAGTCCTCCACCGCTTTCACCTTGACCCTGACAATCTTTTCCCAGGTCTCGTCATCAGCAGCAAACATGCAATAGTTCTCAGCGGCCCATCCTTTGGTGCCATATGTCCAGTCCGCACCGGCCAGGTGCATGATTTTCCACAGGGGCACCATTTCATCCGGTTCGGTAACCGGTTCTCTGGAGTTCTGATTTAGGAAGTAGTGGGCCCCTTCCCTGTTTACATCTGCAGTCATCTCTTCAAATTCAGGTTGGGCCTCCTTGTATTCTTCGAGAACATCATCCACTACAAATTCAAAATCCTCTTCAGTGGCCCCCATGGCCGAACAGGTGTCACTTCTCAGGGCCATGTCACAGGATCCGATAATACCTTTTGGTTTGTCCTCTTTTTTCCATTGTGCCCGGGCATTGAAAACCAGCTGGGGAATATTGATCTGCATGGGACAAACATACACGCAGCGTGTACACATTGAACACATCCATACCCAGTTTGAACTGAGTATCTCCTCATCCATTCCGAGAGCAGCCATTCTCAGGAACTTTCTGGGATCCATACCTTCCAGTCCGGTTGCCGGACAACCAGACGCGCATGCGCCGCAGGTCAGACAGGCATTGAGGTTACCGCCGTCCGGCAATAATTTCATAACCTTGTCTTTGAATACGCTTTTGCGTTTTCCGCCGATTTTGATAGCTTCTTCAGCCATGATTAATAAAAACCTCCAAAAAATTTATCCGCTAAAACTTAGGTTTAAACATATGCTTATGTTATCGATTTTTGAGAAACAAATTATCTTCTCTCTTATTCTTTGAATCTTGTCAACCTTAAATTAAATTTTAACTATAAAATTCAGTATGAATATTATATATTGCGGCAGGTAAATCAGGATTTTTAAACCCCCTCAAACTGCGATTTGATTATGATTATAGATGAAGCCAGACAAGTCCTTGAAGTTGAAGCTCAAAGTATCCTAGACCTCATCCCCAAAATGGACAGTGCCTTTGAAATGCTTGTAGAGCACATCCTTGAACCGGACACCCGCATTGTGATCACGGGCATTGGCAAATCCGGGCTGATCGGTAAAAAAATTGTGGCTACATTGATCAGTACAGGAACACACGCCATTTTCCTGCACCCGGTGGAAGCACTTCATGGCGACCTGGGAATGGTCCAGAAAAGGGATGTGGTGATCGCCATTTCGAACAGTGGTGAAACCGATGAACTGAATCAACTGTTGCCGTTTATCCGCCAAATTGGGTGTACGCTGGCCGGATTTACCGGCAACCCGAAATCCACCATGGCCGGACTGTGTGACCTGGTCATTGATACCGGTGTCAAAAAAGAGGCATGCCCCTTTAACATGGCGCCCACCTGCTCTACCACGGCACAGCTTGCCATGGGTGACGCCCTGGCCGTGGTCCTGATCAGCAAAAAGCAATTTGATAAAAGCGATTTTATCAAGTCCCACCCCGGCGGTGCATTGGGGCA
>QZLA01000317.1 GCA_004796375.1 Desulfobacteraceae bacterium
AAAGGAGATTTGCATTCATTAACTGCAAAGTGTTGCTCTGAACATTTAAAAGGAATTAATATTCTATTCAGACCGGAATTAAAGGTTGGCGGCTTTGAATTATCCCATTCAAATGTTGCTTTATGGCCATAAACCAGCCAGTTAGTATTCCCGCCAATTTCATTAATCGAGCTAACGGATTTGGAAAAGTGAAAATTTAGGCTCGTCGGTAGATTTAATTCGGCATTTCTGGTGTCAATACCATAAGGACTTGTTTTATCAGCATCCGTTACCTCGGGTTGATCCAATACCAGATTAACTGTAACCAGCGTGTTCCCTGTAACAGTAAGTTTATTATCAATAAGTTTAGGTGCATTACTTAATGAAATTGTACCGCTTTTAATTTTAATTCCGGTATAATATCCCGGCGGAGAATTTGATGCCAATAGTTTTGAATTAATCCAGACACTGTCTGGAATCGCTTTATAGTTTAGGGCTGGATCAATAATTGGGGGTAACTTTTTGATTATGATCCTTTTCTTAACTGAGACATTAAACAATATAGCCGGATCATTCTCCCCTTCAAGATAAAGAGCAGTTAACCTTTTAATTCTGTAAAAATCGAACCAAAGTTTCTTACTGTCCTTGTTGGTGAATGGCCCAAAAGTTTTTTCGACTGCAGCACCCCGGGCCCACGCGGGGACGGATCCTTTGAGCTGTGAACTGCGAACCGGTGATTCTCTTACAAAAACTCTTAAATTGGGTTCCATCGTTTCTTTAGAAACTCTGGACGAAATTTCTTCTATTTTATTTAATCGTGGTGTTTTAATTTTCTCAGGAAAAAATAGATCGGAATTTTCATAAAAAAGTATATTATTTTTCACCGTTTCTATATTTATACCTGATAACGTGTCGGCTAAGTTTAGCTGAAGATCCTGAATTGATTTTTCTTCTTTTTCTGAATCAGCCTGAAGGTGGCCGGTTAAATTACTTAAAATGTCAAAAAGCTTTTCCTGATCCTTCGAGTTGAATTCTTTTTGCATAGCATATCCCCATCATTAGATATGTATTAAAAGTTTTACTTATTCAACCAACGTATATAGTAAGATTAATCTGATTCAATACGGGATCGGATCGTTGGGGCTCTGGAAATTTCCAGCGTGAGAAGTATGCTTAGATTGAGTTGAGGAGAGTTCCCTTTGTGACAAAAAACAGTATAGGGTTTCTTGTCGTATGTCAATAATAATTAGGACTTACGTCCAAATCTCACAAAATCCAAATAAGTGCGATGAGGCTTATGGATCACGGGTTTTACTCGAAGCATCTGCCCGTCAGGTCCGGGAACGCGGATTTAGTCGCCGATGATTTTCTTGAGCTGGTAGCGAAAAGTGTGGTGTTTGAGGTTGAGGAGGCGGGCCGCGCGGGTTTCGTTCCCCTTGGCCATTTCCATGGCCTTTCTGAAATAGAACCGGTCCAGGGACAGGCGAACTTCGGACAGATCGATGCCGGTGGGCGGCAGCGGCGGAAAGCGTTTATCATCCATCTCCTCCATGACCCGGCCGCGGTCGATGTGTTCAAGACCCAGGTCCTCCGGGGTGAGCTCGGTACCTTTTGCCGTGAGCACGGCCCGTTCCATCATGTTTTTCAGCTCCCGGATGTTACCGCTCCAGATATAGAGTTTGAGCAGCTCCACGGCCTGCTCGCTGATCCCGGTGAGTTCTCTTCCGAACTTCTCGTTAAAGACCTGGAGGAAATACCGGGCCAGCAGGATGGTATCCTCCTGGCGCTCGTTCAGCGAGGGAACCTTGATCTTGATGACGCCCAGGCGGAAATAGAGATCCTTTCTGAATTCATTGCCGGATATCATCTCGTCGAGATCTTTGTTGGTTGCCGAAACGATCCTTGTTTTAACGGTCTGCTGTTCCGTGCTTCCCACCTTGTAAAACTCTCCGGATTCCATGAACCTGAGCAGCTTGGCCTGGGCCGAAAGATCCAGGTCCCCGACCTCATCCAGGAAAAGGGTGCCGTTGTCGGCCGCTTCAATGAGGCCTTTTTTTCCAGTGGCTGATGCCCCTGAAAATGCCCCTTTTTCATAGCCGAACAGCTCACTTTCCAATAGATCTTTCGGAATGGCTGCGCAGTTGACCGTGACCAGGGGCCCCTTGAAGTTGGGGCTCTTGTGATGGATGGTCGCGGCAATCAACTCTTTGCCCGTGCCGGTATCTCCCAGGATGAGGATGGGCGTATCAGGACTTTTGGCCACCATATCGATGTATTCCATTACATCGTGGATGGCCTGGCTCTCCCCGATCAGGCAGGGTAGATTGTCCCGGATCTGCTTTTCCTGGAGCTGGGCCACCTCTTTTCGCAGGCGAATTGTTTCCAGGGCATTGGCAATGGTCACCTCCAGGGCCTCCATGTGTATCGGCTTGACAATATAATCATAGGCCCCCTGTTTCATGCTGGCAATCACCAGCTTGATATCTTCATAGGCCGTAATCATGATGACCAGAACATCCTTTTTCAAGGCCTTGAACTCGGGCAGTGCCTCGGTGCCGTTCATGCCCGGCAGTTCAATGTCCAGTAGGATAAGATCCGGCACTGTCTGTGCAAACGCATCAAGGGCATCCTCAGCGGTTTCGAATGAGAGTACGGTATAATCATCCTCAAGCTCAGAGGTCACGCCTGCCCGGATGGTGGGCTCATCATCCACGATGTAAATGGTATAGTCTGTCATGATTGATTCCTTGGTTCAGGTTTCCCTTTTTTTTGTTTCCTTTGAACATGCAGGCAATTCAACCACAAACCGGGCCCCGCCGTTCCGGCCTGTTGCCACCCGTATCTGCCCCTTATGATCCGTGATGATACGGCTGCACAGGCTCAAGCCAATACCTGTGGAATACGCCTTGGTGGTGTAAAAGGGTTCGAATATCTTCTCCCGAAGGTCCTGGGGAACCCCGGGGCCGGTGTCTTCGACAGTGAGCCGGACCATGCCGT
>QZLA01000145.1 GCA_004796375.1 Desulfobacteraceae bacterium
CATAGGCTCCGTTGAGGGGTGTGCCGTGAAAAAAAGAATTTTCTGAACCTAAATTGTAGATTGCTGCAGGGGTTCCCTGTTCAATAAATCGTTTTCCAAATACCTTGGAGCCGTAAACTACCCCATAAAAATTTACAGCGAATATCTGTTCTATATGCTCAATGGGCATATCCAGTACAGGAGCATGGGGCACCATGATACCGGCATTGTTGATGATTACATCTACATGGCCTTTCCAAGCCCACGCAAAATCGGCCAACGCCTCAACTTGCTCAGGTTTGGTGACGTCGCATATGGTGTAGGTTGCCTCGACACCAAGGTCTTTTAATTTCACTATGGCCTCCTGCAAGCGGTTCTCTCGAGGTTCAGCCAGAATAATCTTAGCGCCTTTGGCCCCAAACGCTTTAGCAAATCCGAACCCGATACCAGTAGCGCCACCTGGAATGACGATGACCTTATCTTTGAAATCCTTCATTTTTCTCTCTCCTTGAGTTATAAAACTATTTTCCCAACCACTTTCCGACTGGTTGTGTCAAAAATGTATGTGTATGATTTCTATTTTTCCATGGCCTTTTGGGATATTTTTAAGACTGTTTTGCGTGGCATGAATGGAATAACCCAATTCAGCATGAAGTTTAGACCCATTTCATTGATTTTAATCAGTTTGCCTTCCATCATGGCATCATAACCACACTTGGCTACTGACTCAGGGGTCGCGGCCTTGTCCCAGAGATCAATACCATCCAGATCACCCGCTTTTACGAAGCCGGTGGCAACCGCACCCGGGCAAAGGGCCGTAGAGGTGACACCCGAACCTTCAAGCTCCTGAGCAATTGCCTGTGAGAAGGATACGACAAAAGATTTAGTAGCGTAATAGACAGCCTGTAGAGGCCCTGGCATAAAGGCTGCTGTGGAAGCAACATGCAGAATTTTACCTGAATTACGGCTGACCATGCCCTGCAGGTACAGGTGTGTCAGGGTGACCAGGGTGACCATATTCACCTGCATCATGGCCTGGTCTTTGGACAGATCTCGTTCATAGAATTTACCGTGGCCACCGAAGCCGGCATTATTGATCAGGACATCGATCTGTAGACCTGCGGCCTCAGTAGCGGCGAATATTTTTTCGGCCGCATCTAACTGTGATAGGTCCTCGGCAATGATCATGGCTGTAATACCGTGGGCACCCTCCAACTCTACTTTTAATGCATTCAGCTTATCCTCGCTTCGTGCAACCAAGACGACATCACCACCCTTGGCAGCATGATATCTTGCTAGTTCTTTACCGATCCCACTGGATGCACCTGTTATTAAAGCTGTATTTCCCATTATTATCTCCCATTCACTATTTTACTTAACGAAATACGGTTATTACTTCTTGAGTGTAAAAATATTACAGCTCACATTTAATAACAATCGCATATCGTGCCATACTTAATTCAATTCGTGCCATTTTTAATAGAAACTGCGCCAGGATTGCAGAAAAATATTAAATGTGGATCATAGAAAGGGACGTTGTGAAGGTTAACGCGCAAAGTATTTTTTTTATTTGTCGTACACGATGTTTAACCAATACGTCTCTGGCTTTTATAATACCGAGATCAGCATATACTTTTCTGTCTCTATGTTTGATTGGCCACAACAACCTGGGTTCAACGCTACAAACCATAGCCAGTATCTTTGCGTCCCGTTGATCAGATTTATCGTAACTGTCCCAGATCAGTCTTAGCTTTTATGGATTACCGACACCAACATTGCAGCCAAGCTCATTTAAAAGTCTACTTATCCAGGGAGAGTGAGTACCAGCTTCACCAGCGACGGATGAGTTATTATACCCAGAAAAGAATTTTTCGAGAGATCGTTTAATATTCGGGATAGTTTTTACCTCTATTTTCATTTCCTGAATCATCCAGGACAACGACTACATTATTTTTATCTCCCAGATCCATACCTAGTGTAATATCTTTATTCATGGCTGGCTTCCCTTAGTAAACACCTTTGAAGTTTCATATATAAGCACGGGCATTTTATTTAGAGTTCAGAGAATTCAATTGTATTCAATCCCCCAGCAGCAAATTAGTCACCGGGGGGATTAATTTGCAGGACTCCAACGTGACGACCATGGGACCACTGGTGTGATTCGTAATGAAATATGCCGTATTGTCCCGGTCTGCCACATGAATACGGTTAACCTGAATTTTACCATTGATGCTCAATGAATACACTCCTGGTTCAAGGTCGCATACCAGGTGATGCAACCTATTGGCCGGGGCTGCAATCGTGTATTGGGACATTGACCGCAGTTGCTCTTCTGAAGAAAAAAGAACACACCAGTCTCCAAGTTTTGCTCCGGTTTGACCCGAGGAAGTCAGATGTTCCAGGCCGTCAATGCTGCTTTTACCTGCATTTCCCATCTGCATAACCGACAGCATATTCACACGATTGCCATCGGGTGGAGAGATGGCATAGTGCCATAACCGCTCCTCCTTGTTGATTTCATAATCTTCAAAAACATCTTGCCATGTCTGGGTCTCATTTACTTTCACAAAAGTACATCCGGATGGTTCCAGGGTCTGGTGTAAAAGGGCATGACGGCCATTGGCACTGTTCTGAGTGATGGTTGCTCCCGACAGGGTGGGCTCTGTTTGAGCGTGTAGTCGGTATGTGCTCCATCCCACATCATTGGTTCTTAGCCTGTCAAATACAATGGCATTGTCCCCGGACCAGAAAAAGTGCCGCCTGTAGGAGGATACCCTGTTGATGGGTTCCCATTGATTTGTATCATCATTCCATTGGTCATCCCCCTGCATCATTGCATAGGCGAAAATGGTCGCATCATTTGTTCCTTCCATGGAACTTTTTCCACGATAACGTTCCATGGATGCCGGTCCTTCTGATCCCGTCATGATCGGAGAGCCATTGGGCAAACTGTTCTGAATCGCCATGTTGTTGTAGGCCGGGCCAATATCAACACCGCCATAGATTCGTCTGCCTTTGGTTAGGTAATCGTCTTCCCTGAACAGGAAAAAGTTCCCGACGTCCGGGGCCTGATGGTCGGCCGGGATTGTGCCTTGTCCGGAAAAAAGTCCCCACCTTGCAGTGGTATCCCAGCCATCCCTGAAAAAGAGAAAATCATTGCCGTCACAAAATCGAACTTCCGGCAGTCCTGCAGAATAGGGATTTTTCGGTGTTACCAAAGGATCAGAGTAAAAGAATTCCTTGAATTCATCATTATGATAGCCTTCATCAATCCGTCCAGAGAATCCCCTGCCATAGGAATTCCATAAGGATTCTCCGATAATGCCGGATTCATAACTGGCCATGTTGATCAATTTATAGACATAGGAGAGATCAGAAAATCCCCATGGATCCTGCCAGTCTCCGGTATAGTGGAACCCTGTTCTGGCCGGGTCGGTTAAATCCAGTATGGTTCTAACAACATTTGGCCAGAACTCTTTTAATTCAGGCTCCTGGACACCCGGGTCATAGCCGCAGGCCGATCGAAAACTCATATAGTAGGCGCCAAGGCCGTTACTGTCCGTACCCATAAAGTACATAAACCCAGTGTGCCAGTGTCCGCCCATGGCTTTTCTTACCCACTCCCGTATGGGTTGACGCAATGTATATTGTAACTGTCCTGAACTTTTCGGGGCACCCTGGCCGTTTTCCCAAAGCCACCATGAACGGTCAAGCATATCCACGGCCTCATTGGAATCCCCAAATAATGCACAGCCAAACATCAGGTGATGTGCGCCTGAAACAATTATCGCATCGGTATCCTGGCCATTTCCGTCGATTCCGGATCCATTATAATCCGACCACATCTCCTCACTTAGCTTCTCCATTTTGGCAATGAGCTGGGCCTTTTTTGCCGGGGTCATCAGCGCGTGGTCATAAAGCCAGTCATACCCCAAGGCGAGATATCCATGATCAATGTGCCCTGCATCTCCAGAGTCTTCATAGTTATCTGATACTTCATCCATAAAATAAAACGCCCGAGCGGCATAGGCATCATTCTGGGTGAGCACATACATTAACGCCAACGGTGCGATGGCAGACTGCACCCCCTGCCATAAATCCTCGGGATCGGTTGTTAAAAGGTCGTCGCACAGCGCCTTGAACCGCATCCATTCTGCAGTATCGGTATTCATGGCAGTGTTCAGGGCGGTGACTCTTTCCTGGGTAAGCCAAAGCCTCGGCCGGACTCCGTTTGGATAGTTGGCGCTCGGAAAACTTGCAAAAGCGACATTAACACATGAAATAAAACCAATGAATAAAACCAGAACCAATCTCATTGCAGCACCTATCATTGTTAGTTTAATTTTTTACCGAATGATTTACTCACTGAATATGTGTGTCACCAGGTCAGAAAACGGTTCACATGATTAGATTAGAATTTGGTTATGATTGGGTGTTGTTTTTGCTTGGTTGAACGAGAGAAGAACCAGAACTTAATCCAATATTGAAGCGATACATATGGTAATTTTCAGAAATTGACACCGATCTTTTTCTTTTGAGGGTCTCATGGGGTGACAACCAACGTGGATCTGGCCAGCAGGGTTCGTTTCAATGCCATGATATAGCGGATTTCATATTTCCCAGCCTGCTTGGGTACTTTAATTTTTACCGGATTACCTTTTAGGTAGGAATAAGTTTTATATCCACTGCTTTTTTGTTCTGGCAAGGCAATAGAAATATAGTCCCCTTTATAGCCAGGGCCGTTCCAGGTTACTTCAATCACTGAATCCGGCGCAGCAGAGGCCGGTCCCTGAATAGAGGCAGTGACCGGATCGATAACAATATTGCTTTTTGCAAGGACTTTTCTGCCCTTTCCAAGGATGTACATCACTTTATAGTTACCAGGGTCAACAGGAGCTTGAATTTTTAAAGGTGTCCCTTTGCTGGTATATGTATAATGTATATACTGATCATCTCGTTGATCATTCCGGGCGATAGAAATATAATCCCCGTGATAGTCTGGACCTGCCCAACCCACCTCAAATCTACTGCCGGCTTGGGTATTTACCGGTACCTGAATCGAAGCGGTGACCGGTGTGATTTCAATGTACACTGATGCAAGCATCTTATGTCCCAGGTTCTGCATATACCTGACCTCATATCTGCCCGGTTCACTGGGCGCCCAGACTGATACCGGATTGCCCTTGCTGGTATAGGTATAGTTCAGATACTGGTTTGAACGCTGGTCCAATCGTGCAATGGAGATATAATCCCCGTGATTATCAGGCCCGGTCCAAGTGACTTCGAATTGTGTGGCCACCGGAGCCGATTCAGGAACCTGCACTGTGGCATCCGTGGGTTCAATGGTAATGGTTGTTTTTGCAAGAGGTACGGTATCCTGAGACATGATATACCGGATTTCATACATGCCTGGCTCTGCAGGTGCTCTCATTTGTAATGGGCTGCCATTATTCGTGTATCGGTAAGTAAGATAGCGGGTGGCGGGTTCATCTGGTTTTGCAATTGTGATATAATCGCCTGCGTAATCCGGACCCTGCCAGGTCACTTCAAACCGGGAAGCCGCTTTTGCAGAAGCCGGTACCGTAACACTCGCCTCAACCGGTGTTACATCAATGAGCGTTTTGCCAATGACTTTTTTTGTGTGCCAGTGAATATACCTGAGTTCATACAGGCCTGTTTCACCCGGGGCCTTGAATTGAACCGGATTGCCCATTTTCGTATACCTGTATTCCCTGTGATCCAAATCCTCGGTATCTTTTAAGGATATTGCAATATAATCCCCTTTTGAATCTGGCCCTTCCCATGTCACTTTAAACGGAGAACCGGCACTGACCTTTTCCGGTGCCGTCAAAGAAGCGGTTCCGGGATCCTCAACAACCGGTGGTGGCGGCTCCTTGATTTTTTCTACGGTCTTGAACAAAGCGTCTTTTAATGATCCGGCATTATTTGCAGACAGGAACAGTCCACCGGTTTTGTCTGCAAGACAACGTAATCGTTCCTGATCTCCTTTGGAAACATCAAATCCGACGACGTGTATGGTAAAATCAACGCCTGTCATGGCCAATCTTTCTGCCAACCCACAGGGGTCTTGATGACAGGTTTCAAGCCCGTCACTGACCAGAACCACAGTGGCTTTCTCTTCAGTGAATTTCAAAGCCTCAGCCGCCTGCTTCACTGCGTCACTTAAAGGGGTTTTCCCCTTGGGGTTGATGGTTTGAATCTTTCTTTTCATTGTTCCTGGATTGTGAGGACCTGGCGGCAGCATCATTTCAATATCAGCGCAGTCCCCTTTTCGCCGGTGACCATAGACGGTCAGCCCGGTCCTGAAATCTGCCGGTATTTTATTGATCAGCTCCACCATGACCTCTTTGGCAATGGCGATTTTTGCTTTACCTTTGATCTGTCCCCACATGGAACCGGATGCATCCAGGACCAGTATCATACTAGCATGTTGAGATGAAGGATCCTTTCCGGCCTCAGCCGCTTTCTCGGAGACAGATGTTGCATGAATTGTATGAATGGATAAAAAAAAGAATACACCCGTCAGCAATGCTGACCAAAAACGTTTCTGTTGTTGAGTGTCCATAATTGCCTCCTGTTTTTACAAATAGCCTACTAAATCAGTTTGGTCAAAAAAAAGGAGAACAGGAGGGATGTATGTCTGTCCAATGTGGTCTTACGATCTGATCAGATTCTGCTGTCGGTCAGATCCGAAATATATATTAATTCCACGTAGACGGGTCAAGGGGTTTTTGAGTTGAGGGAGAGCTCTCCTTCTTTGGTTACCCTAATGAATGGATAAAGTGTACCCACATCTAATTTGACATCAATTTGATATGATATTTTTTCTAAACTCTGGTTTCGAATTAAATCGGTGAAAAAACCGATACTGCTTAATAGATCAACCGATGCGTTGAGTAAGATATCGCCCTCACCATACGCCTCAATCACCGGTAGCTCATTTGCCACACCGGTCAATAATTTGTGGCCTTCCAAGGAGATTGTGTATACCACGCCTTTTAAATTGAGCGCCGTCCTGTTGGGATTCACAATGTGTAATCCAATTTCAAATTGCGGCACGACTCCCTGTGACGGCAGTGCCTCAACACTTGAAATACTTACGACAGGAGTTTCAAATCCGGGTTGAAGTGGTGCACAGCTTGAAAAAATAAAAGCAATAGTGACAAGAAAAGAGGTAAAAAAAATTTTATTCATGTTTGTTCTATTTATCCTCTTTGTAAGAGTAAAAATCATCACAGATGACATCATCTGCCTGGGATGCCTCTTTGGCAAGATTATCGAACTTTTCCTGGTCTTCCTTTGTCTCCCAAGGTGTACCTTCATACATGGCAATAAAATCAACCCGGTCAATTTCCAGGTTCAGGGCTTTGATTCTTTTCTCGAACTTTTCCAAGGCGTCACGGGCATCCCTGGCCCGGACAAAGGCATATACACTACCCCCTTTGTACTTTCCATAACTGGCGGCTTTTCTTGAATACGTGTATTCGATAGTTGAAAAATAAACATCCATCTGATCACCTTCTATGGATTAGCTTTTAAAAATGCGATAATGCACTCATTTACTCCTCATTGGTTTGTAAAAACAAGTCCTTTTCGTCAACACTGATCATCCTGCTGCAATGCGGGCAGGACATGTTCAAGCGTTTCACATTCCCTTTAAGGATGAATTCCCGGCAATGCGGGCAATAGTAGTCTTTGAAACCAGAGTTGCTGTTCAGGGGCGGGACAATTGGATTGCTGTTTGATTCATAGCTCATATATTTGGATTCCATCTTTTGTATTTTTATCAGCGGAGTATCAAATATATGAAAAATCATGAAAAGCCAAGACATTTGTGGAGAATGCACCACGATGCGGGTAATTTTATCCACATTTGAACATCATGATCATCCCGCTTGGTTTATGCTCCGGGTCAACTATTCATCTGAAATGCCAGTGGGGGTGACAGACGACCTGTCCAGCCGATACCAGCGGGTGTGGTAGTAATAGATATATCCATCGGTATCCATATAGATGTCTCCGTTGATGTAATCACTTGGTGGAGAGGACCTTGGAAGCAGGGTGAGCACATCACGGATCGATACCCGCCCGTCGGACTTAATGCCGCCATTACCCACGGTCATGCCTCCGCCCACATGCAGTGTGTGACCGATCCGGGTCCCCTCGGATACATCCAGGTGATTCGTGCTGATGGATCCAATGGCAGCGCCAGGCGCATCCAACCCGGGGATGTCCAGAATCTCAAGCCCCTTGTCATTGTAGCCGGTTACATAGAGATATTTACCTGAGATTTGCAGGTTTGCCGCCCCATTGAGTGCCGTGGTAACGTTATCCGTGATGGCACCCGCGTGGGTCGGGTGGCTTGGGTCGGAAATATCCAGAATCTCCACCCCGTGTTCGTCAAATGATGTGACATAGGCATATTTACCTGCGACCCGGATGTCGCGTGGGGTATTCAGCAATGTGCTGGAGGAATCAAAGATGGCCCCGACATGTTTGGGGTTTGACGGGTTGGAGATATCCAGGATTTCCACGCCATGCTCAGCAGAAGCTGCCACATAGGCATATTTTCCGGAGACATAGATGGCCATGGCACCGCCAAGTGCCGTGATAGCGGTATCAGTGATGGACCCCACATGTTGGGGATCGGAAGGGTCTGACACATCAAGAACCTCCACCGCATTATCACCCCTTGCTGCCACATAGGCGTATTTGCCCACAACATAAATGCCATATACGCCGCCAAGTTTGGCATCCCCTGAGTCGTCAATGGCGCCCGAATGGGAGGGATCCGTGGGATCGGAAATATCAATAATTTCAACAGCATTATCTCCGGTGGAAGCCACATAGG
>QZLA01000355.1 GCA_004796375.1 Desulfobacteraceae bacterium
CACATTGACGATTTCAAAACCATTGTGGATGAATATGATTGGGAGTTTTGTCAGATTCAGTACAACTATCTGGATGAAGTTCACCAGGCAGGCACTGAAGGGCTCAAGTACGCGGCAGGTAAAGATCTGGGGATTATTATCATGGAGCCTTTAAGGGGTGGGAACCTGGGGCTTCCCGAACCCCCGGAGGAGGTTGCAGCCATCTGGGACCGGGCGGCCCGTAAGAAAACCCCGGTGGAGTGGGCACTCAGATGGATCTGGAATCATCCCGAGGTGACCGTGGTACTGTCAGGGATGAACGAAGAAGCACATATTGAGGAAAATATCCGGATTGCCGGTGAAGCCCTGCCCGACTCACTCACCCCGGAGGAGATGGTCCTGGTCAAAGAGGCATCCGATACATACAAGCGTCTGATGAAGGTCGATTGCACAGGCTGTGAATATTGTAAACCCTGTCCGGAAGGGGTGAATATTTCCGCGGCCTTTGAGGTGCTGAACAAGCTGCACCTGTTTAAAAATGAGCAGGAAGCCAAATTCATGTATGCGGTTCGGTGTGCCGGCATTTTTACCGGCGGGGAAAAGGAATATGCCTCCCAGTGCATCCAGTGCCAGGAGTGCGTGGAGAAGTGCCCCCAGGGAATCCCCATCCCGGATGTTCTTGAAGATGTGGTGGCGGATCTTGAAGATGATCAGCTTGAGGAGCGCCTGGCCACAGCCAAGAAGATGCTGAATATGGAATAGCCTATTCTGGCTTCACAGCAACCAGTGAGACCTGCTCGTTGAAATGATCTGATCCGGGCAGGTCTTTCTCCTCATAAAACAGAATCCGCAATGTCCTGAATGCGCTCAGCAGCTCATTGGGCTTGAGGCAGTACGGATCGTCATTGTCACTGATAAATGACTCGAATATCAGTATTCCCTTGGATGTGAGCCCCTTGATGATCCCGGGAAAAAGGCGCCGGTCCATGAACCGGATATTGATGATCAGGTTATACCGGCCTTGCGGGATCTGCCAGGTATCCAGGTCCCGGTGGATGGTTTGCAGCTCCGGGTGAGCATCCTTGAGCCTGGCAAGCGCAACCCCGGAGATATCCACCGCATCGACCCTGAACCCCTGCTCTGCAAGATAGACGGCATTTCGACCCTGGCCGCAGGCAATATCCAGTGCCCGGCCCTTTTTTGCCAGGTGAACATATGTTTTTAAAATCCGCGAGGGTTCCATATCAGCCGTTGGGGTGGCATGCCGCTGGTTCCATTTGATTTTGTCCGATTTGGTCATGCCCGTTTTTGTATCATGAATTCAATTCATATTCCATTATGAAAACAATGCGTTGTACAAAGGGGGGTTCAATCTGTTAGGGTGGTATGGGGTTAAAAAGAAATCAACACAACCAAGGAGTCAACAAATGGGTCTTGAATTCAACCATGAGACCTGCTCGGGATGCAAAGCCTGCGAGCTGGTCTGTTCACTGCAGAACCTGAGGGTGGTGAACCCGTCAAAAGCCATGCTCAAAGTCACGGCAAAGTTTCCGGTACCTGGAAAATACTATGTTCAGATCTGTGATCAATGCGGCGAATGTGCAGAGGTATGCCCCCAGGAGGCGATCCGCCTGAAAGGGGAGACATACCGGATTGACAAAAACATGTGTGACGGATGCCTGGTATGTGTGGATGCATGCCCGGTGAACGTGATCAAGGTAGACGATCACTCAATGCCCTACAAATGTAACAATTGCCGGCAGTGCGCCGAAGTGTGTCCCAGGGATGCACTGACTTTTCATTAAGGAGGGACACCATGTTATACGGATACGCGGGTTGGACGCTCAGGATCGATTTAAGCCGCCGGCAGGTCGAAAAGGAACCACTCAAGCCGGAATGGGTCGACGAATTTGTCGGGGGACGCGGATTTACATCGAAAATACTGTATGATGAGAACCCACAGGGTGTGGAGCCGTTTGACCCTGAAAACCGGTTTGTCATTGCCATGGGTCCCTTAAGCGGATTGTTCCTGCCGGCGTCGGGTAAAACCCATTTTGCCACCAAATCTCCGGCCACGGGCGGATACGGCGACAGCAACATGGGCGGGCACTTCGGGGTGAATATGAAGTATGCCGGATATGATATTGCCATCTTGTCCGGAAAAGCGGAGACACCCTCCTATATTTTTATTGATGACGATACTGTTGAGATCAGGCCGGCCGATCAATACTGGGGAAAAGGCTCTACAGAAGTGGAAGAAGCCCTTAAAAAGGAGTTGGGTGAAGATTTTCAGGTCCTCACCATCGGCCCTGCCGGCGAAAACCGGGTGAATTTTGCCTGCATTTCCCATGATTTCGGGCGACAGGCCGGAAGGATCGGTATTGGTGCGGTACTGGGATCAAAAAATATCAAAGCGATGGCGGTAAGGGGCACGAAAAGCATCCCGGTCTTTGATCCCAAAGGGCTCTTGAAAAAGGGCAAAGAAACCTATGCGGCCTGCCGGGAAAAACCCGGGTTCGAGGGCTGGACCCCTGAAGGTACTGCTGGTATCACCAACTGGTGCAACGACGTGGGCGCGCTGCCCACCCGGAATTTTCAAACATCCCACTGTGATTATGCAGACCAAATCAATGGCAAGGCCATTCTAAAAGAGCTTAAGATCACGGATAAGGGCTGCTTTGCATGTCCCATCCCCTGTGGTAAATATGGACGGGCAAAAACCAAGCTGGGTGAGGTGTATGTCGAGGGGCCGGAGTATGAAACCCTGTCCCTGATCGGCAGCAATTGCGAGTTGTCCGATGTCCATGCCGTGGCCTATGCCAACTATATCTGTGATGAACTGGGCCTGGATACCTGTTCCGCCGGAGCGGTTGTCGCGTTTGCCCTGGAGTGCTGTGAAAAAGGGTTGATCACTACTGAAGACATGGGCATGGATGTCAAATGGGGAGACCTGGAGTCGGTGGCTCACATCCTCAAGTTGATCTCATCCAGACAAGGCATTGGAGATATTCTGGCCCTGGGCGTCAAGGGCGCGGCAGAGAAAATCGGCGGGGACAGTGATAAGTTTGCCATCCATGTCAAGGGCCTTGAATGGACCGGGTACGAATCACGGAATGCCCCGGGAATGATGCTGGGATACATGACCGCTGATGTGGGCGCACACCACAGCCGGTGCTGGGTCCTGGGATCTGATGTGGCCAATGCCGTGGGCGGCAACAAGGATGCCAACGTGCATGACCTGATTTCAGGGGGAGCGGATTTTGACCGGATTCCAAAGGCAGACCACCGGAATGTGGTTCCCCTGGTGCTGAAATCCCAGCATTTGAGACCGGCATTTGATATCCTGGGTACCTGCCGGCTTCAATATATGGAGATCGGTTTGGAAACCGAGTATTACGAAGAACTGTACTATTGCGCCACCGGTAAAAAGCTGGATTTCAACACAGACCTGCTCATACTGTCTGAAAAGATCTGGCATTTGAACCGGATGTATAACAAACGGGAGATCCCTGATTTCGGTCGCAAGTATGATTATCCACCGCCCCGGTTCTATGAGGAAACCATCCCCAACGGTCCGAACAAGGGTCATGTCATGGATTTTGAGGTGATCGAGCAGATGCTGGATGACTATTATGCGGCCCGGGGCTGGGATGAAAACGGGATCCCCACCCGGAGTACACTGGAAAAGCACGGGCTGAAGCTATAGTTTGACCCCGGATGCACCCCGGACATTTTCGGGGTGCATCACCTACAGGGAGTTATCCATGATCACCGTCACCCTCAGGTTGGCCCAGAGCCTCAGATGCATCCTTGCCGATGCCGGCAATGAACAACCCGAGGTCTTAACTGTTGAGGTTGAGCCCGGTACAAGGATCCGGGAGGTGATGCACGCCTTGGGCATCAATCCCCTCCTGGTTCCCATGGTGGTTCGCGACAAGCAAAAGATCGATATCACCACACCTCTCGATATGGATACCACACTGACCTTTCACGGCCCCCTGGCCGGCGGTTAAATCCTTTTGAGGGAACCGGCCGGTCACATCTCAATTGGCGTTGAACCTCTGGGTTTTACTGATCAGGCGCAAGTTTGACTTGTTATTTACGCCTGTTCTTGTAAAATACATCCTTAGCTTTTCTAAAGCCTTCTTTAAAAAATAAGGAGTGTTCCCATGAGATTCCCTACGGCAATATTTTTTTCTATTGTTACGTTGCTGCTGACCGTCTTTCCAGGCATGGTCATGGCGGATTCAGGTAAAAAACCGGTGGTGGTGGCATCCACCACGCAGATTGCGGATTTTGCCAGGCAGGTCGGCGGTGACCAGGTCACGGTGAAAAGCATTTTGGCGCCCGGGGCTGATCCCCACACCTATAACGTCACACCGGATGATGTTCAGATAGTGCTGGGTTCAGACCTGTGTATTGAAAACGGGCTTCACCTGGAGGGAAAAAGCTGGATGCGGACCCTTGCACGGGATGCAAAGAAACCTTTGATTACGGCCACCGACGCTATACAGATCTTAAACGTGGACGAAGGCGGCGAAACGATCCCCGACCCCCATGCCTGGTTTTCTCCGCGAAATGTGGCCGTATATGTCAATAATATTATCAAGGGCCTGGTCGAACTGGATCCTGAAAACAAGGCACTCTATCTTGCCCGGGCAAAACTGTTTCTCCAGCAGCTTCGTGTTCTGGATGCCTGGATCCGGGAGCAGATCAACCAGATTCCTCCCCAGAAACGGATCCTGGTGACGACCCATGATGCATTTAATTACTTTTGCCGTGAGTACAAGCTCAATGAAAACAACAATTTTTTATCCATCGCACCGGTGGGCTGGTCTACAGGGGCTGAGGTGGGGGCCGGTATCACCCCTGAACGCCGGCGGAAGGTGGTTCAATCGATTAGAGACTCGGGCGCTCCGGCTATTTTTGTAGAAACCTCTATCAATCCCAAACAGATCCGTGAGATCGCCAAGGAAACCGGAGTGAGGATCGGCGGAGAACTGTATTCCGACTCCATGGGACCGGAGGGGTCTGCCGGGGAAACCTATATCGGCATGATGCGGGAAAACACCCTGCTTATTGTCAATGCATTGAAATAGGTGCATCATGCGGTTTATTCTCACCCTTTTGATCTGGATCGTCATGGTAGGGGGATTATGGCTGTATACCTGGCAGCGGGATGCAAGTCTGCCTGACGCACCGCCTGAGGCAAAGGCGGTAGAGCAGGCCCAGGGCCGGTTTACCCTTGAGGTTACCCCGACCTTTACCATTGCGTCTGATCCGTTTGCCCTGCAGCTGGGCAGCAGCAGCGCCCCGGCCATTGAATTACGGATCAATGGTAAACCATTGAGTGTGCCTGCTGACACGATACAACGGGGCCAGGTCATTGATGTGGGGGAGCTGGCGGGCCTGCAGGCCGGTTTTAATGAGATTTACATCAGTGCCAGTCCCCCGTTTGAAGAGAGTATGCTGGATCACGGGGTGCGGGTCAGGGTGTTGAAAGACGGGGTCGCAATCACGGATCAGACCCTATGGGCAGGTAACGGGGCCGTGGTATCCGGAACCGCCGGGTTTGACATTTTAGCGGGAAAGGATCAGCACCATGACCATGAATAGCGCCTTTGTCATCGAGGTACAGCACTTGACCGTCAGCTATAATGCCCGCCCAGCCCTGCTGGACGTGAGCGTAAATATTGAAAAGGACCAGCTGGTAGGCGTTATCGGACCGAACGGTGCCGGGAAATCCACCTTTATCAAGGCGGTCCTGGGTTTTGTCAAGCCGGACCTGGGTACGGTCAGGATCCAGGGCGTTCCCGCACAACAGGCCAAGGGACAGGTGGCCTATGTTCCCCAGCGGGGTGCAGTGGACTGGGACTTTCCAATTACCGTCAAAGAGGTGGCACTCATGGGCCGGTACCAGCAGATTCCCTGGTATACCTCCCCGTCAAAAAGTGATTGGGCCACGGCAATGGAAGCACTGGAGATGGTCCGGATGGAAGAGTTTGCAGACCGTCAGATTGGCGAACTTTCCGGCGGTCAGCAGCAGCGGGTGTTCATGGCTCGGGCACTGGCCCAGGGAAGTGATATTCTGCTCCTGGACGAACCCTTTGCCGGGGTGGATGCGGCAACGGAGCGGGCCATCCTGGATGTGCTGGAGCGGGCCAAACGCTCGGGAAAAACCCTGGTCGTGGTTCATCATGACCTGGCAACGGCTGCAGAGTATTTTGATAAATTACTTCTGATCAAACAGCGGCTCTATGCCTATGGGGATCCGGCGGCCGTGCTCCGGGAAGATTTGCTCAGCCAGGTGTATGAAGGGCGGCTCAGGATTTTCAAAGAGGTGATTAAAAAGGAGGGTGCCCATGTTTGACCTGTTTATCGCCCCTCTCATGGACACCTATTTTCAAAAAGCATTGATCGGCGGGTCAATTGTGGCTGTGGTGGCCGGCGTGGTCGGGTGTCTGGTGGTTCTCAGGCGGATGGCGTTTCTGGGGGATGCCCTTTCCCATGCCATGATTGCGGGTGTGGCCGGCGGATACCTGGTGATGAAGCTGTTTTTCGGGTTGGAGGCCCATGCCCCAGGCATGCTCCTGGGTTCTTTGATCGCAGCTGTGGCCACCGTAGCGTTGATCAGTTTTGTATCCAGGATATCCAGGGTCAAGGAGGACACGGCCATCGGCATCATGTACACCGGGATATTTGCCCTGGGCGTGGTGGCGGTATCCATTTTCAGGCACTATATCCATATTGACCTGATGCATTTCATCATGGGAGACATCCTGGGAGTTGCAGATACTGACCTGTGGGTCAGTGCTTTTGTGGCGGCCATTGTTCTGACCGTTCTAATTTTCTTTTTCAGGCATTTTCAGCTGGCCACCTTTGATCCGATCATGGCGGCTTCCATCGGGTTGCCGGTTCTCCTACTGGACTATGCATTGACCACCTGTGTCTCCCTCGTGGTGGTCAGCGCGGTCAGCATGGTGGGGGTGATCCTTGTGGTGGGGTTGTTGATCACACCCGCGGCCACCGCATACCTGCTCAGTGACCGTTTGGATAGAATGATGATTCTGGCAGCGCTTTTCGGGGTGACCAGTGTCATCGGCGGCCTTTACCTGTGCGTCTGGCTGGACTCGGCCGGCGGAGGCGCCATCATGCTGTTCTGTACACTTCAGTTCCTGGTAGTTCTGACGGTGGCACCCAAATACGGCCTGCTGTCCCGCTGGGTCAGGCTCAGGAACCTGATTCCCCAGCAGGTGGTTGAGGATGTTTTAACCACGATCCTTCGACATGAGAAGCCTACGCCCAGGTCTGTCATCGCCCGGTATGTCGAATCCGGTAAAGGGCTGGACCGTGTATTGAAGCAGATGATCGAGGATGATCTGCTCATTCAGTCCGGCATGGATTACGCATTGACCGGATCAGGACAAAAGGAAGCCAACAAGGTGCTGCGTGCCCATCGGCTCTGGGAAACCTATCTGGAAAGCATCGGCACGCCGGAGCATGATGTTCATACCACCGCCCATCAGCTTGAACATCTCCATCAGGGCGATACCGTGGAATACCTGGATGAAAAGCTGGGCAGTCCCACTAAGGATCCCCACGGTAAAGCGATTCCCTGATCCCCGGGACAGCATACGATTTAATTTTCTTATCTGATTCTGTAAAGAAATGATTAAATCGCTTGACTCGTTGAAAGTCAGGTGGTAGAAAGTCACCAGTGGTGACTTTTGGAGTTGTGCAACATGAGATCAAAGAAAAGTGAACGCAGGGATCTGACCCAAGATAAATTGATCCGGGCCGTGGGCACGGTATTGAGTAACCAGGGGTTCAAAGGGCTGGGTGTTAACCGGGTCGCCAAAGCAGCCGGCGTGGATAAGGTGCTGGTTTACCGGTATTTCGGGGGATTACCCGAGTTGATTGAAGCCTATAGTAAAACCGTTGATTTCTGGCCGACAGTCGATGAACTGCGGGGACCGAACCCGGATTCTTTAAACCGTTTGAAACCGGATCAGCAGGTGGCACAGTTTTTCAAATCATTTCTGTCCGCGCTGAGAAAGCGGCCGACTACCCAGGATATTCTGGCATGGGAACTGCTGGAAAAAAACCAACTGTCCAAACATCTTGAAGCCATACGGAACCGAACCATTCTTGAATATTTTGAAAGACTGGATCAGGTTCCGGACAACAGGATGCTGTCAGCCGTCGTGGTGCTGATGGCAGGAGCAGTGAACCATTTGATCATCAAAACCAGGATCACCCGATCCATCGGAGGATTTGATTTTGATTCGCAATCGTCCTGGGGTGAGGTGAACGCGGCCATTGATCTGCTTTGCAAGGGGATATTTGATTCGTAAAAAAATTTAACCCAAAAGTCACCACTGGTGACTTTTGGGGTCCAATTAATTTCAAAAAGGAGCGTTTGAAAAATGAGTGATACACCGGAGAATAATCTAAACCAAACTTCAGAGGCCGTTCGGAATCTGTTGGATGGCTATATGTGCTCAGAAGCGATTTTAAAGGCTTATGCCAAAGATTTCGGGCTGGATGAAACGATTACAGTAAAGCTGGCAAGCGGATTTGCCGGGGGAATGGCCCAGGGGGATACCTGCGGTGCAGTGACCGGTGCGATCATGGCCATCGGTTTAAAATACGGCACAGAAGGAAAAACGGACCAATACGCCAGGGACCGGTTGTTTTTAAAAGTACAGGAATTTTCCCACCAGTTCAGGCAACGCCGGGATACATTGGTGTGCGGGAAAATTCTGATAATGAACGGGATTGATTCAACAAACCCTGAAGATATGAAAACATTGAGGGATAAAAACGTGTGCAATCAGATCGTGGCTGATGCCGTGGATATTCTTGAAATAATTTTCAATGAAATTGAATAAAGTTATGCACGGCTAATTTTTATGATTGAAATCTGGGGATCCTTTCTTATTTTTAGGAGTATGAACATGCTCCTTTACCCAGGGAGATTCACAGTTTAGGATAATTTCAGGGGGTGCATCATGTTAGACTCCGTAAATATAAAAGCAAAATCATGCTGTTCCAAAGAAAAGGAAAGACTGGTCAGGGAACTGTATGAGTGTGACTATGAGACCACGAGCCCGGAAGAGCGGCATCTGTGCTACCGCTGGGCGGCCAAGAAAAGCGGTCATCGCGCAAAGCAGTGCATGATTTCAGGTTAAGAGCAATGAAGGCTCACCACGCTGCCAGGTCGGGGATCAGTGAAGTTTCAGTGATTTGATATGACCGATCAAATCTTTAAACGCCTGTTTGTCATGGTTACGCCTCTTCAGATAAATATTGATCTGGTCATTGAGTACTTCGGTCCGGGAAAACAGCTCTTTGAGCAACCCCTTCTCGATCTCTTTGAGCACGGTATACCGTGGTACAAACCCGACACCCAAAGATTCCAGTGCCGCGTTAATGATCCCCCGCACATTGGAAATCTTGGTAATCCTCTCGAACCCGAATCCCGATTCCTCATTCAATGCATTGATGAAATTTTTCCACCAGATCAGGGTCTTGTCAAAAGAGATCAGGGTGCACCGGTCCAGGTCGCGGATCGATTGGATCTCTTTGTCCCGGATGTAATCCGGAGAGGCAATGACCGTGTATTCCTCACGCAAAAGGGGGATGCTGACCAGATCTTCATGCACGTGGGGGACACAGTCCACAATGATATCCAATTCATCCGCCAGAAGCGGCTCGAGCAACAGCGGGTCCAGAAGAAAGTCCACATGGATATGGGGATAGGCATGTAGAAACGAAGCCATGCCCTTGATCAGGACAGAAGACCCGAATTCCGGTGGCGCACCCAGGTTGATCTGTATCGGGTGGTCTTTTTCCCGTGCAAGGTTGTCCAGGGTCTCCTCTATCCGGTCAAATATCCGGCCACACTGCAGGAACAGGTATTCTCCATGCTCGGTGAGCTTGAAGTGCCGGTTCTGCCGATCCACCAATTCAAATCCCAGGTCAGATTCCAGCTTTTTGATGGCATGGCTGACCGCAGACTGCGTCAGGCACAGTTTATCCGCACACCGGGTGTAACTCCTTGTGCCGGCCAGGGTATAAAAGGTTTTCAGTTTGTTGAGATCCACCTGCATGGTTCCTCATAATCCTATGTTCGGGATAAAACTCAAGTGTACATGAAAAGGCAGGGGATTGCAAAAAACCCGTTATGGAAAAATCCTTTGACAAAAATGAATCATCTCATCTATATCTTAAACTTTTAATTCTTAAACTTTTAACCGGGTAACAATAAGTCAATCCATCATACATGTTGGAACAGACCTCAAGGAGTGAAATTATGGCCATGGAAACGTTGTACACCGAAGTGATGCAGATCAATATGATGGATGATAATGAACATAAGGAACAGGCAGCAAAAGCGTTCTTTGAGAAGCTCAACACCATGGAGATGCCCGAGTATTTCAACTGGGCCCATGAGATTTTTGAGGGGCTTCATGTCCGGGACCGTGGGGATAAAAAAGCCCTGATATGGACAGACATCGCGACCCGGGCTGTCCGGGAGTATACGTACAAAGAGATGGCCGCCAAGGGGAACCAGTGCCTGAATAGTATTTCAGAGGCGGGTGTGTCCAAGGGGGATAATATGTACATGATGGTTCCCATTATTCCCGAGACCTGGTTTGCCAGTTTTGCCTGCGTGAAAGGCGGCATCGTGGCCGTTCCGACCGCCACCACCATGACATTGAGAGAGCTGCAGTTCCGGTTTGAATCCTATGCACCGGATGCGATTCTGTGTGATGAGCAGTTTGCCGATCTCATGGATGAAGCCATTGGCCTGACCGGTGTTACACCGAAAATCAAGATCATCCTGGGCGAAAAACCGGGGTGGACAAGCTATGATGACCTGTCTGCCAAACCGGAAACCGCAGTGGCCGCGCAGACCAGATCTGATGATCTGCTGTTCTGTTTTTTCACCTCCGGGACCACCGGGCTTCCCAAAAAGGTGGGCCATACGGCAACCTCTTATCCCGTGGGTCACCTGTCTACTTCCGTACTCACCGGTATCCGGGAAAGTGATATCCACCACAACCTGAGTGCGCCCGGGTGGGCCAAGTGGTCATGGAGCAGCTTTTTTGCACCGTTCAATGTGGGCGCCACCGCCACGGGATTCAACTTTACCGTGCTGGACGGCGATCAGTATCTGCAGGCCGTTGATACCCATAATGTCAGTGTGTTCTGCGCACCGCCCACGGCGTGGCGGATGTTTATCAACATGGACATTTCCCAATATGATCTGTCATCCCTGCGCCAGTCCATTGGAGCGGGTGAACCGTTGAATCCGGAGGTGATCAGTCAGTGGAAGACCTCTACCGGAACAGAGATCAGAGATTTTTACGGCCAGACTGAATCCACCGCTATGATCGGGAACCCGCCATGGATGGCCGGTAAAATGAAAAACGGTTCTTTTGGCTATCCATCCTTTATGTATGATGTTATTCTGGTGGACGACAGCGGGGAAGAAATAACAGCACCCAACGAGTCGGGAAACATTGTGGTCCGGTTGAACCGCTGGCGGGCCATCGGACTGTTTACCGAGTATATCGGCAACCCGGAGAAAATGGACCAGGTGTTCATAGATGATTACTACTATACCGGAGACCGTGCCCTGATAGATGAGGGCGGGTACTGGTGGTTCGTGGGCAGGGCCGATGATGTGATCAAATCTTCGGATTACCGGGTCGGCCCCTTTGAGGTGGAAAGCGCCCTGGTCGAACACCCGTCCGTGGCAGAAGCGGCCGTGATCGGTGTTCCTGATCCCAACCGCCACCAGCTGGTAAAGGCCTATATCATTTTAAAGGCCGGGTATGAACCTTCAAAGGCATTGGCCCTCGAACTGTTCCGGCATACCATAGGGATCCTGGCCAAATTCAAGATTCCCAGAATCATTGAGTTTGTGCAGGAGGTCCCCAAGACCATCAGCGGTAAAATCAGGCGGGTTGAACTCAGGGAAAATGAGGTCCAGCGCCAGGACCTCGAGGAAGGCGAGGCTTCCAATGAACATTTTTATTGGGACTTTCCGGAATTGAGTTCTAAAAAGAAGTAGGGTTGTGACAACAGACAGGTATACCATCCACAAAACGTTTCTGTACTTTCTGGATCCATCTGTCGAATCACGTTACAGGGAGTATATTCTTGACCGGGCCATGACCTTCACCCGGGTCTCCTGGGGGATTGTCATTCTCCTGGGTGTGGCGTTCAGTGTACTGGACAGGCAGTTTTTCGGCGAGTCTGCCGGCCTGGTCATGATACTCCGTGCCATCGTGATTTTTGTTGCGCTGACTGCCATCTTTATCAGCCGGAGCAGGCAGCACCGCAGCCTCATGGATTGGAACGGCTTTATTTTTGTTCTCACCCTGGGGATGTTCTGTAACCTGCTCCTGCTTCTGGATACGGTTCACGATTTTTCCATCTATTTCACCGGGTTTTTTCTTATTTTTCCCGGCGTGTTCTGTACGGCCGGCCTGGGATTCCGATACAGCTGGGTTGCGCTGATTCTGACCATGGCCGGGTTTGTTTTCCTGTTCGGGGTCATATCCCCCATGCCTGCTGACCTGCTCGCCGCGTACTGCGTATTCATGGGCGGCCTGGTATTGATCTATCTGTATCTCGCGTTCCTGGTTGAACATATTTTCAGGAAAAACTACATCACGTCAGAGAAACTCAAGGTCAGCCTGTCCGAGGTCCATCAACTCTCAGGCCTGTTGCCCATCTGTGCGCAATGCAAAAAGATCAGGGATGACAAAGGATACTGGCAGCAGGTGGAAACCTACATCCAGAATCATAGCCAGGCAGAGTTCTCCCATGGTCTCTGCCCCGCCTGCCTGGAGGCGATGTACGGAGACAAGGCGTGGTTTAAAAAAATGAAATCGTAACGCCCAATCCCTGTTTCTCTATATTTCTTGAAAACCGTTTGATATTTTTCTTGACTTTGCGAGGTACATTTTTCATTATTTATCCGTTTCAGGTGCCGTGTGAAGGTATGGTATCACCTCTGTAACGGCTGAAAAGGGAATCCGGTTAAAATCCGGAACGGGCCCGCCGCTGTAATTGGGGACGAAGGCTGCTCAGGCCACTGCAGGGTAGAGAACCCGGCGGGAAGGCGCAGTTATTAGGAAGATCCAAGAGTCAGAAGACCTGCCTGGACAGCATATCATCCCATCGCGGATCATTGGGATGAGTTGATCTTGGAATTAAAAAGGGCTGCCCCGGATCGATGTTTTATCGATCCGGGGTTTTTTATTTTTAATCAACCAGAAAGGAGAGATCACATGAGGCACCACCCCAAATTATTCAGAGCATCGGATCAACGTCTGTCAAACCCTCACCCGGTGTATATTCTCAAGGAGGGAAAACTTTATCGGACCGCCTTTCATCAGAAAGGGTGGGCAGAACAGCCGGATTATGATTTTGGTAATGACGGCAAGTTTTACCGCACCAAATTTCATGAACAGGGATTTGGAAAACTCCCGGACTATGAGTTTGGAAAGGATGGAAAGATCTACCGGACTGAGAACCATCCGGCCGGGGGCAGTGATACCCCTGATTTTTTTGTACAGGATTAACCAGAATCCCAGATTTCTTTTGCGGGCTGCCTACCGGGTCTGGTATAGATAAAGGGCGAATTTAATATTAAATCCAAGAGACGTAAAACAATGCCAACTCACAGGAAACCAACGATTCACCTGATGGCCCTTACGGCCGTGATCTGTATGATGGGAATGCATTTTTTGGTTCCCCAAACCGGCTGGTGCAAAAAAAATGCGGCCAAAAAAGCCAAAGAATCCGTGGGGCAGTCCATCGATATCCGACAGGACACCCAGAAGAAGCGGGATAAATGGGAAGAGAAAAAAGAGAAGCTTGTGGCTGAGTATGAGAGCCTGAAAAGCATCCATGGGGAATTTTTAGAGCGGAATCGTCAGTTAACTGCAGAGGCATCCCGCCTTGAGGCTGTGACCCGGACGCTTTTAGAGCAGAAAAAAGAATCGGAACGGATCGCAAAGGAGATGACCCCCTTTCTTGGCGGGGTCTACCAACAGCTTGAGCTGCTTGTTGAACATGATACCCCCTTTCTGGCACAGGAAAGAAAAGACCGGCTGCAGCGTTTGAGAACCCTATTGGACGATGTGGAGATCAGCATTGCGGAAAAGTACCGCAAGGTGTTCGAGGCCCTGTTTATCGAAACCGAATACGGTAGCACCATCGAGGTGTATCAGGACAAGGTGCTCATGGGAGAGGATGAGGTCCTGGGCAATATTTTCCGGCTGGGACGGGTATCCATGTTTTTCCTGTCCCTGGATGAGCAGTCGGCAGCCCAGTATTCGGTGGGGGATGAGCAATGGGTGGCATTGCCAGACACCGATCTTGCGGCTATCCGGGAGGCCGTGGAGATCGGCAGCCGGCGCAGGACAGCAAAGCTGCTCGCCCTGCCCATCGGCCGGCTGTCTAAAGGAGGTGAATAGTGAAGCAATTGTGCATCCTGTTCATCGGTCTTTTCCTTTTTTTCGGGGGGCTGCCGGTCCTTGCCAAAGATATGCGTCTGGATCATCAGGGGCTGGAAGCAAAAAAGCAGGCACTGATCGACGAGGCCCAGGCCGAAAAACAGACGGCTGAATCAGAGGCAAAGGCCCAGGCCGAAAAGATCCGGTCTGATGAGAAAAAGCTCTCAAACGCCATTGCAGAACTCAAGGCATCCATCAAATCCTTGAAAAAGGAGAACAAGGCACTTGAGGGCCGGATTGAAACGCTGCGGTCCGAAGAGGAGACCCTGACAAAAGCGCTTGAAAAATCCCATGCCGTGAACCAGGAACTGTCCGCCTTTGTCAAGAGCCACGCCAAGGAGCTTGAAGGCATCCTGATCCAGAGCCACCAGAGCGCCGTCCGGCCGGAAAGGCAGGCCTTTCTTGCACCCATCATCCAGCAGAATAAATTCTTTTCCATGGATGACCTTGGTATCATGTCCGAGCGGCTGTTTGAAGAAATCGATCTGTCGGGCCAGGTCCAGGTGGTATCCGGAACCATGGTGGACCGCCAGGGAATGGAGCAGACTGCAAAGATCCTGATCCTGGGTAATTTTACCGGCATCTATGTCCTTGACGATGAGGTGGGATTTCTGCTCTACTCCGATCAGAGCAGTAGGTTCTTTGCCCTGTCCAAGCTGCCGTCGGCAAGGCTCTCCGAGAATATCCGTGCCTATCTCGATGGAAACAGCGATACCGTATACATGGATATCACCAAAGGCGGCGCCATCCGGCAGCTCACCCATGAGTTGAACCTGTTGGAGCAAATACCCAAGGGGGGAAAGTTGATCTGGCCCATTCTGGCGATTCTGGGGCTTGCCGTCCTGATCTTCCTGGAGCGGGTGCTGTTTTTCATGATTCGGCAGACCCGGGCAGAGACGCTGATGACAAAGGTCAGGGAGAAGATTGCCGCCAATGACTGGGAGGGGCTCAAGGCAGTGCTACAGGCCAGGAAATCCAAGCTGATCCCCAAGGTGCTGCTCACGGCGGTGGAATTCAGGGACCGGACCCGGCAGGATATGGAAAATGCCCTCCAGGAAGCGATCCTGGGCGAGATCCCCAGGATCGAGCGGTTCATGTCCACCCTGGGTATGCTGGCGGCCATTGCCCCGCTTTTAGGGCTTTTAGGCACAGTGACCGGTATGATCAACACCTTTCATGTGATCACCCATTACGGGACCTCAGATCCGAGGCTCATGGCAGGGGGAATCTCGGAAGCCCTGGTCACCACGATGCTGGGGCTGTCCGTGGCCATCCCCATCATGTTGGGCCATACCCTTTTAAGCCGCAGGGTGGAAACCCTGATACAGAAGATGGAAGAGAAGTCCGTTGCCTTTGTCAACCTGGTGTTCAAGAGCCGTAACGAGTGTGCCGGAATCATCAACGGCAGGAGTGATGATGGTTAGTGAGCTTCTTTTTTCCATCGAGCAGTACATCCGTTCCGGGGGAATCGTGATGATCCCCATCCTGATGGTCTCCTGCCTCATGTGGCTGCTCATCATCAACCGGGTGTTTTTTTTACGAAAGCTGTACGTTAAAAATATCTCCCGGTCTGAGGCCGGGCGCCTGGTGAGGGAAAACCGGCCGCCGGAACCGAAATACCAGGGGGCCAACTCCATGCTGGTGCGGGCGTTTCTTACAGCCAGAAGCCATGATCCCGAGCTGGACGACTTCATCCTGGATGAGACTGTGATGAGCCTGATTTCCGCCATGGATACGTACTTGTCCACCATCCGGGTGCTGGCAGGTGTGGCCCCACTTCTAGGGCTGTTAGGGACCGTGGTCGGCATGATGAGCACCTTTGAAGTAATCACGGTGTACGGTACGGGTAATGCCAAGGCCATGGCCGGCGGGATCTCCGTGGCCCTGGTCACCACCCAGACCGGGCTGATGGTTTCCATCCCCGGACTTTACATGAGCGGATGGCTGGCCAAGCGGGCCAACAACCTCAAGAGCCGGATCGCAGCCACCGGCATTTATTTGAAACGATTTATCCAGGAATAAACACGAAGGAGAGAGCATGCTCAACATTTCGGCAAGCAGACGGGCCGGTGCAAAGCAACTGGAACTCAATATCGCCCCCCTCATCGACATGGTGTTTATCCTGCTGATCTTTTTCCTGGTCACCACCAGTTTTGTCAAGGAAACCGGCGTTGATATCTCCCGGCCCACCGCATCCACGGCCGTGAGCAAGGCAAAGGCCACTACCCTGATTGGGGTGACAAAGGACGACACTGTTCATATCGACCGCCGGCAAGTGGATATCCGGGCAGTCCGGATCAATGTGGAGCGGCTGCTGGCGGAAAACCCGGACAACAACGTGGTGATCGTGGCGGATGAAAACAGCCGGACCGGACTGGTCATCCGGGTGATGGATGCCTGCAAGCTGGCGGGTGCCGAAAACGTATCCATTGCCGCAAGCAGGGGCCAAGGAGAGTAGCCCGTTTAATGAAGATACGTTCCATACTGGGATGGGCCCTGGCGCTGATAGGCTCCATTGCCCTGAATCTGACACTGTTCGGGCTGATGCCGGGTCTGATCCGCGTGGTGCCGGAGCGTCCGGATGATCTCGAGGAGCTGAATCCCATCCAGGTAATCCGGGTGAAACGGCCGGAACCCGTGGTGAAAAAGAAGCCGAAAAAAGAGATCAAAAAGCCGGTGCCGGAAAAGCAGACCCTGAAACGGTCTGTGAAAGCCCCGAAGACCAAACCCCTGATGGCCAAGCCGAAACTGTCGTTCAAGCTCAATTCCAGGCTGCCGGTCCTGTCCACGGATCTTGTGATGCCGGATCTGTTCCATTTCGATATGGCAGCCCCGACCCTCAAGGATATTTATTTTGCTGCCGAGCTGGATTCTCCCCTGATCCCTTTGGTGAAGATTCCCCCGGTGTATCCGAGGCGGGCATCCCGTCGCGGTATCGAAGGGTGGGTGACGGTCACCTTCAAGGTTACCCGAAAGGGACTGGTAGAGGATGTCCGTGTGATTGAGACCGATCCGGAAGATATCTTTAACACGGCAGTGATTAATTGTGTTTCCAAATGGAAGTTCAAACCCGGAACGGTTGAGGGGGTGGCGGTCGCGGCTATTGCCCAGACCACGGTCCGGTTCAACTTGGAGAAGTGATGGGTTTTTTGGGAATGCGCTTAAACATAAATTTCAGACCCGTCCAATGGTCAGCCGGTGTGGTATTGTGTCTTTGCGCCCTGTTTTTTGTGCCGGTGTTTTTAACGGCAGCACATTCGGCGGACAAACTGCCCCTGGCTGCAGGAATCCTGGTCAACAAGGCCCAGGCAATGGCCCAGAAGGGGGAGATTAACAGGGCTGTGCAACTGCTGGAGGCGTTCAAGGCAAAGCAGGCCGGGGCAGGAGAAAAGGAGATCCGGCAAAAGGGCTATGACCACTATTTTATCTATTTTTTACTGGGCAACTGGTATTCAACGCTGGATCAGGCTGCCAGGGCCGCAGAGAACTACAAGCTATCAGTAAAGCGCCTTCCCGGGTTTTCAGAGGCGTGGCTGAACCTTGCCCGGGTCCAGTATGAGACCGCTGATTTCAATGGTGCGGCAGAGTCGTTTCTGAAAGGATATGATACCTCTGAAGCACCCAAAGCCATTTACCTTTACTATGCAGCGGTCTGCCGGTTTCAGGCCGGTGGGATTAAAAAGAACGCGCTTGAAAACGCCCTGGCGATATTCAAACGGATAGAAATCGACCATCCCGATGAAATGACCCTGGAGTGGAAGGAAACCCTGGTCAATATTTACTTTGGACTGGACCGGTATAGCGAAGCACTCCCCTATCTTGAGGAACTTGCCGAAAAGTCGGAAGGTGCAAAGCAGAAGCAGTGGCGGGAGGTGCTGCTGTACCAGTATCTGTCATTGAACATGAAGAAGAAAGCGCTTTCCTATGCCAGGTTTCTGACCCGTGAGGATACCCTGGAGCCCAAATGGTGGAAAGCACTGTGCCATATTCACCTGGAAGACGGGCGCCAGGAAAAGGCGTTGAGTGCCCTGCTGGTTTACGGTTATCTGACGCCCATGGATGAAGAGGAGAAGATGCTGGCGGCCGATCTATACATGTCCCTTGAGGTGCCGGGTCAGGCCTCCCTGCTCTACGAGGAAATCCTGAGAAACGGTCCTGATAAAGGAGAAAGGGACACGGTGGTCAAGCTGGTGAATGCCCTGACCCTGATTTATGATCGGGATCGCTCCCTGGCGTTCATTGAAAAGGGGCTGGCCATATCACGGGACAAGCGCCTGCTGCGCATCAAGGCCCGCCTGCTGTTTGAGGATGAGGCCTTTGAGAAAGCCATGGCCGTGTACCGGGAACTGGCCCGAATAGAAAAAAAACCGGGGCAGTCCCTGCTGATGCTAGGGTACTGCGCCATGAACCTGAAACAGTATAACACGGCAAGGGAATCGTTTTTAAAGGCAAAAGCCTGGAAGAACCAGAAAAAACCTGCCCGGCAGATGCTCAAGCAGATCGACGCATTTTTAAAAGAGAAAGAACAGGCCCGACTCAAGGGCGCCGGAGAAGAACAGCCATGATATCAGATATCCCCATTGTACTCACCGCATTTGGAACAAGTAAAGGTCCGCGCCACCATTGAGGAGGTCCGGCATATCTTCCGCTCCCGCCTGCTGAATCAGATCTGGCTTGAAGGTCTGAAACGGCACGGCTACAAGGGTACCGGGGATATCTCCAAGGCCATGGATATCATCCTGGAATGGGATGCGGCAGAATAGAAACAGGCCCCCGGGAGGGGATTTGGCTCCCGGAGGTCTGTTCCCACACACACACCCTCACTTAACCCTTAGAACCGGTACTCGACTCCAAAGGCAAAGGTTCTGCCGGCTGCCGGATAGTAATAATCCTTTCCGGAGCTGACGTATGCATACCCATCGTAATCCCGGTCAAGGAGATTATCGATGGAAAAGAAAATGCTGTAGGTGTCATGGAGCAGTCGGATCTTGGTATCCATCAGCATATATCCCGGATAGAACTGGGAGTTCACATTGTCCATGGCAAATTCATCCTGGGCAATGAACCCCAGGTTCCAGTAAAGCTTGTGGGCTTCCCATTCCCCGACCAGGGTCTGGGCATCGGCAACAAACCGGTGTTTGGGAATCTTTGTGGTCCGGTTGCCGTTGATGTTGTCCCCGCCCTTGGTGAAAATATCCTCGGCATACTCCGCCTCGGTGTATGAATACCCCAGTGTATAGGAAAAGAAACGGCAGGGGGATCCGGACAGGGCAAGTTCCAGCCCCATGATCTCCACCTTGCCGATATTCTGTTTCCCCATGTATTTTCCGTCTTCATAGGCGGAATCCAGCATGTCGTCAACGGTCAGGAAATAAACACTGGTATCCAGGGCAATGGCCTTGGAAAACGTATGCCGTACTCCGGCTTCATACTGGGTGAAGGTTTCCGGTTCCAACACGTAATTGTTTTTTGAGGCGTAGCTGCCGCTGGCATAGTAATCATAGATCGACGGCGGCCGGTAGGACTTTGAAAAACTCCCGTAGACGGCGGTCTGTTCCGCCACCTGGTAATTCAGGCTGATTTTCGGGTTGAGCTTTGAATAATCCGGATTATTATCGTAAGTGTATTTCCCGTCCTGGGTGAAATCATACAGCGCATTGTTTTCAAATTCCAGGTAATCATAGCGAAGACCTGCGGTCAGGGTCAGCCTATCACTGACAGCCAGCTCATCCTGGAGAAAAACACCCCAGATCCGACTGGAAAAATCTCCGGTCTTTTTGGGATCGTTTTTCTCATAGGGCGCGCCGATGGTCTTGGACGTCGCCTTGTCCGTTTTCAGGTCGATCTGGTCATCATCATAGTCGAACCCAAGGGACAGCTTGTTGGCTCGGCCGAACATCGGCTGCTTCCAGGTAAAAATACTGCGGACCCCGAATACATCCTCTTCCAGATCTTCCAGATATGGGGTAGAGGTGGCCATCAGGTAGTTTTCATAGGTTTTGTCCCGGTACTTGTAGTAAAGTATGGTCTTGAAATCATACATCTCCTTTTTCAAGTCCGCATTCACGCCGATAATCACGTCCTGGTTGTCTGTCAGGCTGTAGTCAACGGCCTGGGTGGGATCGGCATCCCGCTGGGATTTTTTCAGCTTTTTGGCAAGGGAACGCTCCTTGTCTGTAAAGCTCGCATAGGTACCGATTCTGAAATCATCGGACAGCCAGTATCCGACCTCACCGTTGACATAATAATTGTCCAGCCAGGTTTCATCCCGGTATCCGTCCTCTGACCGCTTTTTCACGTTCAGGTTGTAATCCCATTCACCCGTATTCCCGTAAACCAGGGCAGAATAGCGCTGATCATGGGATGATCCGGCAATCATGCTGATTTCACCGCCGAAATCTTTTTTAGCGCGTTTGGTAATGATATTGATAACCCCCCGGGCGGAGTTGCCGCCGTACAGGGAAGACATGGGACCTTTGACCACCTCGATCCGCTCAATATTCTCGATGGGGATCGACTCGTAGTCCGTATACCCGAATTTGCCCACGTTCACCGGGATCCCGTTGAGCAGAACCAAAGCACCCGGGCTCATCCCGATATGGGTTGCCCTCAGGGAAATCTTGGGCTCCAGGCCGGAGGCATTGGTATAAAAAATACCCGGCAGTTTTTTCAGTACTTCGGCCACATTTTCCGCATCAGATTTTTTAATCTCATCCGCGGTAATCACAGCGATATTGGATGCGGTTTTCAGAACGGAGTTCTCCGTCTGGGTGGCCGTCACCACCACATCATCCATATGCTGAACCTCGCTTCTTTCACTGTCTTGAGCCCATGCCGGGCCGGTACACAGTGCTGAAAAAATCAATACAACACACCACAATAAACGTTTTTTCATCTTGACTCCTTTAGTGCCGGACCGCGCCGGCGGTAGCTCAAGGAAAATTGCATTCGGCAGGTCTTCTGGCTTCTTGACCCGGTCCGGGTGCCTTCCCGTTCTAATGTCAGAACAGTGGCAGCATACCCGGCGGGTGCCACCCATTGAATATGGATGGGATTCAAGTTACAGCGGCGGGCCCGCTCCTGAATCTCACAGGATTCCCTTTTCAGCCCGAACCTCTTCGTTGCAGGCCACCGTGCAATGATCGGCTTGAAATGTTGGTTAACGTTTCCTAATCGTATCTCTCTTCTTTGAGTATCTGCGCGTTGGCGCAAAAAAAAACCCGGACCGTTAATACGATCCGGGGATTTCCCGTAACTATCCAGGCAGATCTAAAGTGCCTTCTCTTTGTCCGAAAGAATTCTGGCACATTGGTTCCAGGCAGGTCTTCTGACTGATGGATTATCCTAATAGCTGCGCCTTCCCGTCCATACAGACAGTGGCATCATGCAGCGGTCGTCCCCAATTACAGCGGCGGGCCCGTTCCGGAGTTACACCGGATTCCCTTTTGAGCCGGGTGAACGGCACCTGAAAATATGTCGCGTAATTTAAATCACGGGGTACAAAATTTGTCAACTCAAGAAATTTATACATCTTGATATTCTCATCTGCTCTTGCTATTTTTCAATAAACTATCCATCTCACAAGGAACAACTCATGGACGAAACCATTGGCGTAATTGCTGACAGTACTGCTGATCTTCCTTCAGGCTTGGCGAAAAAGAAAAATATCCACTTAATCCCCATCCATATCCTGGTTAATAATCAGGACCATCTTCACGGGGTGAACATCGTAAACCAGGAGGTGGTCGAACACCTCAAACAGAAACACGATGTATCCACCTCGCCGCCGTTCCCCGGGGAATACACGGAAAACTACCAGAAAATGATGCGGCGATATGACCGGGTATACTCTTTCCACGTATCAAAAGAGCTGTCCAATTGTTACAGTTCTGCGAACAATTCTCTTGAGCTCCTGGGTGAACAGGTGTCCTCCGCGATCCATATCATTGACACCCGTACCGTGAGTATCGCACAGGGCCAGATTGTCAACCGGATCGCCGGGATTGCCAGGAATAACCCGGATACCCAGCGTCTGAACCAGTACATCAACTGGCTGGTCAAACACTCCATGCTCTTTTTTGTCGTGGACAACCTGTTCTGGCTTAAACGGGCCGGAAAACTGAACATGCTCTCCTCTATTTTCGGTAAGATGCTGGATATTAAACCGGTCATAGGGATGGATAACGGGGTGCTCACACCCATTGAAAAGTGCAGGGGCAAGGAATCCGCTGTTGAGGGACTGATCCGGGGTGTCCAGAAAGGAGCGGCAACCCTGCTGAACCAGAGAAAGGATGTGGAGATCTGGGTCGGTCACTCCGATACTCTGCTGGGTGCGACACAGATTCAGGAACAGCTGTGTGGGATTTTCAAAAAGGAAAAAAGTGCGGTTCCCATTGTTGAGATGGGTCCGACCATGACGGCCCACACAGGACCCGGATGCTTGTGCGTGTCCCTGCTGCCCCGTTGAAACCCGCCGGGACACAACGGTCAAAGTGGATCAATTTTCAGGCAGTTGCCATCGTCACATTAGAAAAATCTTGAAATTTTCCAATGGATAGTTAGAATTCAAATCACCCCGTCAAGCCCGGGCAGATGGCGCTCGGGTCTGTTTTTATAGGGGGGGATTCAGCAAAAGTGATTGAGGATATTTTGACGGTAATCGAGTTTGATAAAATACAGACCATTGAGGCAATCAATGATCGTTTCTTAAATGTTCTTGCCCATGATATGGAGGAAGCACTGGCGCAGTGCCAAAAAGCCCATTCATTATCCCAGGCCATCGGGTATAAGAAGGGGGTTCTGGATGCCGAATCCAACAGGGCCTGGTATCATATCCTGAAATGTGAGTTTGACCACGCCTTCCCTTTGCTCAAAGACCTGCCCGAAAAGTATGAACTGATCGGTGATACCTATGGTCATCTGTTGTCCATCAACAGCATGGGGGTCCTTCATCTGGACATGGGCAACTATGATCATGCACTGCCCTACTTTTTCAAGAGTGTCAATCTGGCCCGCAATGCAGGGGAAAAGGAGCGCGAAGCCTCGTCCCTGGCAAACATCGGCCTGATTTATAACGAAATGGGAAAGATCGAGGAGGCGTTTGATTACTTTAACGAGGCCCTGAATATCCCGGAGCGAAATGATACCTGTTTTTATACGGCATCCAAGTGTATCGGTTTGTATTACATCGATTCCGGGGAGTATGAAAGCGCTCTGGGTCATCTTGAAAACGCCAGAAAAATAGCCCATGAGAAAAGGGACACCCACTTTGAGTCGGAGCTGCTGACAACCCTGGGGTGCCTGTACCGGGCACAGAAACAGTATGAAACAGCCGGAGACCTGTTCCAGCAAAGCCTGGAGATATCACAAACCCTGGGCAATATCAAAATCGAGACCGAAAATCTGTATGAAATCGGTTGTCTTCACCTGGCCCGGGCACAGATCGAGTCCGCGCTTAGCTGCCTGACCCGGGCCCTGGATCTGGCACTGGACAAGGATATCGGGAACATCCGCTGTAAATGTTATGAGCAGCTGTCCAGTACCTATGAGCAGAAAAAAGAGTTTGAAAAAGCGCTGTCCTATCTCAAAAAGTTCAATGCCGCAGAAAAAGAGTATAACCTGAATAAAGCGGAACTGCGGTTGAAAAGCCTGGGATTTGAACATGAGATTGAAAAAAAGCACCAGATGGCTGAAATCTACCGGCTCAAGAACATCGAGCTTGAGGAGGCCAACCGCAGGATCACGGACCTGGCCAACCACGATACCCTGACCGGGCTGCCAAACCGCAGGCTGTTGATGGAACACCTGAAAACCGCCATCTATTCTGCAAAGCGAAATCACCTGGCCGTGGCGCTTCTTTTCATTGATCTGGATGATTTTAAACCGGTGAATGACCGGCTGGGTCACCGTGCCGGAGACCTGGTGTTAAAACAGGTGGGCGATCGGCTGGCCCAGACTATGAGACGGACCGATGTGGTCGCCCGGTTCGGCGGAGATGAATTTGTGATCATGGTTCCCTCCCTCGAGGACACCGGGTATGTCCTTCGGATCATTGAGAAGATCAATCATATGTTTGAAAAAGAGTTTGTGACCGGGTCACACCGCTTCAAGCTCGGTGCAAGTATCGGGG